>JAYWIC010000027.1:0-66586 GCA_043789195.1 Arenimonas sp. | reverse complement strand
AAAATTACCGGTAGCGCCGCAAATCTTTGCCGACGCGGCCCGCGAATCCCTGGCCGAAGCAGGCTTGACCGATGAATTCATGGCCGTGGTCATTCACGAGTTTGACCAGATTCTCGATCCGGTCCTGTCGGATCTGCTCAAAGAATACAACGCCGGTTTGGCGGCAGCCGGGATCCTGCCCAACCTGATTATCCAGGACGAAGAAGAACGCATTCGTCGCCAAAGCATCAAAGTGCCGACTGCTCTCGCTGAAACGGGTGCCGACAAGGAAGGCGATAATTCTGCCGCTGCCAATACCGGTCACGAAAACGCTGGCTCCGAAGGTGCGGGCACCACCGCCCATTACGATCGCAGTGTCGGTGAAACCGACCGCAGCCTGTTCAATGGCCTGATTGAGCAACTTAAAAGCCTGCAAGCTCGCAATCCACCCCCGCCACCGACGCAACCGCAACGCGCGATGGCGAAATCCGAAACGCTGGCCATGCTGCAAAAGATGCAGCATAGGAAAAGTAACATCGATGCCCTGCTGGCCACCATTGGCAAGCACGATGGCTCGATTGCCGATGCGATCAAACGCGAGCTGACGCATAACGCCGAACAAGAAGGCATCACCTTCGGTGATGAACAAGCGGTATTGGCCCCCGAAGAAGATACGGCGGTTAAACTGGCCGGAAATTTATTCGATGTCATGTTGAAAGATCGTCCGAACGGCGATGCGGTCGCTGCCGTGCTGTCGCAAATGGTGATGCCGTTTGTACGCGCCGCCGTCAGTGACCCGCAACTGTTTCTGGAACGCCACCATCCGGCGCGGCAATTGCTAAACACCATGTCGGAAGCCTGCGAAGACAATCTGGGTGAAACGCCACAGGAACGCGATTTACTTGGCCATGTCGAAACGGCAGCCAAACAAATCGGCGAAGAATACGATGGCGATGTCAGTAAGTTTCAAACCGTCGAAGCGCAGCTGTCGACGCAAATGCAGACGCATCGGAAACGCGTTCTGCTAACCGAAAAGCGGGCTGGCGAAACCCAACAAGGGCATGAGCGTCTGGAAGTTGCCCGGTTGCAAGCCAGTGCGGTCGTCAAAAATATTACCCGCCAATATGCGTTACCGGTCGAGTTGCGGAATTTTTTCAATACCGAATGGCTGCACCACCTGTCGATGACGGCACTGCGCAAAGGCAAAGACAGCGATGAGTTTGCTACTGCCTCGCGTATCGCCATGCCGTGGATTGCGCTATTGGATATGGCCAGCCTGGGTGAGCCTTTACCCTTGTCGCATCTGGATACCTTGGAAGCCTCAACTCAGGAAGTCTTGTCCAGCTCCGGCGTGCAGGCAGACGCTGCGATGGATATTTATCAAACGCTCATCGATGCCGTCTCGGAATGGACCGAAGAAATCGTCACGCCACCAGAAGCTGAGCTCTCGAGTTACGGCCAAATCCTCGTCGCTCCCGTGGCGACAAACACGACTGGCTTCGCTGCCACCCCGTCTGCCACTGCTGCCGCCATCATTGAGCGCGACAGTGATATTGCCGTTGCTGAATCGCCGCAGGAAATGCCGGCGCTCGAGACACATGCCGAACCGACGGAGGCCGAACTCGAGGAGGTGCGTACTTATGTTGTCGGCACCTGGCTGCAACTGCCCAAGCCAGACAGTGGTTTTCAGCAACTGAAAGTGTCGTGGATTAGCGGTATTTCCGGCTCCATCATGCTGGTCAATCGCCGGGGTGCCCGCGTATTGGTGTTGTCGCCGACAGAATTGGTCGATTTAAAACGCCGTAATGAATTGTTAGTGTTCGAAAGCGAATCGCCGGTGGATCAGGCGATGCGCCTGTTACTCGACAAACTCAAACGCGAGTAAATTAAACGATCGTCTTCCCCGCACAGGCGGAAAGTGCTTTTCAACAGCGAAGCTGGTCATCCAGCGCCGTTGCTTTTGAGAATATCTCAGGTTTCGTCCCGATCCTGCCCCAGTGGAATGCCGTTAAAAATTTCACTGGTGAAGAACACCAAAATGGCGATCGGTACGAGGTACTGAATCGAAATCTGGATCAGCCCGCGTATGCTTGAACGAATATTCTCGCGGACTAATTCCTGCGCAATGTTCGGGTCAAAATCCCGCCAACCTATCCACCAACACGCCAGCAAGGCAAGTGCCAAGCCAATATAAAGGAAGTGCTTGTGATGATGGCTTGCTTTGATTTTATTCATGTCATTTCTGCCATGTTTGTTTTTGCGGCGGGCTCGGCACGCTTTGGTGCATATTTGCGGGTCAGATAAGTCCCTGCGATTACCGCGACAAACAGCGGGCCCATCCAGGCAATATTGACCATCACCGGGCCGGCGATCATTGGCAGTATTTTCGGCAAGCCGATTTGCATAAATGCGATATGCGTCGCCACGCCATTACCGACCATCGCGGTCAAATGTTCGCGCATCCACCAGCGCGGGTCGCTCGGTGCTTTCCGCTGAAAGTGATACATCTGATACGCGCCGATTAAGCCGATCAGCGAGAAACTGGTGATCACCATCTGCATCTGTTGAGCCAGAAACAGGCCGACGCCGGCGATGGCCAAACCACTGAGCAGATTCAATACCATCAACGCTTTGTAAGCGGGACCGGTGTAGCGCTTCCAATCGCGTTTGTCGCGAATGGCACGCCAGCTATTCCAGACACTGGTCATGGTAATAATCAGCAAATACAGCAGGAAACCACCGATCACCGGCTTGCCGTTGAGCAGGATGTAAGTGGCCATCGGAAATGCCGATAACAAAATGCCGACCATCGACAGCAAATAAATCTTGCCGGACGCCTTATGCACCGGGCTGCCTTTTTTTGCCATGCCGGAAACCCAGAAGGTCACCAGGGCCGTGGTGCCGACGGCGGCGTGTAAAAGTGCGGTGTTTGAATACCAGGACATGCAGGTTCTCCTTGCTCGAATCCGTGAGAGACAGGATGCACCTGCAAAAATTGCTGTGGTCGTGCCAAATGTCATCAATCCCGGGTGCCGGAAGTCATAATCTTCCGTGCATACCTTGAGCATTCCCGCTTAAGAGGCCAAGCTGTCGCCATGATCGAATTACTGAAACGCCTGTTCGCCCCGATGAATATTGCCGCCTACATCGCCTGGGTGGCGATAGGGGCCGAGGTGTGGCTACGCGAGCCCAATGGCACCGGTATCGTGGACGAGGGATTACTTCAGCCTGTCGTGATGCTCCTGCATCTGCTGTTTCTGGTGGTATTTATCAGTTGCACCGTCTTCGATAAAAACCGCTTTCGGGCCCAGCTTTTGTCGATAGCGCTGGTGCTGATTGCGCTGGCTATTTGCATGGTCTCGCGCTTTTCATCGGCACCGATATTATTGATCGTTGCCAGTGCCGTGACGGCGGTTTTGTTTGCGCCATCGCGGCTGGCCATGCTGTTCATCGTCAGCAATATCTGCCTGTTTCTTATCTATCGGGATTTATGGCGCGTCAGTAATCCCATCGTCTCGGTATTTATTTATTCCAGCTTCCAGATGTTTGCGATGTTGATGGCCTGGTATTCAAGCCAGGCCGAAAAACGCCGGGATGAATTGATGTTGCTCAATACCGATTTGATCGCGACCCGAACGCTGCTGGCGGAAACCGTACGCGATTCCGAACGCCTGCGATTATCCCGCGAGCTGCACGATGTTGCCGGCCACAAACTCACCGCACTGAAATTGAATCTGACCGCACTCGTGCGCCATCCCGATTTGGCAAAACACAAAAGTATCGAAACCTGCGCGGCCCTGGCCGATGAATTGCTGGCCGATATTCGCGATGTAGTGCAGCAAATGCGACTGCACGACGGTATGGATCTGCAGATCGCCATCGAAAAAATGGCGGCGCCGTTTCCTCGGCCTAATGTATTACTTGCCATCGACGACAGTGCGCATCAGGTTCCCGTGCAGCAAGCCGAAGTCTTGTTACGCACCGTGCAGGAAGCACTCACCAACAGTGCCCGCCACAGTCAGGCGCAGCAACTTTGGGTGGTCTTGCAACGCGATGCCGAGCGCTGGCATTTGCGCATTCGCGATGACGGCCGGATGGCCAGTCAATGGCAGAAAGGCAATGGCTTGACGGGGATGACCGAAAGGCTTGAAAACCTCGGCGGTGGCCTGCAATGCGAGCGTTCGAGTACTGGCGGCATGCAAATCGAAGCCTGGCTTCCGGTGGCCGCATGAGCACGCTTATTCGCCTCGCCCTGGCCGATGATCAAGCCCTTGTGCGGATGGGGCTGAAAGCCCTGCT
Organism: Arenimonas sp.; assembly: GCA_043789195.1. Taxonomy (GTDB): domain Bacteria; phylum Pseudomonadota; class Gammaproteobacteria; order Xanthomonadales; family Xanthomonadaceae; genus Arenimonas. Next base: position 62,308 of record JAYWIC010000027.1, on the reverse strand, counting down.
CGGTAGCTTTGAGCATCTGGAAGTCCTGATTGAAGCGGAGAATGGCGAACAGCTTCTAAGCGCCTTGCCGGACAATCCGGTCGACGTGATTTTGTCCGATATCCGCATGCCCGGCATGGATGGTTTCCAGCTGCTGAAAAACATTCGTGCAAAAAACATCAGCACTCCCGTGATTTTATTGACCACCTTCGATGAAGCGGATTTTCCGCTGCAGGCGGCGGCGGCCGGTGCACAGGGATTTCTGTTGAAAGATGCGTCGCCCGAAGACCTGGTCGATGCCATCGAACGCGTTGCCAAAGGCGAGACTTTATTTGCTCCGGTATCGACGGATCTGGTGCGTGCACGCTATGCCTATCGCGACGTGCAGGAACCGACCGATACATTCAATGATCGCGAAATTTCCATTTTGCGATTGCTCGCCGGTGGTTATTCGAACAAGGAAATCGCCAAGGCGGTTTTTCTGTCCGAGGGCACGGTGAAAAACTATGTCTCGGATATTCTCGACAAACTCGGCACCCGTGATCGCACACGTGCGGTGTTGAAAGCCATCACGCTGAAAATTATCTAGGCGCTTCACATGGCAAGAAAGACAATGTTGCAAGCGCAGTGCAGCCAATGCGGTGCAAGCGCTTTTGACCGCCGCGATGACGAACTGGTCGCTTGCGCCTACTGCCATAGCGTTTATAAATTGAAAGCGGATCCACGCGAAAGCAATGTTGTGATTTCGAAGGGCGCCAATATCGTGATCGGCAAAAGCGCGAATGTCATCATCAAGGGCAATATCGAAATCGAGAGTGGTGCGAATATCGACATTCTCGGACGACTGGAAATCGTCGAAGCGGCCGATGCCGAAGCGATTTCTATCGCCAAAGCCAGACTGGAAAAACAAAAAAACTAGTCGGCCTCACCAACCAAGAAATTGGCTTGCGATCACCATCAATAAAATACCCACCAGCATCCCAGCTAGGCCAATCGTGACGCGAAGACCGTATGCCTTGCCTCCACTGACCCAGGCGACAGCCGACTTGGCTACCGCGCTGAAGGCCATGATGCCGAAAAAGCCCCAATGCGCCGTCTGCAAATCGATCGCTTCGCTTTTTACCAATTGCCCCAGACTGGCCGCCGAGGCATGCACTTCGGCGAGTGCAGCAAACATGCTGGCTAACAGGGCAATATTCGAACCAAACTGCTGAGTCAGCCAGGCCGAAATCAATATCACCGCGGAAATCATGCCCGCCAACATCAAGGCATGGCCGATCCGGAACATGCGGGTCTGCATATTGGGCACACTCTTTTTTTCATCTTTGCCGGCATGCAAACCGAGCAAACCACCGGCGAGCAGAATGCCTGCGCCCACGCCCAGTTCCAGCCACAGGCTTTTCAAAAGCGTGGGTGACACGGCCAGTAAAACCGGAATGAACAAACTCAGTGACGCCAGATTGGCGAACATCGCGGCGGCCACGCAGGAACGCAATAACTCGGCTTGCTCGCGTACGCGCTCGCCAAAGCCGGCAACGGCTGCCGTGGATGACACATAGCCGGAAAAAAATCCGGCCAGGGCAAGCCCCCAGCGGTTGCCGACCAATCGCAAACTGATATGACCCATGGTGCTGATCAACATGATCAGCACGACAAGGCGCCAGATCGATGTCGGATTCAGCACGCCATTCGGTCCCATCGCGGTGTCGGGTAGCAAAGGCAGAATGACCAAAGCCGAGCCCAGCAGGATCAGGCCGTCATGGACTTCGGCTTCACTGAGAATTTCCTTGGTGAATCGATGCAAGCTGTTTTTTGCGTACAGCAATACGGCAACAACAACACCGGATGCGGTCGCCAGTGCCGGTTGCGTCAGGCATAAGGCCCCCAGCAGACAGGTCAGCAACAAGGCGATTTCGCCGGTCATGCCATTGTCTTTTTCCGATTGCCGCCAATACGAAATCCATACCAGCCCGACCAGCAGCAGCAAAACCAGACCCAGTGCCCAGATGCTGATATACAAACCGATGGCACCGAGCAGCGAGACCAGGGCATGCGTGCGTACACCGGCCATCGGATCCTTGTGCTGGCGCTCGCGCACAGCACCAATCAACAAGCCAAGACCAAGCGCAGCGAGCAAAACGGGCAAGAGGGAAAAATCGATATTCGGCATCGGTCCATTGTGCCACCGCTTGGCAAGGGCGGGTATGGGCGAGACAATAGCGCACTGACTTTCGAGCGCCCTTCATGAAATCCATTTCACTGACCCGTTTTCTGATCGAAGAACAACATGCCGGTTTTATCAATGCCGATTTGCGATTACTGATTGAAGTCGTGGCCCGCGCCTGCAAAACCATTTCAACAGCGATTAGCAAAGGTGAGTTGGGCGGCGTGCTCGGTGAAGCCGGCACTGGCAATATTCAGGGCGAGGCGCAAAAGAAACTCGACGTGCTTTCGAATGAAATTTTTCTTGAGGCCAATGAATGGGGCGGCCATCTCGCTGGCCTGGCTTCGGAGGAAATGGAACACTCGCATCCGATTCCGAACGCCTATCCGAAAGGCAATTATTTGTTATTGTTTGATCCCCTCGATGGCAGTTCGAATATCGACGTCAACATTTCGGTCGGCACGATTTTCTCGGTACTGCGTTGCCCCGACGGCATCATCGCGCCGGAAGACGAACATTTTCTGCAGCCAGGCAGTGAACAAGTCTGCGCCGGCTACACGACCTATGGGCCAAGCACGATGCTGGTGCTGACGGTCGGTCGCGGTACGCACGGTTTCACGCTGGACAGAGAGCAGGGCAGTTTCGTGCTGACCAAACGCGATATGCAGATTCCAGACGAAACAAAAGAGTTTGCCGTGAATGTTTCCAATCAGCGTTTCTGGGAAGCACCGATGCAGGCTTATGTCGGCGACATGCTGAGCGGCAAGGAAGGTCCTCGCGGCAAGGATTTCAATATGCGCTGGGTCGCCTCGATGGTCGCCGACGTACATCGCATCATGACGCGCGGCGGTATTTTTTCGTATCCGCTCGACAGTAAATGCCGCGACAAAGGCGGCAAATTGCGATTGATGTACGAAGCCAACCCGATGAGTTTTTTAGTAGAACAAGCCGGCGGTGCCGCCAGCACCGGGCGTATGCGAATGCTGGATGTAAAGCCGAGCGGATTGCATCAACGCGTTCCAGTATTCATGGGCTCGAAAGCGGAAGTGGAAACGGCGGTTCGTTATCACGCCCAATTCGATGAAAAAAATTCCTGATGCCAACGGACAACGCCACCCCGTCTGATTTTATCGAGGTCTATCCCGAGTCTTTGTCGAAGCAGGCCTGCGCCGCGATGATCAAGCATTTTGAAGACAGCCGCGCCGCCGTGCCAGGCAGAGTCGGCGGCGGCGTGATGCCGGATTTGAAAGACAGCAGCGATTTCCAGATCACCGGCAACCCGGAATGGCGCGAGATCGAGAATGCCCTGAATGCCGCGATGTTCAAAGGCTTGATGAAATACATCCGGAAATATCCGCATACCCTGATTGCTCCGTTGATGTTGCAAGTTCCCGGTGCCGATGGCGCCGCATCTCGTCGCTTGAGTGCCGAAGATTTCAAACACATGCCGGAAAAACAGTTAGGCGATATCGTGCGTGCGGTCTTGCGACCCGGCGCCATCAATATCCAGCGCTATACCGCCAACAAGGGCGGTTATCCGTACTGGCATTGCGAGTTGTATCCTAAAGACGCTTCCTGCGACACCTTGCATCGCGCCGTGTTGTGGACGTTCTATCTAAACGACGAATTCGACGAGGGCGAAACCGAATTTTTGTATCAGCATAAAAAAATAAGGCCCGAAACCGGCTCGCTGCTCATCGCTCCGACGGCTTTCACCCACACCCATCGCGGCAACAAGCCGGTAAACGGCGATAAATACATCGCGACCAGCTGGGTGTTGTATCAACGCGCCGAGGTGTTGTACCCAAGTGCATGACGCCACTTATTTCCGCATTTTAAATCGCTGTTCATTTTCGAGATTCAAATGAAAAAAATTTTTTCACTCCTGTTCTTGCTGTTCGCTTCAAATATTGCCTGCGCCGAAGCACCTAAACCCCTGTTATGGAAAGTCAGCGATGCCGACAATAGTTTGTATCTGCTCGGGTCGTTCCACATGCTCAAAGCCGATGACTATCCGCTTGCCAAAAGTACCGATGTCGCTTTTGACGATGCCGAGCAACTGTATTTTGAATTATCGCCGGAAGAAATGAATAACCCGGCACTGGGTCAAAAAATGGCACAGGCCGCCATGCTTCCCCATGGCAAAAATCTGCAGCAAAGCGTTTCGGCCGAGACCTGGAAAAAATTCGAAGCCTATGCAGCAAAAAACAATCTGCCGGTCGCAAATTTCCAGGGATTCGAGCCCTGGTTCGTGGGTTTGATTCTCTCCGTGACCGAAATGCAAAAGATCGGTCTGGATGCGGCACTAGGCTTGGACAAACATTTCATGGACCGCGCCGCCAAATCGGGCAAACCCGGAAAAGGGCTGGAAACCGGTGATTCACAAATTGCCATTTTCGATAGTATGTCGTCCCTGCAGCAGGAACAATTCTTGCTCGATGCTCTCGGTGATTCTGCCGAGATAAAAGCCAAGATGGATGAACTTTACGCCACCTGGCGCAAGGCCGATGACAAAACCCTGTTTGATAAAATGGCGATGGAGATGCGCAAGGATTATCCGGAGCTCTATCAAAGTATCAATCCCGATCGCAACAAAGCCTGGTTGCCAAAACTGGAAGCCTTGTTGAAAGCCAACAAAAGCGACGACATTTTGGTCGTCGTCGGCGCGCTGCATCTGGTCGGCGATGACGGCGTGGTAAAGCTACTGAAAGACAAGGGCTACAAGATTGAACGGATGAAATAATCGGGCAAAGGTTTCAATGGGTTCTGCTCAAGCCCGCGGTTAAAAAACTGCGGGCTTTTTCATGTCGTTTACGAAGCTGCACGATTGGCGCAGCTCTGCCATGATAGCGTCTGCTCAAACTTCTACGACAAACCGATGCAGCTTTGGCAACAACTCAATAGCTGGTTTCCACATTTATGGCTCGGTATTTCCGTGTTATGGGCCCTCTACATCGTCATGCTCTGCGTCTGGATTGTGCTGCAAAAACGCGAGGCGGCGGCCACGCTAAGCTGGATCTTTTCACTTGCCTTTATCCCTGTTCTGGGTTTCGTGATTTACCATTTTCTTGGGCCGCAACGCATACGGCGCCAGCAATCCAGACGTTTGCGCTCGAAAGCGCTGCTGGGAAAACCGGCACGCGCCGATTCGCTTGATCCGCACTCGAGCCTCTCGGTACTGGCAGAAGCGAGCAGCGGCTTTGACGCGAGCAGCGCGCTCAATGCGCAAATACTGGTCGGTGGCAGCGCCTGTTTTTCCGCGATTCTCAAAGCCATATCCCAGGCAAAAAACCATGTGCATCTGGAATATTATATTTTCGAGCCCGATGTCACCGGCACACAATTTCGCGATGCGCTGATTGAATGCGCGCGTAAGGGCGTCAAAGTACGTTTGCTGCTCGATGCTATTGGTTCCGCCAGCATCACCGCAGCCTTTCTGAAGCCCTTGCTTGATACCGGAGCGGAGGTCGCTTTTTTTCATCAGACACGCATTCGCTGGCGTGGTTTGTGGAAACCAAAAATAAACTTGCGCTCGCACAGAAAAATCGTCGTGGTTGATGGCATCGCCGGTTTTACCGGCGGTATCAATATCACCGATACCGAAAACGAGGCGATCAATCCGGCCGCCTATCGGGATTTACATATCGCTGTTTCCGGCGATGTGGTGCGTTGGTTGCAATTGGCTTTTTTAGAAGACTGGGTTTATGCCGGTAAACGTTTACCCAAGGAATCGGAATTTTTTGGCGAACAATCCAAACCCAAATTAAAAGCGCAGATTATTCCTTCAGGCCCGGATTCGGAGTGGGAATCGATTCATCGGGCAAAGGTATTTGCCATTTCGCAAGCACAACAACGTGTCTGGTTGGTAACCCCCTATTTCGTGCCCAGCGAGGCGGCCAGAATGGCCCTGGTTTCCTCGGCCTTGCGTGGTTTGGATGTTCGTCTGCTGGTGCCTGAAAAAAGCGATTCGAAACTGGTAGACGCAGCCGCCCGCTCCTATTTCGATGACTTGCTTTCGGCCGGCATCAAGATTTATTACTACCCCCGAATGCTGCACACCAAGGCACTGTTGGTGGATGCGGAGACCGTCATCCTGGGTAGCTCGAATTTCGATAATCGAAGTTTCAGGCTGAATTTCGAACTTTGCATCTTGCTGGAGGATGCCGGCGTGGCGGCGGAATTGACAAAGGTTCTGGAAGACGACATTCATAAAAGCAAACGTGTTCCCAAAGATAGGGCCACGTCTTTTATGAATCGCCTTTTGGAAGCATTTGCACGACTACTCTCGCCCTTGCTTTAAGCCTGCGCTAAACTGGCGCCTCATCTGCCGGAGTCGATGCCATGCCTTGGATTTTGTTATTAATTGCCGCCGCTTGTTTTGGTTTCACCATGATGAAGGGGCTGCCTACCTTCCTGACGGTACTCTTTGTTTTGGGTGCGCTCGGCTTTATGTTCGCTTCCATTTTAAGTTTCTTGGCATCTCGACTTGAAAGTAGTCGCCGCGACGATAGCAAAATGATCAGCCCCGAAGAACTCCGAATGATGCGCGAACAGGCCGCCGCACGAAAAGCGGCTGAAAACGCCGATAACAATTCAACCCTGTAACCGATTTTCGCTGCTATGCGGCAACCGCTTAGTCGTTGTCTTTTTCAACCCGGTTGCGACCGGCACGTTTTGCCCGGTACAAGGCAGCATCGGCACGGCGTAGCAAACTGATTTGCTCCATCTGGATGCTGGGTATAAACCCGGCCACACCGATACTCACGGTAACATTTCGGTTTTGCGCGGAAACGGCCAACCTGATTTTATCAGCGCGCTCCATGGCATCTTCAAGGCCAACGCCGGGCAGCAACAGGGCAAATTCTTCGCCGCCGAAACGTGCCAGCAATTCCCGCTTGGCATCGTGATTTTGTTTGAGCGACTGTGCAATTTCCCTAAGCAACACATCGCCTTCCAGATGCCCGAATTTATCGTTGAACTGTTTGAAATGATCGACGTCTATCATTAATGCCGATAGCGAGCGCCGTTGATCCAGGCAACGATACCATTCGCGTTGCAAGCCCTGTTCCAGTGCACGACGATTCAATACCCCGGTCAGCGAATCTTCGGTGGCCAGTTCCGACAGCTTCTGATTGAGTGATTCCAGCTCTATCGTGCGGTCACTGATGCGTTTTTCGAGATTTACATTATCTTCGCGATATTTCGCGACCCGACGCCGAATAATCCAGTAGGTCAGCAGAAATACTACCGCCACGGCCATGATCAGGATCAAGAACCGGACCCATAAAATTTCATACCACTTTGGCAAAACCGTGTAGCGATAGCTAATGGCTTCTGCTTCACGGCCGGCACGGGTTCTTGCCTGCAACTCGAGAACATAATCCCCCGGTGGTTGCGAACGAATGAAAAGGTCACGGTCTGACCAGCCTGACCAATCATCGGAGATCTGCCGCATTCGGTAGCGAAACTCGACTCCGCTAGCAAGGCTCACCAGCGAGAAACGGAGCTTTAGGCTATAGCCAGCGGGCACATCTACGTTGGAGTAGCTCGATGCCGTCGGCAAATCGAGGCTGGATTTATTGTCGGGACTAATTGCAATGACGTATTCAAATTTCAGGGACAGTGGCTCGGCCTGGGGGCTCCTTTCCTTATCGTTATATTGCAAGATGCCGCCCCAGGTAGAAATGCGAACGACACCGTCATGATTCAGGCGCACCGTGCCATACCCGGCGGCGCTACCCAAACCCATGCGCAAGGGTTGCCATTGCTCTTTCTGGTTCGGTCGAAACCACATTTCCCGGGTGGTATAGGCATAGCTGCCCATCGCGGTTTCTACAACATAGAACTCGTGTGGTCGCCCCACCAGACTAAACGGTGGTGACATTTCGGGATTGAAGCGCTTACCGTCAAAAATATAGCCCTTGTCGCCAGTGACTAGATGCAATGTGCCGTCAAGCCGGTACACATGTTGTGGCTTTTCCTTGTCCAGGACCAGGCCATCGTTTTTGCCGAAGGTTTTCTTCTCGATGATCTCGAACGTCGACCGGTCAAGCCGCCAGCGTTGTGGCCCGGCGTAGTTATCACTGAGCCAGATTTCGCCGGCGCCTATCTCGATGATAGTGTCCACGCCGGCATCACCGAGCGGGTATTTCTTCAGAATCTGCCATTTACCCGAGCTTTTCGACAAGACGAAAATATCCTTGCTCGACAAGGCGTAAATAATGTTTTCGTTGAAACGTGATACTTCCAAAAGACTGACCGCATTGTTTAGGTCGTACTCCAGATTTCGCGGGGTGTCGCTGCCTTTTTCAAGCACCATAAGGCCTTCGCGGTGCCCGATCAGCAAGCCGGCATCGCTGCTATCCAAGGCATAGGCCTCGTAGGCGGCCCAGGGCTTTTGCTCATAGCGACTTGTGCCGTTGGAAAGCGGGACGATGCGTGCAATCCCGCTGCTGCTGGCAGTCCATAATGCATTGTCATGCCATTCGAAATCGTAGGCGACACCCTGCACGCCTTGCGTCGCATCAAGATACGACCAAGGCGAGGGCATTGCCAGCCGCACCAAATCACCCTCCGTTGCCACCCATAGGCCACCTTCATTGTCAGCGCTAATGGCAGCGATGGAATAGCTTCCCAGCTTGAGCCGTTCAAGCACGGTGAAGTCCTTGCCAAAGCGGAATACATCGCCCTGCTTGGTACCGACGACAAAACTGCCGTCCGACAACGACAACACTTCATAGGCGCCGCTACTTTTCAATTCCGCACCGGCATTGTTCGGCAAACGTTTAATACCGTTCTGGTCAGCCCGGTAAAAACCTTCATCCGACACCAGTAAACGCCAGCTGCCCATGTCGATCATGCCCGCCAACGGCTGGTTCGCAAACACTTCACCGCCCGGCTGTAATATGAATTTGCCGTTGTCGAATCTGCAAAAGCCCAGACCATTTACGCGGCCATAAAGAATATTCACCTGTGGAAACACGCTGCGCATATCTTCCGACATGGGCCACTGTTGCCGTGTGTTTCTGTCGTAACTGATAAAAAAAAGATTTTCCTCGGCCCGAAAATAAACGCCGAGGTCGGTATAAACAACTTCCCAGACGTTGCCTACATGGCGATCTTTTCCTTGCAGACCCGACAGTGTCATCAGTTCAACGAATGTTGTCTTGCCGCTTTGGTCGGTGACCAGCTCACCAAAGGTATCGAAACTGGCAACATAGATTTTACCGTCGTTCGCTCGCACCAGGTCACGCACGTTTTGTCTACCGGGTAATTCGATCAACTCCCACGTCGTGCCATCAAAACGCAGGATGCCCTCGTTGTTGCCGACATATAGCCGGCCAGACTTGTCGGTAGCAATCGTGCTGTGTTGCGGATTCCCGCTATAGTCTTTTGCGGTGTAGCGCTGCAGTAACGGCGCGCCATATACCCTGAGTTTCTCCGCCTGCGCCTGTGCCTGGTTGTTCTGCAGAAAGCAGATGCAAGCCAGCACGATAAAGCCAAGATCGCGGAATAAGTTATTCATGGTTGATGGTCGCATCCGATCTCTTTATATCCGCTCGCGCTCAATATTTCAATGATACTCTGTTCGCGATAATAGCCCGGATTATTTCATGACGCTGCTGAGTGTGAACGTTAACAAGGTCGCGGTTTTACGTAATTCCCGCGGAGGAAATTTGCCCAGCGTCCTTGACGCTGCATGTGTTGCAATCTCGGCCGGTGCCGGTGGCATTACCGTGCATCCCCGACCCGATCAAAGGCATATTCGTCCTTCGGATGTGCGGGCTTTGGCGCAGTTGGTGGCCGATAAAGTAGAATTCAATATCGAGGGCAATCCTTTCGCATCGGCACGCGGCGATTATCCAGGACTGTTGGCACTCGTAAAGGAAACACGCCCCACACAAGTGACTCTCGTCCCCGATAGTGATGGCCAAATCACCTCGGATCATGGCTTCAATCTTTTGCAGGATCAACAACGACTGCGCGAGGTGATTGCCTCTCTCAAGCCCTATTGCCAACGAGTGAGTTTATTCGTCGACCAGGACGTTGAAAATTTGCCGATCGCCGTTGAAGTTGGGGCAACCCGCATTGAAATTTATACCGGTCCATTTGCCGAAAGTTTTGAAAATGGCAACGCAAGCGTCGCACTCGCAAACTGCAGTCGCACCGCTCAGCTGGCTGAATCGCTTGGCCTTGGAATCAATGCGGGACATGATCTTAACCAGAAAAACCTGCTTCCGTTTCTCGCCGCTTTGCCGATGACCAAAGAAGTTTCTATTGGACATGCTCTGTTCAACGATGCTTTGTACGATGGGTTATTTGCCACCGTACAAAACTACGTTCGTGTGATTCCCGCTTCGCGTTAGTTCGAAGCCAGACTCAGGTTTTCAACGCCGGCATTTTTTGCAATTGCCATGGCTTCGGTGAAACTCTGATAGCTGGCATCGGGCTCGCCGTAAACCTGGACCGTATACTTTTCATCGGCGCGGATGGACTCGGAGAAATGTAGTTTCAGCTCGAAGGAACTGATCATTTTTCCGTCAAGTAAAAAAGTATCGCCCGCTTGCACGATGAGTTTATGCGTGTCCTGTACTTTGCCCGGTGGCGATGGCTGGATCGGCTGGCTCATCGTTTGACTGATCGCCGGCGTTACCAGCATGAAGATCACCAAAAGCACGAGCATCACATCAACCAGGGGAGTGATATTGATATCGGCCATCATGTTCGTGGAGGGGATTCTTTGCATAGCGCTCTCCTTGCGTTGGTTGACGATCCATATTTACGCCTGATTATGTTTTTTGGCAAATAAAAAAACGCCACCCGAAGGTGGCGTTTTGATTTCATAGCAAAATGAAAGGCGCTTTGCCGAATCAGTTCGCGGCTTTCACAAAACCGATTTTGGTCAACTTTGCATTTTTTGCCCTAGCCAATACCTTGGCCAATACTTCGTATTCGGCTTCCGGGTCGGTATCGATTTCCAATTTGCCCTGCTCGGGAACCGGCAGCTCGCCCACTACGTCGAATTGTGCTTCCAAGGCCTGCATATCTATCGGTGTACCATTCATGGAAACACTGCCACCGGCGTCAATACGAATCTTGATCGGATCCGGAGGATTTAAATCTGGCGGTGGGGGATTACGCGTCGGCTGTGGCAAATCGACCTGAATTTGATGCGACAAGGGTGGCGCCGTCACCATGAAGATGATCAGGAGCACCAACATCACGTCCACGAGGGGCGTAACGTTGATGTCAGCCATGGGGCCGCCACCGGAGTTTGAAGAAAAGGCCATTAGCTACTCCGTCTCAGCGTTCACGAGTGGAAACAAAGCCAACTTTTCGAACACCGTGGTCTTTCGCGGTCGTCGTGGCTTGTTCAATCAGTTTGTACTTGGTGTCTTTATCGGCACGGATATCGAGCTGCGGCTGTGGGTCAAGGCCGACAATCGAATCGAGCTTGGCTTCATACGCATCCTGGGTCACTCTGACATCGGCCCAATAAATTTCACCATTGGCTTTCACGGTAATCGTGATCGGCGGAACTTTGACTGGTGCTTTTTCATCAAGCGATGCTTTCGGCAGTTCCACTTTGACTTTATGCGTCATCAACGGTGCCGTGATCATGAAGATGATCAAGAGCACCAACATCACGTCTACCAGAGGCGTGACATTGATGTCGGCCATTGGGCCCCCACCGCCGGAATTTGTGCTAAATGACATAAAGCGCTCCTTCTAGATCCTGCTTTGAATTAACGCTTATCGGAACCAACGCGGGCGCCGGTAGCAAAGAAGTCATGCAGGTCATGGGCAAAGGTGTCGAATTTTGCGTAGGTATTACGATTCGAGCGTGTGAAGAAGTTGTACGCCAACACGGCTGGAATCGCGACGAACAAACCGATGGCGGTCATGATCAGGGCTTCACCCACTGGACCGGCGACGCTACCGATGTCGGCTTGGCCGGAGGCACCGATGTTGATCAGAGCGTGGTAAATACCCCAAACGGTACCGAGCAGACCCACGAACGGAGCGGTTGCACCGACGGTTGCCAACCAGGTCATACCGTCTTCAAGACGGGCACTTTCCTTGGTGACGACTTGGCGCAAGGTACGGTCGATGAATTCCGAACGGTTCAGCGATTCGGCCAGACGGTTGCCTTCACTACGCTGATGGTGGGCGGCAGCTTGTGCGCACTCAAGAGCAATTTTAGAGAAGGGTTCGTTGGCAGGCTGTTCTTCCATGGCACGGATTGCGTCTTGTGGACTGCTTTCCCAGAAGGTGGCCATCACTTTGTCGGCACGGCTGGAGACAACGCGCCCTTTAATGAAGTTTGCGGCCATGTAGTACAGCGAGCCCATCGACATGATCACCAGAGTGGCAAATACGATGGCGCCGACGTTGTTTTCGCCGGTGATGAAGGTGCTGAACATGTGGCTGAAGCCCATCTTGTTGAAGGCTTCCGCGGTGTTATTGGCGCCGCCTGCAGCTGCGGCCGAGAGGGTGAGGATGTCCTGTAGCATAGGATGACCTTTATCTTAGTGATTAATCATGATTGCGGAGTGAAATTAACAGGAACGAGAACATCGCCCCCAACTTTTTGACCATTGCGGATACCCGGATTGAATCTCCATCGACGCGCTGCGTCCATGGCGGCTCGATCCAAATTTCGGTTACGGCTGGATTTTTTTACGCTGACGTTTAGCACTGTGCCACTGGCATCAATAGTCACCAACAACATGACCGAACCGCCTACGCCATCGCGAAGTTCTTGTGAAGGATACTTCGGCGGGTTCATCGCGCGGCCGGAAATATCTTCCCGTGCATCGACGTCCGACGGTATCGCCTGTGCAACGGTTGGCGGTGCCGGCGGTGGTGCGGGTGTCGACATGGCGTTCGAATCATCCGTGATGATCGGCGGCGCTTCCGGCGGTGGCGGCAGCACCGTCGGCCTTGGTGTTTCAACAATCTGCGTAATGACTCGCGGTTGTTCCGGCGGCGGCGGTGGTGGCGGTGGAGGTGGCGGTGGTGGGTCGGTAAAACTGACCGGCACGACTTGCTCTTCGTCTTCCGGTGGCGGTGGTGCCGACACAGGCGCCATCAACATCATAAAGCCCGCCACGTGCAACGCCATTGCAAATGCAACGCCGCCGATACGAGGCCAGCTTAAGCCGGCTGCTTTTTCATCTTTGTTATTGGGATCCGTCATGCGGTGGCGGCTCTTTAAAAAATTTGTTTTCGCGACGCTTTCGCGCCATGACCCGCGACAACCATATCGCGGGAACCTCTAAGCTTATACCAAGATGCTGGTTTATCCAATCTCTCGGGAGATCTAAATGTGCGCTACTTCGCTTTACTTAATGCTTGTCCGCCTTGGCTATCTGCGCTTTTGCATCATTCACGTTGATTCCACCTTTTGCAATCGCATTTTTAGCGTTTTCTTTACATGCAGCCCACATCTCTTCCTGACATTGAACGATCGCAATATTCAAATATATGGCTCCGTCTTTGGCCAATGGTGCCGCCTTGGACCAGTTTTCTATCGCTTTGGGCAAACTGTTTTCCAGACTGCTGTCGTAATAAGCATCACCAAGCTTGTTGTAACGTTGCCAAGTTGGCTTGAGTGCACCGGAGCTGAAGCCGGACTCCATCACCGTTATCAGTTCCTTCTCTTGTTTTTTCAGGGCTGTGTAGACATTCATGGCGGTCAGATAATCACGTTCATCCACTAATTGGTTGCTGGCTCGTAGTTGTGAAATCACTACGGCGGCCGCTTCGTACTGCTTCGCATCGAAGTAGGTGATGGCCAAGTTTACTTGCGACACCCTGTCGTTACCCGTCGTGGCCAGAATCTGCTTCGTCAGTTCTGCAGCTTTTGCCGGATTACCGCTGTCGGAATAAGCCTTCGCCAGCATTTGTGTGGTTTCTAAATCGTTCGGTTCTACTGCATGCACTTTCTCCAATGGCACCAATGAATCCTTCACACGATTGGGCATGCGGAAAAGCGCATTGCCTTTCACTTTCAGGACTTCGATTTTTTCTACTTTGGTTTCCTGCAGGAAGCGTTCCGCCCACTTATAGGCTTCCTCATAATCCTGATCGAGTAATAAGCGTTGTGCCAGTTCCGACATTTGCGCGTAATGCGAATTATTGTCTAGACCGTTTATTTCCATCGCCTCTTCGAGCAAGGGAATCGCACTTGTGTGGTCATTCGGGTCTTTTTTGGTAACCAAAAGTGCAAGCACTTTAACAGCGATTGCGCGATCGTTGAGATTGGCTTTCGGATCAGCCCGTAGTTTCTCCGCCGCTGCCTTGGCTGCGTCAGCTTTACCTTTTTGATACGCAATGATCATGTCGTTGCGCAATCGGGTCATGGTTGGTGAGCCATCCTGATTTGGTTCTACCCTCGTCGCCAAAGGATAAATTTTTACCGCCTCTTCTTTTTTAATGAGATTGCCGTCTGGATCATAGGTTTCGGCAAAGTTCATCGTCCTGTCTTTGTAGGATTTTTTCTTCGATTGTTCTTTGCTTTCACCCGTTTTCTCTTCCGCACTTACATTGGGAGTGGCGGAAAAACATAAAAACAATCCGGCAGCGATTGCAACAATCAAAGCTTGCATGCGTTTCATCAAAAACTCCAAAGAGCAAAAGCACTAATTAAAGATGACAAGGGTACGGGCCGCGGGCTCCATACTCAAGCCCCAAGTTCTTTGTTCAAATACATAAACGCCGTTTGTCTCCTTGTGAAGATCTGGAGTAAGAGTAATTGCACGGAGGCAGCCGCCCTACCCGATGCCTTTCGGCTCACCGGCTAGGCCAGCAACAAGATCCCGACAGCGAGCAGGTTATTACTTGCGTGCGCGAGTATTGCCGGCCAAAGCCGTCCGGTTTTTTGATAGACCCAGGCAAACACCGCGCCCATGGCGGCATACAACAAGAGCATCAAACACCATCTGACTAATCCTTCGGTGGGCGTTGGCTCGTGCATCAAGGCGAACAGAACGCTGCTCAGGAGATAGCCGGTAATCGTGTATCCGGCGACTAGAAAGCGGGTAAATAGTTGTTTACGGAATAATAGCTCTTCAAATATCGGCGCTATGACGAGGGTCAAAAAACCGATGATCGCCGGTGTGGTTTTTCCAGTCTCTTGAAGTAACGCCTGATTCCCAGGATGTAGCTCGAACCCTAAATAGTGCAAGACATAGGTGCACAGCATGGTCAGTAAGCACACGGCCAGGCCTGTTGTGATCGCCAACACTGCCAAGTAGGTTCTGCTTGCGGGTATTGGGTTCAATGATAGGTTTCTGCCACGCGCGCCGCCGACAATTAGAATGGAAAAATACAATGACGAAATGCCCATCAGCATGGTCGCCCATTGGCTTGGCTGCGGATTAGGGATCGTTCCTGTATTCGCAAGGTAAACGCACAATGTCCAGATCGCGGTAATTAATATCATTCCGACAAACCAGAAAAATCCGAGCAAGCCGATATCCAAAAAAAATGCGCCCAGCACTTTATCGATGCCGGGCGCCTTGTTTTTTTTCGTTACTTGCTCATTGCTCGTAAGCATTTTTTAGATATCTAGATTTCCGACACGCAGCGCATTATCTTCGATAAATATTCTGCGTGGCTCTACCACATCGCCCATCAGGGTCGAAAAAATCTGGTCGGCCGCGACCGCGTCCTCGATACGTACTTTCAGCAAACGGCGTGTTTCTGGATTGACCGTGGTATCCCACAATTGTTCCGGATTCATTTCACCCAGGCCTTTAAAGCGCTGGATGGTACGGCCGCGTTTTGCTTCTTCGAGCAACCATTCCTTTGCTTGCTTGAATGTACTGACAGCCTGTGATTTCCCGCCTCTCAGCACGGTCGCTCCTTCCTGCAACAGACCATTGAGCTGTTGCGCGACTTCGGTCAGCGAACGCAATTCGCCATGCACCAATTGCTGCACGGCCAGTGTTTGGGTATGTGTTAATCCGTGATGGCGTTTTTCAATAATCAGTGCGCCGCCCAAGCCTTCTTCTTGCGCAACTTGAATACCGATTGAAAATTGCGGACGGCCCAAACCTACATTGTTGAGCTTGGTTTCCAGCAACTTACACCAAGGTTTTAAAGTTTCCGCTAGCTTGAAATCTTCTACTTTCAGCGCAGGCATTTCGAGAATGTTTTCGAGAACGGCTGCATCGACGCGATAGGCGTGACGTTGAATTACTTCGTTCGCAGCAACCACTTCCAGCAAAAGTTTTTCCAGCGCCATGCCCTTGATTGCCGGCTCCGATTCCGATGGTCGTAGCTCGGCACTTTCAACAGCATGATTGACCAAATACGCATTCAATGCTGCATCGTCTTTGATGTATTGCTCGTTCTTGCCTTGCTTGATTTTGTATAGCGGCGGCAGACCAATATAAATATGTCCGCGCTCGAGTAATTCCGGCATTTGGCGATAGAAAAAGGTCAGCAACAAAGTGCGAATATGCGAGCCATCGACGTCGGCATCGGTCATCAAAATAATGCGGTGGTAACGTAATTTGTCCGGATTGTATTCGTCCTTGCCGATGCCGCAACCGAGTGCAGTAATCAGAGTGCCCACTTCTGCCGAGGCCAACATGCGATCAAAACGCGCACGTTCAACATTCAGGATTTTGCCTTTCAAGGGCAAAATAGCTTGGGTTTTACGATTACGGCCTTGTTTGGCCGAACCACCGGCAGAGTCACCTTCGACGATGAATAATTCCGATTTTGCCGGGTCTTTTTCCTGACAATCGGCGAGCTTGCCGGGCAGGCCGGCAATATCCAGCGCGCCTTTGCGACGGGTTAAATCGCGGGCTTTGCGGGCGGCTTCGCGGGCACGGGCGGCATCGACGATTTTGCTAGCAATGGCGCGGGCTTCATTCGGGCGTTCTTGCAGGAACTCTTCGAGTTTCTGGCCAATCACCGCTTCGACAGCGGGACGAACTTCGGAAGACACCAGCTTTTCTTTCGTTTGCGAGCTGAAGCTTGGGTCTGGCACTTTCACCGAGAGCACCGCAATCATGCCTTCGCGCATATCGTCGCCGGACATCGCCACTTTGGCTTGCTTGGCGATGCCGCTTTGTTCGATGTAATTACCCAAGGTGCGCGTCAACGCGGCACGGAAACCAATCAAATGGGTACCGCCATCTTTCTGCGGAATATTATTGGTGAAGCAAAACATGGTTTCTTGGTAGGCGTCGGTCCATTGCAGGGCAATATCGACTACGATGCCGTCTTTTTCGCCGGAAGCAGAGATAACTGTTTGATGTAACGGGGTTTTTACCGAAGCGAGATGTTCCACGAAGCTTTTGATGCCGCCTTCGTATTCAAATAAATCGCGCTTGCCTTCTCCACGTTCATCGATCAATTCGATCTTGACACCTGAGTTCAGAAAGCTAAGTTCTCGCAAACGTTTGGCCAGGATGTCGTAGTGGAATTCGACATCGGTAAAGATTTCGGCGTTAGGCAGGAAGCGCAGTTCGGTACCGCGCTTGCTGGATGGACCGACCTGCTTGAGCGGATATACCGGCTCTCCTTCGGCGTATTCCTGTTGATGGTGGAAGCCGTCGCGCCAGATATCCAGCCAAAGTGACTTCGATAAGGCATTAACTACGGACACACCGACGCCATGCAGGCCGCCTGAGACTTTGTAGCTGTTGTCATCGAACTTACCGCCGGCATGCAGCACGGTCATGATGACCTCGGCGGCTGACACGTTTTCTTCCTTGTGGATATCGGTCGGAATACCACGGCCGTTATCGGACACCGAGCAGGAACCATCGTTATGCAGAGTGACAACTAGGCGATCGCAATGCCCAGCCAACGCTTCGTCGATACCGTTATCCACCACTTCGAACACCATGTGATGCAAGCCGGTGCCGTCATGAACGTCGCCGATATACATGCCGGGACGTTTACGAACAGCCTCGAGGCCTCGTAAAACGGTGATTTTGCTGGAGTCGTAAGTGTTGTTAGGCGCGGGAGCGTTTTCTGGGACTTGTGGGTCGGTCATTTTGATAGTTTTTCCATGGTGTCTTGCAGCCAGCGCCAAAGGGCGTCCGGGCTTCGTATCAAGCGTTCGATTATACCCCGAAATGGCACTTCAAGCGCTGCCTGACTCCCCTTAGAGCGGGGAGACTACACCACGTTTCACGTGAAACCTTGTTTCGAACGCTATCTGCTTTTCTAGAATTACCGGGGTTTCCGTGGCGGTCAAAATGACTTGTGCTCTTGATTCATTGAGATGGTTCAGAACCTGTTCCTGATGCTGAACATCCAGTTCCGATGCCAGGTCATCCATACAGACCACTGGCCACTCGTGCTTTCGGTGGGCGTAATTCTCTGCCTGTGCCATCACGCAGGCCAGCGCAGTCAGTTTTTCCTGACCACGCGACAATGTTTCCTTGTTGGGAAGGTTTTCGTAATCCACGCGCCAATCTGCCCGATGCGGACCAATGCTGGTACTCCCAACCACCATGTCCCGTTGGCGACTCAATACCAGGGCATCTTGTAGAGAGAGTTCCGCTCGCTTCCAGCCATATACAAAGCTCAAACTGGCGCGGCCCAGTTCTGGTAGGTATTGGGCAACAGTGTGATTGAAGTCGATGTCGAGTTGCTCAAGGTACAGTGCGCGGTAACGGCTGATAATCTCGCCACTGGTCGCCATCTCCCGTTCCCATGGATCCAGAAGACTCGGGCTTGCCTGGGATTTCAACAAGCTATTCCGTTGCTTGAGTGCACGGGCATACCGGCGCCAATGTTGAACGAACTCGTGTTCCACGTGAAACAGACCCCAATCCAGATAACGGCGGCGATGCTCAGCGCTACCTCCGATCAGTTCGTGACTTCCGGGTTCAAAACTCACGATCGGGATTTCTGCACAAAGCTCTGTCAGGCTGTTTGTGTTTTGGCCATTGAGCTTTGCTTGCCAGGTACTGCCGGTATGCGATAGACCAGCGTAGCGTTCTCCTGGCCCGGCATCTTGCCACCGGATAAAAACCTCACAATGGTTTGAACCGCTGCGAATCATGCCATCCCGCACCCGTCCCCGAAATGATCGACCATAGCCCATCAAGTGGATGGCTTCGATAATCGAGGTTTTACCGGCACCGTTGGCGCCGGTGATGAGGTTGATACCCGGACCGAAAGCTAATTGCGCCTGTTCAATGCAGCGCAGATCTTTTATTCGAAGTTCAATGAGTTCCATGGTGCTCGAAGTAAAAAGCCCGGAAAAACCGGGCTTTCGGTGTAGGTTATAAAACAATCATTACAAACGCAGCGGCATAACAACATGACGGCTGCGGTCGTGGCTGGCTTCGCGCACCAGGGCGGACGAATTGCCGTCACGCAGATTCAGGATAACGTGCTCTTCACGCAAGGCAGAGAGAGCGTCCAGAAGATAGGTGACATTGAAACCAATCGACAAATTGTCGATCTTGGTTTCTGCTTCCAATTCTTCCTGAGCTTCTTCGCTTTCCGGATTATTGGCGATGATACGCAATTGACCCGGCGAGATTTCGAGTTTCACGCCTCGGTATTTTTCGTTCGACAGAATAGCCGCACGTTGTAGGGCCGCACGTAAGGCTTCTCGATCAACTTTCACTTCCTTATCGGCGCCGATGGGAATTACAGCTTCGTAATCAGGAAAACGGCCATCGATGAGTTTGGAGGTAAAAGTGACATCGGAGCGGCGCATGCGTAAATGGTTGCGGCCGACTTCCAGTTCTACCTCGCGATCCCCGCCTTCCAATAGGCGTTGTAGTTCCAAAACACCTTTACGCGGGACGATAATTTGTTTGCGCGTTTGGGCGCCTTCAGGCAACTGGGCTTCGCAAAGCGCCAAACGATGGCCATCGGTAGCGACGCAACGAAGGCTGTTTTCGCGTAAATCCAACAATAAGCCATTGAGGTAATAACGAACGTCCTGCTGCGCCATGGCAAATGCAGTTCGTTCAATCAATTCCTTTAATGCCGATTCCGACACACGAATACGTTCGACAAGATCGAGGTCTTCCACAGCGGGAAAATCCCGGCTAGGCAATGTCGCCAAACTGAAACGACTGCGTCCGGCTTGTACGGTCACCTTGTCGCCGGTTTGAGTTAATGTCACTTTGCTGCCATCAGGTAGAGCACGAACGATTTCAAACAGCTTTCTAGCAGGAATGGTGGTTTCGCCATTCTCAGCATCTTCCACATCCGACCTTGCAATCATTTCAACTTCGAGATCGGTACCGGTCATCGAGAGTTTATTGTTTTCTACCGAAACCAATAAATTAGCTAATACAGGCAGCGTTTGTCTGCGTTCAACCACATTGACGACTTGCTGTAAGGGTTTTAAAAGAACTTCACGAGAAAGACTAAAACGCATGCCGTATGCCCCATTAACCTAGTGGATATATATAAAGAGTGGTGGTGGTAGAGTCGCCAAAAACCTTGGATAAGCTTTTAAGTACTTGTTTTTTATGTGTTTTTAATCACTCGCCGGGTGTGGGTGAAGACTCCTAAGGCTTGGGATAGCTTGTGGATAAAACCCACTTCCAATAACTATCCCCAGTTTATTCACAATTTATCCCGCTGGTAAGTCTTATTCGCTTAATTTGCGGATTAATTTGTCCCAATCCTCTTTCATTTTGCCATCGGTATTCAATAATTCGCGAATCACCCGGCATGCATGCAGCACTGTCGTGTGATCACGGCCGGCAAAGGCGTCACCAATTTCCGGCAGACTGTGCTCGGTCAATTCTTTCGATAGACACATGGCCAGCTGCCTAGGGCGTGCCAAACTGCGCGTGCGTTTTTGCGACAGCAAATCGGCCATGCGAAGTTGAAAATATTCGGCGACCGTTTTTTGAATATTGGTGATGGACACCGCCTGTGATTGCGCACGCAGCAAATCACGCAGGGTTTCCTGAGCGAACTCCACCGTGATGGTCTTGCCGAATAAATTGGCACGCGCCGCCAGCGTATTCAAAGCGCCCTCTAGGTCCCGCACGTTCGAGCGCATGCGTTTGGCAATTTGAAACGCAACATCGTCCGGTAACGGTACCCCGCGCTCGGCCGCTTTCGCTATTAGAATTGCAGCCCGTGTTTCAAAATCCGGCGGTTCAATGGCGACCGACAAACCCCAGCCCAGCCTGGATTTCAGCCGGGGTTCGAGGTTGTCGACTTCGCGCGGAAAACGATCGCAGGTAAGAATAATTTGTTGCTTGCCGTCAAATAATGCATTGAAGGTATGAAAAAATTCTTCCTGCGTCGTGTTTTTGCCGGCGAAAAACTGGATGTCGTCGATCAGGAGCGCGTCAACTTGCTGGAACTGCCGTTTGAACTGATCCATGGTTTTTTCTTGCAGGCTTTTCATCATCGCGCTGAAAAATTGCTCGGAACGCAGATACAACACTTTCATGGCAGGATTATTGGCACGCATCAAATTGCCGGCCGCGATCATCAAATGGGTTTTGCCCAGGCCAGTACCGCCGTATAGCAATAGTGGGTTGTAATCCTTGCCTGGGTTCTGGGCGACTTGCATCGCCGCCGCACGGCCTAGCTTATTACTGCTGCCTTCGACGAAATTATCAAAGTGATAGCGGGGGTCCAAATTGGTTTGAAACACCAAGCCGGCGTCATTGGATACCGCGGCCTTGGTTTTTGTTGCCGCCACAGGCTTGGCGCTGGAACCGACTTCAAGTAAGACTTCGGCCTGTCCTTGGCTGAAATGCGTCATTAATTCCCGAATCCGGGGCAAATAATGTTCACGCACTTGTTCTAGAACAAACGCATTGGGGGCGAACAAGGTCAATTGATGTGCCACAACTCGGGTCTGCAGCGGACGCAGCCAAGTGTGGATATCTTCAGCTGGAAGTTCTGCTTCCAGACGTTCGAGACAGCGGGGCCAAGCAGTTAACATAGACAAAACGGATTCCGGCAGCCCGAGGCTGCTGTGGATAAGTCGGGGGTGGCCCAGTCTAGCGACTTGCGAGACATTCGCCAAGCAGATCCGGCTTGACGGGAACCGGGGAAATTGTCTATACTTTCAAGTCTTTCCCGCACAATCTTCAAGCGAGTTGCGTCATGGCCACCAAACGTACTTATCAACCCAGCAATCTCAAGCGTAAACGTGACCACGGTTTTCGCGCCCGCATGGCAACCGTCGGTGGTCGCAAGATCCTCGCACGTCGCCGCGCCAAAGGCCGCGCGCGTCTCTGCGTCTAAGTAAAATATTGCAGTCTGGGACGTGAATTCCACGGCCCACCACCGCTTCCCTCGCAGTGCGCGTATACGCACCTCGGCTGAGTACCAAGCCGTGTTTAGCGAGGGAAGTCGCGTCTCTGGCGCCTACTTTCGTTTACATCTTGCCCAGGGCGACATTTTTCCGACGCCGCGCCTCGGTATTGCCGTATCCAAACGCGTCGATAAATCCGCCGTTGCCAGAAATCGTATCAAACGCGTCTGCCGAGATTATTTCCGTTCGCACCAGAGTGAATTTCGTGCAGCGGAATATGTACTGGTGGCAAAACCGGAAGCGGCAAAAGCAATCGCAACGCAATGGCGTGCAGACCTTGAAAAACTGTTCCATCGCGCCCAATCATTGCTCAGTAACGCTGCGATAGGCACAATGCACGGCTCGCCAGACAACGGCGTTGTCACTCCCCGCGATCCCTAACAGGCAGATCCTGCCCAGGTTTTTTTGAGCTCATGAATCAGACTCGTTCGTTTTTATTGTTTGCTTGGCTATTGGTCGCGTTTTTGCTTTTCATGGAATGGTCAAAAACCCCTGCGACCGCGACGCCGGAAACCAAGCCAGCCGTGACCAGTGCCGCCAAAGGTGTGCCGAATAAAACCAGCAGTCTGCCTGAAGCCCCTAGTGCAACACTGCCGTCAAGCGCCGTTCCCACTCCGACTACGCCAAGCGATGCGCCTGAACAAACGGTCAATTCCGTTTCGGCACAAACCGATGTGCTCAAGCTGCAGATAGATCCACGCGGCGCCACCCTGATTTCAAGCGAACTACTGAAGTATCCACTCGAGAAAAAAGCCGGTAGCGCCAATGTGGTTCTGCAGGCGAATAACGACGAAAGTTTTTATGTCGCGCAATCCGGTCTTGGCGCTTTGTCAGCAACGCAGACTAATGCACCAACCCACGAAGCAGTTTTTCGTCTCGAAAATCCCACCGCCCAATACCGATTGGCCGACGGTCAAAACACCTTGGAAATTCCCTTTATCTGGAACGATGCTGCTCAGGGTTTGCAGGTTCGCAAAACGCTGGTGCTGACACGCGGCAGTTACGCCATTAAGGTAAAGCAGGAAATCAGCAATACCGGTACGCAAGCATGGCAAGGTTTTGCCTATGAGCAATTCATGCGTAACCAGCCGCCTGCACCACCGAAGCACAGCATGTTCACCAATCCCGAAAGTTTTAGTCTGATAGGTGCGGCCTGGTACAGCGAGCAGGAAAACTTCGAGAAAAGAGCGCTAAAAGATTTTGCCGATGGCGACGAAAAACTCACCGAGCGTACTAATACCTGGATCAGCATGGTTCAGCATTATTTTGTCAGCGCCTGGATTCCCGGAACCAAAGAAGCACGCCAGATTTCAACTAGTACACAACAGGAAAATGGCAAGACGAAATTTGTCATCAATAGTGTCAGCCCGGCATTTGAAGTCGCGCCGGGCAAAAAGAAATTGCTCGAATCCACCTTGTGGGTCGGGCCAAAATTACAAGAAGAAATGGAAAAAATAAATCCGAGTCTCAAGCTAACGCTCGACTACGGTATTTTTAGTTTCATCGCACAGCCGCTTTTCTGGCTACTATCGCTGTTACATTCCTGGATCGGCAATTGGGGTTGGGCCATCATAGCGATCGTGGTTTTGCTGAAATTGGCGCTGTATAAATTATCTGCTGCGCAATATAAAAGCATGGCAAAAATGCGAGCGATCCAGCCACGACTGGAAGCCTTGAAAGAACGTTACGGCGATGATCGTCAAGCCTATTCGACGGCGATGATGGATCTGTACAAGAAAGAAAAAATCAATCCTGCCGGCGGTTGTTTACCGATGCTGATCCCGCTGCCGATTTTCTTCGCCTTGTATTGGGTATTGCTGGAAAGCGTTGAGCTACGTCAGGCACCCTGGATGGGCTGGATTCAAAATCTGACCGCACCGGATCCGTATTTCATCCTGCCGATCATGAACTTGATCGTGATGTTCGTTACGCAAAAGCTGACGCCTATGCCGGGCATGGACCCGATGCAGAAGAAAGTGATGCAATTCATGCCGCTGATGTTCGGTGTGCTGATGGCCTTTTTCCCATCAGGATTGGTGTTGTATTGGGTAACCAATGGCTTGTTGGGGATTGCCCAGCAGCAAGTCATTAATAAGCGCCATGGTGACAAGACGTTGGTGGTGAAATAAAAATGGGCTTAGCCAATGACGGCTTTAGTTGGATAATATGAAAAACAAAGGCCCGCAAACGCGGGCCTTTGTTTATGATGCTCGCATGGATAAACACATTGACACCATCGTCGCCATCGCCACCGCCAAAGCGCCAGCGGGTATCGGTATCGTTCGCTTGAGCGGCCCGAAAGCGCGCAGGATAGCCGAAACCCTGCTACAGAGGAAAATAGCGCCACGCATGGCGAGTTACGGACGTCTTCTCGATGAAAATAAAGAAATCATCGACGACGGCATCGCGATCTATTTCTCCGGCCCGCACTCGTATACCGGCGAAGACGTGGTCGAATTGCAGGCACACGGAAATCCGTATTTACTATCGCAATTATTGAAGCGCTGCATCGCATTGGGTGCAAGACAGGCACGCCCCGGCGAATTTACCGAACGCGCTTTCCTCAATGAAAAACTCGATCTGGCGCAGGCCGAAGCCGTCGCCGATTTGATTTCAGCCGGTAGCGAAGCGGCGGCGCGCGCGGCACGGCGTTCGTTGGACGGTGATTTTTCAAAACGCGTGCACGAAGTCGAACAGGGCCTGGTCAATCTGCGTGTCTACATCGAAGCGGCACTGGATTTTCCGGAAGAAGAAATCGATTTTCTCGCCGCACCGGAATTGCAGACGCGATTGCTGAATGTGCAAAGAAATCTAAGCGAACTGTTGACGGAAGCGCAGCGCGGAAAACGCTTGCTCGATGGCGTGCATGTCGTGATTGTCGGTGCGCCTAACGTTGGCAAGTCGTCTTTGCTCAATCGTCTGGCGGGCGAAGAACGCGCCATCGTCACCGACATCGCCGGGACCACGCGGGATGTTTTGCGTGAATCCATTACGCTCGATGGCGTTGTTATCACCTTGGTGGATACTGCCGGCTTGCGCGATACCGCCGATGTCGTCGAAAGGGAAGGCATCAAGCGGGCACACCGGGAATTGCTCGATGCCGATTTGGCGCTGGCCGTGCTGGATGATCGTGATACTGAAGCCTCTGTCCGGGAATTGCGGACAAGCCTATCAGGGGTGCCGAAAATCCTCTGGCTGCATAATAAATGCGACCTCAGCGGCAAGGCGGTCCATCAGGAAGAACGGGCGGACGGAAAGCACGTATGGTTATCGGCCAAATCCGGACTAGGTTTTGACTTGCTACGCCAGGCCTTACGCAATGCCGCCGGAGTAAACGAAAGCGATGCCGGAAGTTTCAGTGCCCGAACCCGCCATATCGAGGCATTGGAGAGAGCCGCCGCCGCCTTGGCGTTAGCTGCACAACAGCTGGCGCACAAGCAGGGTGAGCTGGCGGCTCAGGAGCTGCGTGACAGCCACCACGCCCTTGGCGAAATCACTGGCCAGATGGATGCGGATGCCCTTCTAGGCAAGATATTTACAAGTTTTTGCATAGGCAAATAAGCCGGTATGCTATACCGTGATGCACGATACGGAAAAAACGTCACCATTAGGCCAAACTTTAATGTGTTGAGCATGTGAAATCCGTACACTCTTTTAACCCAGCCTTGAACCCAGTGATCACTATGAGCAAACCGACCAAAGTAATGAAACACATATTGCCCTGCGCCCTGCTAATTTCGCTGGGTTTGGGGCTGTCTGCCTGTAAAAAGGAAGCCGAGCCGGAAGTTGCCGCCACCGCCGATACCACCGCCCAGGCCGAAGCCCAAATAGCCAAGGCCGCCCAAGCAGCGCAAGCGGCCGAAGCCGCGCTCACCGCGTTGCCGGTCGACGAACTACGCAAGCGCGCCGCCACGGCTTTCCGCGAGCAGCGCCTCTATGCCCCCGCCGGCGATAATGCGATGGAATACTATCTGGCGCTTCGCAAGAAGAGCGATAAGCCCGATGCCAATGCCGAAAGCGCGCTGATGGATCTGATGCCCTACACCGTCATTGCCGCCGAGCAAGCCATCGGTCGCTTTGATTTTGTCGAAGCCGAACGCCTGCGAGCCCTGCTTGAACGCGCCGACTCACAAGCCCCCGCCTTGCCGCGAATTGCCGAAGCCATTAGCACCGGTAAAGCCAATGCCGCCCAGCGCTTGGTCGATGATGCCCAACGCACGGAAGATGAAAAGCGTCTGGAAGAGCTCGCCAAACAGAAAGCCGCAGATGACGCCGCGAAAGCCGCTGCTGCAGCACGAACCGCACCGACAGTCGCCACTCCGGCACCGGTTGAAACCCGCCCGGCAACAGTGGAGACACGTCCAGCACCCACCGTAGTCGCGCCACCCGTATCAACAGCGCCAACCCCGGCACGCCCCGCCGCAGTCAGCAGCGCACTGGTCGCTATCAGTACGCCACAACCGGATTATCCAGCTGATGCACGGCGCAACGAAATCACCGGAAACGTGGAAGTGGAGTTTGTCGTGAATCGTGACGGTTCGGTGTCCGACGTCCGCGTCGTGAAATCGAATCCGCGCGGTACGTTTGATCGTGGCGTTTTGAGCACCGTGAAAAAATGGCAATTCCAGCCATTGGATGAGTCACGCACCGTGCGTCGTAATTTCAACTTCAATTGATACGAAAAGCAGTCGCAAAAAAAGCCCGGCGTTGCCGGGCTTTTTTTATCGGAAAAAAATCCTGAACTAGCCAGGCGGCGTGTCGTTGCATAAGTCGCAATATCGGCCGTTCCCAGCATTGTAAATTCGCGAAGCCACGAAAACATTGGCCGTGATAATTCCCCACAGCAGACTTTCCTTCATCGCGAAAAGCAACTCGTGGCCACGCAGTAAATGCACGCAAGCAAGCACGATAAAGACGAGACAAAAAATCAGGATGAAGCGTCTAATCCAGAAGGCTATTCCCACGAATAATTCCTTTGATGAAAGTGTGTGGATGCATCAGGCGCTAATCGCCAGTTTTTCACGGTGATACATGCGAGCCGCAATGGCCCAGAGCACGGCAGCCAAGCCAAAACCGGCCAGGAAATATACGGCCCATTCGCTGCCGCTGATACTTTCGCCACGCACCAATTTCAGAATCATTTGGTTCTGCGACAAGAACGGGACTGCAAACATCCACAGCTGATTCTTGACCGGATTAGCCATCAAAATAATCGTCGGCAACAATGGCAACATCACCAGTATGCTCATATAGCTTTGTGCTTCTTTCACACTCTTCACGCTGGCAGCTATCAAGGTTAGCAAGCAGGCACCGATCAATAAAATCGGGATCAACACAAGCAGTAACAATGAAATTGTGCTGAGCAATAATTCCACTTTCACGCCGAAACCAGTAGAAAACAGAAAGCATATTTTGAAGGCCAGCAAAGTGATGATCAAACTCAACAAACCAAAAGCACAGGCAGCAAGGATTTTTCCGCTCATAATCGAACTGCGGGATGCCGGAGTGGCTAACAAGGGTTCCAGCGATTGCCGTTCACGCTCACCGGCAGTGACATCAATAATCAAATAGGCGCCACCGAGGAATGCCGTCAAGATCAGCAGATACGGCAGGAAAAACAACACCTGACCGGCCCGGCTTTGCGGCGTCGCCAAATCGCGATGGGCGATTTGTATCGATTGGATTGCGGTCGGGCTGACGCCGCGCGCCAGCAAGCGGAGAGTCCCGACGGTTCTGCTGTAATTTTCCAGTAGCGTTTCAACGCGTTGTACCGGAATGGAAGCATCCTGGCGCGTGCTGTCGTGAATTAATTCCACTTTTGCCGGCAAGCTTTTGCGCCACTGCGCACCGAATTCGGGACTGATGCGTAACACCACATCTTCACTTTGATCGGCAATCACCGCATCGATATCCGTCGGTGCCGGTTTAATGACAATGTTTTGACCTTTCAGCCAGTTCACCAAATTTGGCGCATGCTCCCCACCTTCGACGGGCAGAGCCAATGGTTTTTCGAGCTGGGTATTCGCGCGATTGACCATCATTTTGAGCATGCCGAACATCAGCAGCGGACCTAATAAAGTGCCGACTACCAAGGAGATCAATACAGTGCGTCGATCGCGCATCATGTCGCGGATTTCTTTCTTGAACACGGTTATCAAGGCGCTCATGCGTGCAGTCCCTCTTCGGTGCCAATGGCTTTTACGAAAGCGTCTTCCAGATTCTGTTCACCAAATTGTTCGCGCAATTCATCTGGACTGCCCTGAGCCATCACCACACCTTTCGAAATGATGACGATGCGATCACACAGCGCGGCGACCTCTTGCATGATGTGGCTGGAAAAAATCACGCAACGACCTTCGGCTTTAAGTTGTTTCAAAAATTCGCGCAATCCGCGTGTGGTCATGACGTCCAGACCGTTGGTGGGCTCATCGAGAATGACATTTTTCGGATCATGGATCAGGGCACGGGCAATGGCGGTTTTGGTGCGTTGTCCCTGCGAAAAACCTTCTGATTGCCGGTCGAGCACGTCGTCCATGCCGAGCGCGTTGGATAAAGCCAGCGTACGCATCGCAATTTCCTGCTGCGTCATGCCGTGCAGCTCTCCGAAGTAGTGGATGTTTTCACGAGCCGTCAGACGTTTATAAACGCCACGGGCATCGGGCAATACACCTAGCCGACGACGGACGTCCTCGGCATCCTTGATGCTGTCGAAACCATCGACTTTTACGTTGCCGCTGTCTGGATGCATCAGGGTGTAAAGCATTCTGAGCGTGGTGGTTTTGCCGGCGCCATTGGGGCCCAGCAAGCCGGTAATTTCACCATCGCGGGCGGTAAAGCTCACGCCTTGGACGGCCTTCACCAATCCGGTTTTGGTCTTGAAACTTTTATGTAAATCCTGAACTTCGATCATGAGGAGTTCTCTTAAGAAAATTTTTCAATCAAGGTCAAACGCCTGAGCTGGCTCAGGGTTCCCAGCCATAAAAACCGGTAAAGGGCGGTACATAAGCGAGACTGTCGAGACATTCAACATCGAGATTTTTCGCATCGGCACTGTCGATAAAACGAGCGAATATTTTTGGTCCGCAACCCACCGGCATCACGTTATGGCCCTGGCCTTTTACGACCACGTGTCGGCTATTGGGCAGGAATTTTGCGACTTCATTGCCGTAACGCGGAGGTGTTACCGGATCAAACTCGCCCGACAACAACAGCACCGGCATATTGCCTTTCAAGGGTTCGCGAAAATCAGCGACGCGATTTGAGTGGGGCCATACTTCGCATTGAGCTTTCAGAAAGCTGATCATGCTGTTGCCGATCAGAGTGTTGGCCGTTGCCGAATCTTCCTTCAGCTCGGCAGCGTCCTCACTGCAGATAACCGACAGTTGCATGCCGTGCATGATGGCTTCGTTCATGCTTTCGTTCATCATTTGCGCCTGTGCCAGCAACGGCGCGCCATTGCCCTGCGCTGCCTGTGTCAGCAAGAGCGGCAACATGGAAGCGGTCATCGGCGAATACGAATACATGCGTGCCACACTGGCAAGCGCACCAAGATTTAATTTATCCTGCTTTGCTTCGCCCGACATCGGGTCGCTGTAATTCACCGTCATTGGCGCGATCGCAAGTTTTGCACGCAAGGCATCCAGGGTTTGGCGTGGATTTCCAAAACGTTGTTTGCATATTTTGTCGGACGCACAACGGGCAAAATGCAGATTCAGTGCATTTTCGAGGTTGATCGCATGTTCGGCACCAAGAATCAGCGAGTTTGGTGCAACGCCATCAAGCACGATGCTGCGTATTTGTTGCGGAAAGCGTTTGGCATATTGTTGCGCAACGCGGGTGCCGTAGGAAACGCCATATAAATTTATTTTTTCGGCGCCGATTTTTTGGCGAACGATATCCAGGTCGTCGACGGCATAGCGGGTCGAGTAAAAGCGCGGGTCGGCACGTTTACCGATCTCGGTAGCGCAGTGCTTTGCAAACTCTTTTGCCTTTTTAAGATCCAGTTCCTCAATGGCTTCGTTCTCAGCAACGGCACTTTTTCCGCCGTTGTCCTTGCAAACCAGAGGATTGGATTTGCCGGTACCGCGTTGATCCACCAGAATGACATGTCGTTTTTTGATGACGTCGCCAAACGCCGGATGCAATTGCGGATAGCTCTCGAGTGCCGATTGTCCTGGACCGCCCGCGAGCATGAAAACCGGGTCGGGTTCGGCTTCGCCTTTGGCCGGGATCCATGCCAGCGCCAGTTCAATCTGTCGACCTTTGGGCTGGGCGGGATTTTCCGCGACCTTCAGCGTGGCGCATTGTGCCGATACCGTTGTGGCACTCATGGCGACCTGCAGCGAACAAGGCTGGAAATCCAGTTCGCCGAGTTTGCGCGCATGTGCGGCAGGACTCAGGATGCCCGCACCCAGTGTCAAAATAGCCAAGCCGTAACCGGCAACGTTAAGAGACATAAAATTATCCTTCCAGAAATATTGTTTCGATACGCATATTGAACAGGCGTGCAATCTTGAATGCCAAAGGCAAACTGGGGTCGTATTTTTCGGTTTCAATCGCATTGACGGTTTGCCGCGAGACATCCAGCAGATCCGCCAACTCGCCTTGCGACCAGCCCTGCTTTTCGCGCAATTCGCGGACCCGGCTTTTCATCGGTAGCGCCAGCTCGCAATGCATTTGGTCACGCCGTACAGGCCGCACAAAGTCGGGAACACCCAGATTGCCACCAGGGCGCCGTCGCCCAAGGAAATCAGTTTCGAGTTGGCCAGAAAACCCAGGCAAAGAAAAATCAATCCGGTGAATAGACAGGACAGGGCGATCGCCTCGAGTTCAATCTGGCGTTCGAGTTCGTCGCAATCGCGCAGGAATTGAATCAGCGCTTTACAGACAAATATGATCGGTACCACCGGCGCCAGCGAAAGCGCCACTCGAAGGATGATCGGGCCGTCCGATCCGATTTCCTTCAAAATCAAAATCGAAGCAAACAGCACGACGATGTAGCCAATCATGGCGGGAATGAATGCACGCAAATATTTCCGGTGTGCAGGCCGCATAGGCTTGCCGTCGCCAGTTGTCCGGAGCAAAAGGCGATCGACATTGCTGCTGGCGACCTGCTGCACTTCCGACAGCTGGTCTTGAAGTGCTTGCTTGCTGCCGGATTCCTGCGCATTGAGACCGTACAAAAGCCCAATCGCGGCGCGGATGAGGAAAACCAGAGGAATGATCGGAATCAGGGTGACGATTGTACGCAACAAATCCGAAGATGCTGGCAGGACTCGGGTCAACAGATACCAGGACGTGATCATGCACGCGACAAATGCAAACAACCAGATCGTCATGGATTTCGTGCGGGAAGACGGGGGTTTGATCATTTTTTAGTGTCAAGTGTGCTTGACACCAGAATGCACGGCATTTTTTCGCTTGTCAAGCGTCCTTTACAAGCAAAAAAGACCGATTACTTGGAGCTGACATATTTTTCCCGGCGAATATGCGGGATCGGCAGGCCGAAGGCTTTCAGGGCTTCGAAATTGACATCGACCATGTTCGGATTGCCACAAAGATAGGCGATATCGCCCTCGGCATTCGGTGCCAGTTCGCTCAGGGCTTCCTGCACATAGCCGCTACGAACATCGGCGTGTGGATTTTCCGGCAAGGCGCGAGAGAAGCAGGGAATAAAGCGGAAATTCGCATTCTGCTCGGCGAAGGCGTAGAAGTCTTCGCCATAGATTAATTCTTCCGGTGTGCGTGCACCGAATAATAAAACCACTTCGACATTGCGTTCGGTCATCAAGCGCGCCAGCTCCGGCAACATCGCACGATAAGGCGTTACACCGGTGCCGGTGCCAATTAACAGGTAGCGTTTGTTGGCATCGTTGGCCGCCAGACAAAAACGACCGAACGGGCCGCTGCATTCGATTTGCTGGCCCTCATCCAGTGCTTCGAACAGCGCTGATGCAGCACCGCCGGGAACAAAACTGACGGCGATATCAAGCGCGTCACCAGCGCCCATCGCATGGTCGTGAAGGGTCGCTATCGAATAACTGCGCTTGGTCGCGGCGCCATCGGGATAATTGAAATGCACTTGAATAAACTGGCCCGGAATGAAATCCAGCGGCGCACCGTCATCGCGAACAAAACTCAAATGACGAACGGAGGGCGCCAACATGCGGCTGCCGATTAGTTTAAGCGGGAAATGTGCAGCCATAAGGCTTTGGGCCGACGGTTAAATAAGGAAGCCGATTATACTAGGCAATCAGGTCGCGCGTTGTGGAGACCAGGAGAACGCTATGCAAACCTCGCCGGCACTCGAAATCAGTGCACTCAAAAAAACCTACGACAACGGCGTCGAGGCCCTGAAAGGGGTGTCGCTGTCGGTGTTACCGGGCGATTTCTTCGCTTTGCTCGGCCCAAACGGTGCCGGGAAATCGACCTTGATCGGGGTGGTGAGTTCGCTGGTCAACTCCAGCAGCGGCCAAGTCAAGGTCTTCGGTATCGATCTGCAAAAACAACGTAGCGATGCCATGCGGCAAATCGGTCTGGTTCCGCAGGAAATCAATTTCAATATGTTCGAAAAGCCGCTCGATATTTGCGTGAACTACGCCGGCTTCTACGGCATGGATCGCAAGACGGCACTGGTGCGAGCCGAAGAAGAAATGAAACGCGCCCAGCTTTGGGAAAAAGCCCACATGATGTCGAGGACCTTGTCCGGCGGCATGAAGCGCCGCCTGATGATTGCCCGCGCGATGATGACGCAGCCAAGATTATTGATTCTCGATGAACCGACCGCCGGCGTGGATATCGAAATCCGCCGCGGCATGTGGAAAACCCTGCGTGAAGCGAATCTGGCCGGAACGACTGTCATTCTGACCACGCATTATCTGGAAGAGGCGGAAAATCTTTGTCGCAATCTGGCGATCATCGACAAAGGTCGCATCATCGAACAAGGCCCGATGAAAGCCTTACTGGCAAAATTGGATGTCGAAGGATTCCTGCTCGATATCGAAGGCGATTTGCCAGAGAATTTGCCACATCTGGATAAGGTCACTTTGGTCGCCACCGATAGCCACACGCTGGATATCGAAAAACCGCGGGCGATGGATTTGAATCATATTTTCAGCGAGCTCAATCAGGCCGGGATCCGGGTTCGCTCGATGCGAAACAAGGTGAATCGTCTGGAAGAATTATTCGTGAAGCTGACCGGCGATGCCAACAAAGCCGCCTGAACCACACCACCTGATCCATGCCAAAGCTCGCCGAGCTGGAATGAAATATGCCGAACCCGAATCTGATTGCCCTTAAAACCATCGCCCGTCGCGAAGTGATGCGCATATTGCGAATCTGGGGTCAAACCCTGGTGCCTCCGGCGATCACGATGACGCTCTACTTCCTGATTTTCGGAAAGCTGATCGGTTCGCGAATTGGCGACATGGGCGGTTTTGATTACATGGATTTCATCGTGCCGGGACTGGTGATGATGGCGGTGATCCAGAACGCCTACGGCAATATCAGCTCCAGTTTTTTCGGCGCCAAATTTGGCCGTCACGTGGAAGAATTGCTGGTGTCGCCAATGCCAAACTGGGTAATTTTGCTCGGCTATGTTTCCGGTGGAGTGCTACGTGGTTTGATGGTCGGCATTATTGTATTAATTATCGCGATGTTTTTTACCCACGTCCGCGTGCCGCATCCGTTCGTGATGTTGAGTACGGTAATCCTGGGCGCAACCATTTTCTCACTCGCCGGTTTCGTCAATGCGGTCTACGCGAAAAAATTCGACGACATCGCGATTATTCCGACCTTTATCCTGACACCGCTCACCTATCTGGGCGGCGTGTTCTATTCGGTCCGCGTATTGCCCGAATGGGCACAGAACGCAACCCACGCCAATCCGATTTTCTATATGGTCAATGCCTTCCGCTACGGTTTGCTCGGCGAATCGGCCAGTGATTTGCCGCTTTGGACTGCGTTCGCTGTGATGCTGTTTTTTGTTGTGGCATTGGGATGGCTGGGATTGCGTTTGTTGACCAAGGGTGTTGGCTTGCGCTCCTGATCAGGCTCACTTCCTTTCAATACGCTCAACCCAACGGATGTTTAGATAACCGGGCTTTTGGTAGACATCCACGGCCCCACCAACCGTGTATTGGCCGTAATCGGTATAACTCACCTTGACGCGTTTACTGCCGGAATTTTCATTCCAGCCAGCTAGGGTAATGTAGTAGCGCGTGCCGCCTTTGCGGCTGCGACTAATGTCTTTATCTATCACCTGTGTGCTGAAAGCGGTGGCCGGTTTTGTATCCAGCTCGATATTCAAATCACGCAAATGGACGACACAGGAAATTACCGCCCCAATACCTCCGACCAGCAATACTTCAAACAAGACCAGATGGGCACGCGAAGTTCTTGCCAGTAAAACAATCGTGCCGGTGACTAACACCAACATGACTCCGGCTGCATACACAAGGCTCATGGTCCAAAGCTGCCAGGCGTCGACGATGAAAGGGACATTGAAGAAGCCCACACGCAGCAATTGGACAAGACCGTTGATGGCAAGCCCACTGCTGGTTGCCAGAATCAGAATCGATTTAAGGAAATAAGGATCGCGCTGCGGCTCGTCGCTCAGTAACTGATCGGGAAGCAATTCATCGATGGCCCGAAGATGCGGTTGTACCAGCTTGATCAGATAGAAATAATCCGAGTCGGAATCCATCACCTTGAAGCGAGCCCGTATTTTTCCCGCGCGACAGACGATGCGCTTTAGTCTAAAACCGGGATGAAGGCGAGAATCAAAAAAATACTGCAACTCTTGATGCATATTGGCGGTCTGGAGAGCAGAAAATACGCGCTCATCATCGGAAACCACGTAAATACTCCGTTCGAGTTCATCTTTCCCGATCAGGCCTTCTTTCGACAGGCCAATTGCCTTGAAGAACCGGTCGAGCCAGGATTCCTTCTTGAGTTCGAAATCCAGAATGCTGTTGGTCGAGACTCCGATTTCTATCCAGTACAGCTTCTTGGTCTTATGATTTCTGCCTTCCTTGTAATAGCAATTGTTCGCAAAAATTCCCGACCACTTAGCCTCGTAGCGGTGCACGCCAAGCATGATGATGCTGATGATCAGGGTGCTGAAACCAAAAAAAGCCCACATGGAAATACCCAGGTTATTGAAGGGATAGCTTCAAATTGAAAAAATCATTGGCATTCGAGGCACTGGTGCTTGCGGTAAGCTCAACCGATTCACCACGATCCTTCGCCAACTCTTCGACGATATGTTTCAAATACATCGGCTCGTTGCGATGCAATTTTGGTTTTGGCCTGATTGAACGAGGCAGCAGATACGGACTGTCGGTTTCGATCAATAAACGATTGGCCGGAATATGCGGCACGATTTCGCGCAGATGCTGGCCGCGACGTTCGTCGCATAACCAGCCGGTAATGCCGATGTAGTAATCGGCATCGAGATATTCGAAACACTCTTTTTTGCTGCCGGTAAAACAATGTACGACAGCCTTGTTCAATTGGCCGTCGAAATTTTTCATCAGCGCCATGAAATCTTCGTGGGCATCTCGCTGGTGCAGAAAAAGCGGCTTTCCACATTCGACGGCGAGCTGCAATTGCCGTTCGAACGCATTGCGCTGTGCCGGGCGCGGCGAAAAATCGCGAAAATAATCCAGACCGCACTCACCCACCGCGACAATCTCTGGCAAGGCATGCAGGGCACGTAATTCGGCCATGCCTTCTTCGGTCACCTCAAGGGCATGATGCGGATGCACGCCGGCGGTGGCTGATAAAAAGCCGGCATGATCCCGCGCCAGCCGCAGCGCCTCCCGCGAACCTTCACGCGAGGCACCGGTGACCACCATGTGCACGATGCCGGCCTCGCGTGCGCGCCCCAGCATCTCTTCAAAATCATGCTGAAAACTTTCATGGCCCAGATTGGCGCCAATATCGATCAATTCCATGGGGAATCCGCTTAATTCAATGCGCTAGTGTAAAGAATGGTCAACCGGAACGCAGCCGCCGCGTTTTCATGTCCATCACCGTCATTCAACCACGGCATCATGAAAACACGACTCCTCGCAAGCGGCTTGCTGTTATCGGCCACCTCTGTATACGCCAAACCCTTGTACGACACTCGGCCGGTTGATATTTCGATGCAGGCATTGATGGTTGACTATGGCCTGGATGGCAGCAGTATTCGGCTGGCACGTGACGGCAAGGTCCAGATGGAAAATTATTACGGCAATTACAATGCCGGCACGCGGGTGCCGATTGCCTCGGCGAGTAAATGGTTATCGGCCCTCGTGATCGCGAGACTAGTCGAGAAAAATCAGATGCAATGGAATGACACGATCGGCAAATGGATGCCGGACGCACCTGCCAACAAACGCGATATCACAATGGCGCAATTGTTTTCCCACACCAGTGGCTTACCCGGCAATGAAACGACTGGCTGTTTATCGAATCGATTTATTACGCTGGATAATTGCGCGCGACAAATTCTGGATCTACCAATGGAATCAACACCTGGCAGCAGTTTTTCCTACGGAGGAAATTCGATGCAGGTGGCAGGCCGTCTTGCGGAAATCGCCTCCGGTAAAAACTGGAATTTGTTGTTTTATGACGAGCTGGTGGTGCCACTGGGATTAACTGCTACCGACTTTGCTAGCGGTTCGACGCAAGACGGCTATGTCTGGACCGGCAATCCGCGCATTGCCGGCGGGGTTCGCAGCACTCAATCCGATTACGGACGCGTACTGGACATGGTGCTGGCAGGCGGTGTGCATGGTGGAGAAAATTATCTCGGCGATGACACGCTGGCTTTCATGGCATTTAACCAGGCCGCCGGAAAAATTATCTTAAGCACGCCCTCGCCGGAAAATTTCGGATACGGCATTGGCCAATGGGTCGAAGCCGTCGATTCGCGCGGTATCACGACACGGGTATCAAGCCCCGGTGCGTTCGGCGTAACGCCCTGGGTGGACTGGGCCGCCGGTAACAACGGCATTATTTTCGTGAAGGACCAACGCACGCGCATCGTTGATGGACTCAATGAAGTTCAGCTTCTGGCCATCGCGGCGCTGAGCAAAAGGCATTACATCAAACCGCCGATACAGAGCCCGCAAAAAAAACCATCATCGCAAAAGCCGTCACCTGTTGGCACGCCGACAAGCAGCGCCAGATCAGGTAAAATATCGTTGCAGCAGCGCGCCGCAGCGCTGGTGAATTAAACCTTCGAGATATTCTTTATCGATGCTGTCCAGCACGCCGGTTTTTTTCGCCGCAGGAAAGCGATGCGCTTCCTTGGCAGATAACAAGTGGCGATCGACACCGCAAAAATCGGCGATACGATCTGCACTGTTTTCAAGCTCGCGGGTTTTCAGTATTAGCAATCGCTCCTGCGGAATCGCCGCAGTAACGCGTTCGATGCGTTCGGCCCAGCGATCAAGATATTGGGAAAGCGAATACAGACCAAGAGCCTGAAGCGCTTTCTCCTGTTCCGGATAGTCGTCCGGCTGATCGCCATAAACGGCAGTTCTAAGCGCTGCCCAGAGACCGCCGACCGGACGCCCTAGCGTCTGGTTAAAGGCCGAGTCCAGCCATGAACGAGGTTCGCGCAGGGTGAGAATAAATTTTGCCTCCGGAATGGCTTCTGCGATCTCAGCAACAAAATGACCATGCAGATGCGATACATCGCAATCAAGCCAAAGCCGGTGGCTTCGATCAATAAACCATTGCCGTGTTTCACCGGGATGGCAAAGACCTTTGAGATGCCTTAACAGCAGTTCAATTTGCTGCTTCACTTCGGCTTCGTGCAGGGCGCGAAAGTTTTTCTCGAAAATGCCGGCTAGCGAATGCGTACCGGTTTTCGGCGAACCGACACCAAACACCTGGCAGCGTCTTGGTTTAATAAGACGATAGCCTGGAATTTTGGGATAATGTTTGACGAACTTACTGGATGACGACATGGCCGAAGCATCGCAAAAAACCGTCTGCTTGTCATGTTCGCCAGCAAGCACCCGATGATGGATTTTCCGATCAATGAGGTATTGCCGGCGATTACTTCAAGCTTGCAATCCCGAACGCGTCTGGTACTGGAAGCGCCGCCCGGTGCCGGTAAGACCACCCAGATTCCGATTGCATTATTGAAAGCGTCCTGGCGTGGCGATAAAAAAATCCTGATGCTGGAACCGCGACGTGTGGCGGCACGTGCCGCCGCCGGATTTATGGCGAAACAGCTCGGCGAAAACGTGGGCGAAACGGTGGGTTACCGGATTCGTTTTGAAAACAAAATTTCGGCCAAGACAAAAATTGAAGTAGTGACCGAGGGCATCCTCACCCGAATGATCCAGGACGATCCTGGTCTGGAAAATATTGCCGCCATCCTGTTCGATGAATTTCACGAACGTCATCTGAGCGCCGATCTTGGATTGGCACTGGCGCTCGATATCCAGCAATCGCTGCGTGAAGATTTGCGCATCGTGGTGATGTCGGCAACACTCGACGGTGAAAAACTGGCCCAGTTTCTGCAGGCGGAACGGATTACCAGTGCAGGGCGAAGCTATCCCGTCACGACCGCGCATTTCCCCGCTCGACGCGACGAAGTCCTGACTTTCCAGATAAAACGCTGCGTGGAAGAAGTGCTGCAAAAACACGAAGGCGATTTACTGATCTTCCTGCCGGGTCAAAAAGAAATACGCCAGCTCGAGAATGCCTTGCAGGCATCAAGCACCAATAGCGAAAATGTTTCGGTGATCAGCCTGTATGGCGAAATGCCGATCGACAAACAGAGCGAAGCCTTGGCACCGGATAAAAACGGCAAACGCCGCATCGTGCTGGCGACCAATATCGCCGAATCTTCGGTGACCTTGCCC
Source organism: Arenimonas sp. (assembly GCA_043789195.1). Lineage (GTDB taxonomy): Bacteria > Pseudomonadota > Gammaproteobacteria > Xanthomonadales > Xanthomonadaceae > Arenimonas. The sequence goes on along the minus strand of JAYWIC010000027.1, from coordinate 23,013 downwards.
GGCGTGCGTGTCGTGATTGACAGCGGCTTGTCGAGAGAACCGCGCTTTGATCCTAACTCCGGTTTTTCACGTCTTGAAACGGTGATGATTTCGCAGGCATCGGCGGACCAGCGTGCCGGCCGAGCTGGCCGTGTTGCCGAAGGTTGGTACTATCGTTTGTGGCCCGCTTCGCAACGACTCGACTCCATGCGTAGCGCGGAAATTTCACAAACCGAATTAAGCGGTCTGTGTCTGGAATTGGCCGCCTGGGGCAGTAGCGATCTGCGTTTTGTCGAGGCACCGCCAACGGGCGTGATGTCGGCGGCTCGCGAATTATTGCAACGCCTGAATGCCATCGACAAACAAAGCCGGATTACCGAACTGGGCAAGAAAATTCTCGCGCTCGGCACCCATCCGCGCATCGCCGCGATGTTGCTTGCCGCAAATGACGAAAACGAAAAATCCCGGGCCTGCGATTTGGCCGCCCTGATCGAAGCGCGCGATCCGCTCATGGGTGAAAGGCGTGATGACTGGATGTCACGCTGGCAGGCCTTGTCCGCATTCAGAAGCGGACGCTTAAGTGGCAACATCAATCGTTCCGGGATTGCCGCCATTGACCAGGCCAGCCAGGAATGGCGGCGACGTTTGCGCTGCGAGAAAGTGTCAAACAAAACCTTTCCCGCGCATGCACTCGGCGATTTATTGCTGCATGCATTTCCTGAGCGTATCGCAAGACAACATCCTAATGATCCGCGCCGTTATCAAATGGCGAACGGGCGGATGGCGAAAATTTGGGATGACAGCGCCTTGTTTGGCGAGCCCTGGTTGGCGATTAGCGAATGTCGTTTCGACAACAAGGACAGTAGCATTCTGAGGGCTGCACCTCTGGATGAAATTCGTCTGCAAAAAGATTTTCCTGAACGCTTCAGCGAACAGGATATTGTTCGCTGGGATAACGATGCCCGCGGCTTGATCGCAAGGCGCGAAAAGCGTTTCGAGCAGATTATTCTGGAATCGAAACCCGCCGGAAGACCAGATCCGGCAAAAGCCGCACAGGCACTTTGCGATGCCATCGGCGAGCTCGGATTGGATGCCCTGTCGTGGACGGAAAATTTGAAACAGTGGCGCGAGCGCGTGCGTTGTTTAAGCCAATGGGTACCGGAATTGTCGCTCCCCGATTTCAGCGATGAAGGCTTGTTGCTGCGACGGGAACAATGGCTGAAACCGGCGCTGCAGGGAAAAACACGGCTCGACGGCTTAAACGAACAGGAATTGAGCGAGGCACTGAAATCGGAACTCGATTGGCCGACACGACAAAAAATAGATCAACTCGCACCAACAAAAATGCTGGTGCCCTCGGGCATGGAACGTGCGATTGAATACCGGCACGATGCCGCGCCGGTGCTGGCAGTAAAACTGCAGGAATTATTCGGTTTGGCCGATACGCCGCGGATTTGCGATGGCCGCGTAACGCTGACCTTGCATCTGTTGTCGCCTGGCGGAAAGCCGCTGCAAATCACACAGGACCTGAAAGGTTTCTGGGAACGCACCTATCCCGAAGTCAAAAAGGAAATGAAAGGCCGTTATCCGCGACACCCCTGGCCGGAAGATCCGTGGAGTGCGACGGCGACGCATCGTGCGAAGCCGCGCGGCACCTAATTCTCCTGCCGCAAAAAAAGCATCACAATAATTTTTCGTATTCCTCGATCACATCAAGCATCGCCAACCGCATCGGTTCAAGCTGGGTTTCGTAACGCTTCCAACCGCCCATGTTTTTCGTATGGATCGGTTGGCGCAATTGCAGCGTACTGGCGGTGGTGGTGATGCGTTTATTGGCGAGAATGTCGGTGACACCTTCGACTTCCGGCAAGCCGAGAAATTCCTGCACGCGACTGGCTTCGACTTCGGGTTGCGTGACCAGATGTTCGTAATGCACATCGATAATGCGGCCCGGTGCAATGCTGTGCCAATGTTTCATCAGGCGCGAATAATTGCGGTAGTGATTGGCACACTCCAGCATGTCGTAGCTGTAGGCGTAATGATGGTGGGCGAACAGTTCTTTCAGGTTTGAAAAACAGGCATCCATCGGATGCCGGCGCAGATGGATGATCTTCGCGTGCGGAATCGCCTTTAATATCAGACCGGCATACAGATAATTGAGCGGCATTTTATCGCTATAGAATTTGCGGCCTTCGATCAGGCGGCGGGTTTTTTCCAGATAGCGGTTGCCGACCAGATGAAAATCGATTTTTGAAATCAGTTCGCCAAATTCAGGATGAATCTGTACCGGCAAGGGCTTATCGGCGGCCCACTGCAACTGCATCTTGAAATCGGTCAATTCACCGCAGGCGGTAATTTGCGGATGATTTCCGATGATGCGTTCCAACAAGGTCGTGCCGGTGCGCGGCATGCCGACCACGAAAATCGGCGTGACTTCCTGCGGCACTTTGGTCGGTACTTCGAGAAAATGTTCGCTGGTCGCCTTGATCAGATTATCGAAACACAGGTTTTCCCGCTCGATGCCAAATTGCAGCGCGGAATGACGATGTTTCATGCCTTCGCACAAGGCTTCCCACGCACCACCGGTGTCATTGATCGCATCGAGTTCCTTGAAGATGCCGTAATGCAGGTAGGTTTTGTCATCCAGCGTGAGATTCGGTTGCGTCAATACTTCGCGCATGCGCGCCACGCGAAGTGCATTGCCTTCCTTGCTTCCGAACTGCGCCCGCATCCAGTGGGCATGGCCGTGCATGCGGTTTTTTGAAATGGACGACTCGCTGGCAGAAATCGCGTTTTCGACCGGGCCGGTAAAGCTCAGGATGATGCTCAGAATATGGTTGGCGAACCAGCCATTGGTGCCTTCGGCATGGGCCCGTTGCACGAATCGCAGCGCCATCGGTTGGTCTTCCAGGGCACTGTATTGCCGTCCGACATCGAGCAGCACATCGCGATTGGCCGGAAGGTTGATATCGATATTGGCCAAGACGCTATGACCAAGAAACGTTTCGCCGACCATCAGGCAGGCATTGCTGATCGCCAGAATATCGCGAGCCGGCAAACCGGCAGCACGTTTGCAGGCCTGGAAGGCATTGAAGGTCGCCAGCCGGGGACGTCGAAGATTCTGGTAACACGATGACAACAGGCAATAGACCATGGCCTGTTCGGGCTCCTGCAACAACAGTTGCTCGCAACTTGCCTTCGCCGCTTCGAATTGTTTGGCATTGAATTGTTCGTTGGCTTGTTGCCAGAGGGTGATATCCACGTGGGCGAATCGCTTGAGGTGAGCAGGACGACACCTTAAAGCAAATCACGAGGCTCGGAAACCAACGGTGCAGCCAGAACGGCGCCAGCTTCCGGAATAAAAGCGACCCAATCCGGATGCGCCGTGTATTTAAGTGAAATCCAGTGATTTCAAGCTTTTCGTCATACAAATGACGCAACAAATACAGTAGCATTCAGGGCTGCTGTCGCAGCTGACGCTCGGGGTTTTAGCGCTTGTTCGCGACACGGGAATTCGTGCTTTGACCAGATCAAGTACGTAAACACAAAAAAACAGGGGCGGAATATGAAACGTACAAAATGTAATGCCCGCCGCGCGGGCATTCGTCAGCAATTGGCCGCGGCAATCCTGATGGGTTTGTCGGCGCAGCTGGCGTTGGCGGGCGATACCTGCGAGCTAACCGGCGGCGGCAATGGCGGGGCAGTTTCCACCGGCACTTATTCACTGGCGTGTGGCCTCAATGCCAATGCCAGCGGCAACGACAGCACAGCGATCGGCGCCTACAGCAGTGCCACCGGTGATTCGACCGCGATTGGTTATCAAAGCGATGCTTCGGGGAACTCGACGGCCACGGGTCGCAACAGTTTGGCTTATTCCGGTTCGGTAGCCATGGGCGAAAACAGCTTTGCCGGATTCGGCTCCAATGCCACCGGTAATAACAGTTTTGCGCTCTATAGCTCGGTGGCCAATGGTGCTGGAAGTTTTGCCAGCTACAGCTCGACGGCAACTGGCGTCAATAGCACGGCAGCAAATTACTCCAGCGCTACCGGTATCGGCAGTTATGCCAACAACAATTCGAATGCCAGCGGCACTTACAGCACGGCGATTAATTATTCGAATGCCACCGGCAATGGCAGCTATGCCAACAACGGCTCAAATGCGACCGGTTACAACAGTTATGCCAACAACAACTCGGTGGCCACTGGAAATAATAGTTTTGCTGATACTAATTCGAGCGCATTCGGCGATAATAGCTCAGCCGTTGTCAACTCGACGGCAGTAGGCGCAAACAGTGGTGCTGCGTTCTATTCCAGCGCTACAGGTGCGGGCAGTTATGCGGTTTTTGGTTCTGTCGCAAATGGATCGGGCAGCTATGCAAATACAGGTTCCAATGCGATCGGCATCAATAGCAGTGCTTATGGCTTTTCGAACGCAATCGGCGCAAACAGTGATGCCATAAATTCGTCCGTAGCCAATGGTGCGAATAGCCTTGCCTCCAATGCATCGGTTGCAAATGGTTTCAGCAGCTTTGCCAATAACCTCTCGACTGCGAATGGTTATGACAGCTACTCCAACAACCTGTCGAACGCGGTTGGTGCGTACAGCACAGCAACCAATTATTCGAATGCGACAGGGAACGGCAGCAGCGCCGGAAACCTTTCCACTGCAAGTGGATACAACAGCTACGCGTTAAATAACTCTAATGCCATAGGCGCCTATAGCACGGCAACAAGCAACTCGAATGCAATTGGCAGCAACAGCAGTGCAAGCAACTATTCAAACGCAATCGGCACCTACAGTCAGGCTAACTTTGGTTCCACTGCAAACGGAGTCGGCAGTTATGCCAACCAGCTCTCCAGCGCGACCGGAGCGTTGAGTTATGCGGACAATATCTCGGTCACCAACGGTTTTTATAGCTCGGCCACCAATTACTCCACGGCAACAGGCGCCTACAGCTATGCCAACAATGCATCGGTTGCGAACGGTATTGGGAGTTATGCGAACAATTACTCCAGCGCCATCGGCGCGGCAAGTTACGCCACGGACAGATCGAGTGCCGTAGGTGCGTACAGTACGGCCAGCGGCAATAACAGTACTGCGATAGGTAATTGGAGTACTGCCAATGCCACTTATAGCAGTGCACTCGGTGCCTATGCTCAGGCAACCAATACCAATACCTCGGCATTGGGTGCCTACAGCGTTGCCAGCGGTGTTAACAGCACGGCCACCGGCGCGTATGCGCAGGCGACGTTTGATGGCGCAACAGCCACCGGTGCCAACAGTCTTGCTGGCAACACCAACACCACTGCTATCGGTACCGGCGCGCAAGCAACCGGCACCAGTAGTACGGCAGTCGGTGCCGGAGCAATGGCTTCGTCCAACAACAGTGCTGCCATCGGAGCCGGCTCAACGACCGGTGCTCGCGACAACACCGTGTCTGTCGGTGCCGTGGGTGCCGAGCGTCAGATTACCAATGTGGCTGCTGCTACCCAGGGCACCGATGCAGTGAACTTGAATCAGATGAACTCGGCTGACGCGGCCGTTTTGGTGTCGGCCAATAACTATACCGATGCCCAAGTGGCGACGATCGTGATTTCACTGGATGGCTTTCAGGATCAATTGGACGGCTTTGGAAATCAACTACAAGGCTTGAATAAGCGTGTGGATCAAGTCGGTGCGATGTCGGCAGCGATGGCGCAAATGACGGCGTCGGCATCGGGAAATACCAGCGACAATCGTCTGGCGGTAGGTATCGGTAATTACGGTGGCCAAAACGCTTTCGCGCTTGGCTTCCAGCGAACGGTGTCTGACCGGGTCACGATTAGTTTTGGTGCCGCTTTTGATGGCGATAAAACCGCCACCGGTGCGGGTGCCTCGTTCGGCTGGTAAGGCATTAGCAACAAAATAAAAGCCGGGCTTCGAATGAAGCCCGGCTTTTTTATGGCGAATATTTCAAAAAACCGAATCAAGTGCTAACGGATGCAATTATTTTGCGAATTTGCTTATGTGAGCATCGTCTTGCCTGCGTAGGCGGGAAGTGCTTTTCAACAGCGAAGCTGGTCACCCAGCGTCGTTGCTCTAATGCAGGAAGTCACTAGATCCTCGACAAGAGCATTCGGGGATTTAATATTTCAAAGAACTCCGTCTTCTCCGCGTAGGCGGGAGCCCAGCGCCGTTGCTTTAAAGCATGAAGTCACTGGATCCCCGACAAGAGCATTCGGGGATGACGGGTTTTATACTTCATCATCGCGGGCTAGAACCAGGATGGGCGGAAGCGGTGTTATTGCATCTTTCAAAGGGCCAAAAAAAGCCGCCCGAAGACGGCTTTTTCTTGCTGACAATGGAAGCTTAGAACTGGACGTTGACACCCAGGTTGTAGCTGTTGTTGTCCTGGTTGTCATCACTCAAACGGCCGTGATAACCAAGGTAACCATTTACTTTGTCGGTGAATTCAACCATCAGGCCAAGATCGGCTTCGATCCAATTATCTGAAGGCAGGTAACCGTCCATCGTGAATTGGCCATTCATGGAATTGGAACCAGCGGTTACGCGGGTCGCTTGATCTTCGCTTTCCGAGGCATAGGCGACTCGCAGGCTTGGGCGAATGGCATGATCATCACCAAACTTGCCTTGTAACTGATAGCCGATGCGGCCGATCAGTGAGTCACGATCAAACTCTTCGAAGCGCATCGAAGTGGCGCTGCCGCCATTCTCGGAGAACGCTTCAATGCCGACACGTTGCCAGGTGGCACTCGCGAAAGGCCCATGACGAACGGTGTCGCCGAACAGATAGCCGCCGCTGAGTTCAAAAGCCTTGTGCGAAGCGCTGGCATTGCCTTCTTCGATTCGTACGGAAGGACCAAGCACGATTGCGCGGTTGATATCGATACTGCTGCTGCCGAGGGACAGAGCACCACCGAAGTAGCCATTGCCGAAATTAGCGGTAGCGAACAGGGAGCCTAAAACTTCCTGACCATCGATATCGCCGCCAGCGAAATCACCGTTTGAGCCGCCCAAACTGATAGCGGCGCCGAAGCTGAGACGCTCACTGTGACGATATTCAAAGCCACCGGTGAAAGTATTGCTATTGGTGCTTAATGCCGGAGCATTGATGCCGGCATCATAGTCTTGGCTGCCGAACTGGGCGTTGAAGAAACCACGCGACTCACCGACTTCCATGCCGCCGACTTTATTATCGAAAATAGCCTGGCGGATGGCACCGCTATGGTCGTCATACACTTGCAGTGGTAGTTCGCCGGCTAAAGAAACCTGGCCGGGAGCAGCAATCGTGGCGACGACCACTTGAGCCAGGAGTGCATGGCCCGCACCAGTTGGGTGAACGCCATCGGCGAACAAAAAGCTCTGGTTGGCGCCGGGGGCATAGGTAAACGGGGCACCGGGCGTGCCGGCAGGAAAACAGTTCACGGAACCCGACAAGGTACCGCAAGCGGTGCCGCTGACATTACTAAAACCGAAATAACCAGGGTTTGCTATGACCTCGTTGATTAATCCAAAAGTGTTGATTGGAATAATGCCGTCGCCGAGACCGCCAAGCGCATTATTGAACGCTTCGTTGTAAAGAATAACCAAGCCGGTAACCTGAGCGGCAGCGGCTCCGCCGAGGCTCGTGCCGAATGGGGTTGCACCGATATTCGGGACATTGTAGACCACGATGTAGTTGGCACCTGCAGCCTGCAGTGCGCTGATAATGCCGATGTTTTGACCAACGGTATTTGCGATTGTCACGGGAGCGGGTTGCGGAAGAACGGGTAGAGCGCCGCCCAGCACGTTGAAAATATTATTAGCACCCAGAAAAACGGAATACAGGGCATTAGGATCTGCCACGCCGCCAGTACGTGCGAAATAGTTCGCTAGTTGGGTGGTGCCGTTTTGACAGCCAGCGGGTGTTAACGCGGCTGGTACACAACCAAATGTGGCACCCGTTGGCGCGCCGCCCCAAGCAAAGTTCCAGCCGCCAGTATTAGTGATACCGGAAGGGGTCAGGTTGAAGCCGTAGTTCTGTGCGACCAATTCCACGAAGACCGGATCGGGGTTGGTGGTGAAGCTGCCGAAACCAGGTCCGAGTGTCGTCGTGTAGTTTCCGCCGTCACTGAGGCTGTCGCCAATCACGATAACGTTGGAGAACTGCTGGGCTTGCGCGGCCTGTGCGCTAAGCGCCAAACCACATGCGAGAGCGAGATGGGAAATACGAGGCATGATTAACTCCTGAGCGTGAACAAAAATTATAAGAGCGTCACGTTGCGGCTGGTCTTCACTCCTTAAAGTGACCCCTCCCCCGCAGACCGCTTTGGCCCACCTCCGAGGTGTACCTCGGTTAGAGTCTTAACTTTAATTGAACTTTCATCGCCATACCACTGCGTAGGTGGCTTTTTTGCGATTTATTTCAACGATTAGTGCCTTTTCGGGCAACTAATGCATTAAAACGAGCCTAGGCGACCCGGCGGCGTTTGCTCAAAGTGACCAAAAGCAGGGAAATGGCCGCGGGAGTCATGCCCGGAATGCGCTGCGCCTGGCCAATGGTTTGCGGGCGCACTTTCATCAACTTGGCCTCGAGTTCATTGCCCAGACCGGAGATGGTTTGATAATCGAAATCATCCGGAATTTCGCTGTCCTCATGACGGCGGTTGCGTTCGATATCTTCTTGCTGGCGAGCGAGGTAACCGGAATATTTGACGCCGATTTCAATTTGTTCGGCGACTTTTTCATCACTGACGCCCGGGCCAAGATCCGCGACCGACATTAAACTTGCGTAGGTTATCTCTGGACGCTTGATTAAATCGAGCACATTGCATTCACGAGTAATCGGCACATTCAATTGTGCTTGCACGGCTGCGCCCAGGGCATTACCCGGCGTTGCCCAAAGTTTATTGAGTCGTTCGGTTTCGGTTTTTACCGCCGCGGCCTTGCGTGAAAAAGCCGCCCAGCGTTGCTCATCGACTATACCCATTTGATGGCCGATTTCGGTCAGGCGGGTATCGGCATTGTCTTCGCGCAATTGCAGGCGATATTCGGCGCGCGAGGTAAACATGCGATACGGCTCGGTGGTGCCATGCGTGATCAGGTCATCAATCAACACGCCGATATACGCTTCATCGCGGCGAGGCGTCCACGCCGGCTTATCCTGCGTCTGGCGGGCCGCGTTCAAACCCGCTATCAGGCCTTGTGCACCGGCTTCTTCGTAGCCGGTGGTGCCGTTGATTTGGCCGGCAAAGAACAGCCCGTGGATACCCTTGGTTTCGAGTGATGCTTTCAAACCGCGGGGATCGAAATAATCGTATTCGATTGCGTAACCCGGACGCGTGATATGCGCGTTCTCGAAACCCTTGATCGAACGCACCAAATCAAATTGCACATCGAAAGGCAGCGATGTGGAAATGCCGTTCGGATAAATTTCGAATGTTTCGAGACCTTCCGGTTCGATAAAAATCTGGTGCGAAGCCTTGTCGGCGAAGCGCACCACTTTGTCCTCAATACTCGGGCAGTAACGCGGGCCGATTCCTTCAATCACGCCGGCATACATCGGCGAGCGATCGAGGCCGCCACGAATAATGTCGTGCGTTTGTTCGGAGGTGTGCGTTATCCAGCAGGAAATCTGGCGCGGATGTTCGCTTTTTTCGCCGATGAAACTCATGGTAGGAATCGGCGTATCGCCGGGTTGTTCTTCCAAACCTTCGAAATTGATGGAACGCACATCGATCCGCGGCGGCGTGCCGGTTTTCAGGCGATCCACAACGAACGGTCCATCGCGCAATTTTTCTGCCAGTGTCATCGAAGGAGGATCACCGGCACGGCCACCAGCGTAGTTGGTTAGGCCGATATGAATCTTGCCGGCGAGAAATGTGCCGGCCGTCAATACGGCGGCCTTGGTGCTGAAACGCAAACCGCTTTGCGTGACCACGGCAGCGACACGGCCATTTTCAAACACGATGTCATCCACCGGGGCTTGGAACAGCGTCAGGTTTTCCTGAGTTTCAACGATATGGCGGATGGCGGATTTGTACAGTTGCCGATCGGCCTGTGCGCGCGTGGCACGAACGGCCGGGCCCTTGCTGGCATTGAGTGTGCGCCACTGAATACCGGCGCGATCGGTAGCACGCGCCATGGCGCCGCCGAGGGCATCGATTTCCTTGACCAAATGGCCTTTGCCAATACCACCGATGGCCGGATTGCAGCTCATCTGTCCAACGGTTTCGATGCTGTGGGTTAGCAATAAGGTGCGTGCACCGGCGCGCGCCGATGCCAACGCGGCTTCTGTGCCGGCGTGGCCGCCGCCAATCACAATGACATCGTAGTGGAAGAAATCGTTTTTCATCATCTGCATAGTTTAAAGGATAGTGGCCAGCGTTGGCGCCAGGCTTGGTGTTGATGGCAATTTCAGGTCGAAATGAGAGTCCGGGCGAATCGCGAAAAACACGACACAATTTGTAACAAGATTGCGGGATCTGTTGGCATGTTTCCTGCTTTTTACAAATGGCACCCTCCATAACTTGTTCGGCCGAACAGGGACGAATTTGTTTATGAAGGAATGCTGGCTGGGAGCTCCGGGGGGAGCTCCCGGCTTTTTTTATGCCGATTTTATAGCGGGACCCAAAATGCAGGCCCCGATATGATTCTTCAGAACAGAGGTGACCCGGGGGAATCGGCGCCCGGCATCTAGCAAACTACGACTTGAATAGGTCAAAAAGCGACACTCTACGTCAATAATATAAGTGCTTAGCGAGCGTGATCACGCAGCCTTAACAAACTATTGCTCCTCTTTGCCTCTATCTCCGCTTTCCTCGCGAACTGCCGGTGCAGAACGCTCCACTCTTTCGACTCTTTCAGCTCGTGCCGGTCGTTCGGTCCGTTCGGTTCTTTCTGCCCGCTCGGGACGTGTACGCGCTTGAACTGCCGGAACGGCTGCTGGTTCGGCCGCTACGGTGGGTTCGCCGTAGACCGGATAAGGCAGCGGCTGCCGTTGACGGGGTGCGGGGTTTTCATAAGTTTGATTATCAGAATCGGTATCCATCACCGGCATTGGCTTTGCCCAACTGCGCGGTGCTTCGTTGTTGCCGATTTGAATGCCGTCATCCTGATCAACCTGCGCGGGATCACGATCTCGCCATATTTCCGGCCGGCGGTTCTGTCTTGGTTCGCGGATGCGAGTGTAGGGATTGAGATCCTGTCCCGCGCTGGATTCGACCACTGGTTCGATTGTGTCCGGTTCGAGCACGCCCGGTTTGGTAGGCACGCGTGTCGGCTCACCGCGGACTCGAATGCTCGGCCGGTTGCTTACGCTGTTATCGGGAATTTGAATGGCCGGCCTGAATGGCTTGCGCACCGGAATGGGGTCATTGTTTGGCCGCGGTCTTGGGGAATAATAGCCGTAGTGCGGGTTGTAATAACCGTAGTAGGGATAGCCATATCCATAACCAACATCGTAATAACGGGAATTTCCGAAGATCAGCGAGATCCCGCCAAAGTTCAAGGAAATACTGCCCCAGCCATTGTCGCAATAACGATCGTAGCGATAGATAAAGCGGCAGCGATAGGCATCGTGATGGCTATACCACGGGTTGCCATAAAAACTTGATCCGAATCCGTAGTTATATTCGTACTCGTCGTACTGGGGCTCAGGCTCGTAATAATAATCGCCATTTTGATCATCGGCGGGCGAGTAATAACTGCCATCGCGATAAACGATATCGCGGGTATAACTGTTCGTGCTGGTCACGCAGGCGGTATTGCCGAGCATGATGAGGCCGATGATGGCGAGCTTGAGTTTCATAACCGACTCCTGAGTTGATGCAGTGTCATTGACCCCGGGTGAATCGAGACTTAACTTTTCGGCCCGACAGGCTGAAATGTTAGGATACACGCGATAACGTAAACCAAGGAATGCACATGGCCTTACATCAAGCGTCGGGCCGTTGGCGACTTGGCCTGTTGTTGGCGCTGATCACGGCGGCCTGCTGGGCCAGTTTGCCGATTGCCTTGAAGATAACGCTGGAGCAACTCGACGCCCTTACGCTGACCTGGTTCCGTTTCCTGGTGGCAACGATTGTCATGCTGGGATGGTTGAGCTGGCGCGGAGGCCTGTCCGCTTTCAAGGGGCTGGACGGCAAGCGGTGGTGGCATTTGAGCGCGGCCGCGTTGTTGCTCATCGGTAATTACGTGTTCTATCTGTTCGGTGTCCAATACACCACGCCGGCAAACGCGCAGTTATTGATTCAGCTCGCACCGCTGCTGATGGCGCTGGGCGGCATTTTCGTCTTTCGCGAAATTTACCAATGGGGCCAATGGTGTGGCCTGGCCACGATTGCCTGCGGTCTGCTGCTTTTTTTCAGCGATCAGTTCAAGGGCACGCCACTCGGCACGCAAGCATATTTGATCGGTTCGGGGTCGGTGATTTTTGCCGCCGTCGTCTGGGCCGGTTATGCATTGATACAAAAACAATTGTTGATGCGATTGAGCTCGCAGATGATTCTGTTTTTTATCTATGCCGTCGCCACCCTCGTATTGCTGCCGTTTTCGCATCCGCAAAGATTATTTGAACTCGATGGCGTGCATGCCTGGGCGCTGGCGTATTGCGCGATCAATACCCTGATTGCCTATGGCGCGTTTGCCGAAGCACTGGTGCATTGGGAAGCCTCGCGGGTGTCGGCGATATTGGCCGTGACGCCATTGCTGTGTCTGGCAAGTGTGGCGATTGTGCATGCGATTTCACCGACGACGATAGCTTCCGAGCACGTGACGGCCTTTGGTTATATTGGCGCTATTCTTGTGGTCATCGGTTCGAGCATGAGCAGTTTATTGGGACAGAAAAAAACGGAGCAGTAGATGGTTAGCACAATCCGCACACCTACCTTCAGCGACGTACTGGAAGCCGCTGCACGCATTGCGCCACATGCCCGCGTCACGCCGGTTTTACAGTCGTCCTCGTTGAATGACCTGATCGGCGCCGAGCTTTTTTTCAAATGCGAAAACTTCCAGCGCGCCGGCGCTTTCAAATTTCGCGGCGCCTGCAATGCGGTTTGGCATTTAAGCGAACCGGATGCAGTCAATGGCGTTGTTACCCATTCCTCCGGCAATCACGGTGCTGCACTCGCACTGGCCGCGAAAACCCGAAATATCCCAGCGTACATCGTGGTGCCCGAAGGCGCGAATCCGGCAAAACTCAAAGCCATCGAACAAGCCGGCGGAAAAATCACGTTCTGTGGAAACACCATGAAAGATCGCGACGACACTGCCGAAAGCATCCGGCAAACGACCGGTGCGGTATTGATTCATCCCTACAGCCATGTCGATGTCATCGCGGGACAGGGCACGACTGCTCTGGAGTGTTTGCAACAAAGCCCGACACTCGATGCCATGATCGCGCCGGTGGGTGGCGGTGGTCTAATCAGCGGCACCCTGATCGCCGTCGCAGGCAAGTCAAAACATTGCCGCGTGTTCGGTGCCGAACCGGCAGGCGCGGCGGATGCTTATGAATCGTTGAAGGCAAACAAGCGCATCACCGATATCGTCTCGGAGACGATTTGCGATGGTCTGCGTGCGACCGTTGGCGATGTCAACTTGCAAATCATGCAGGCGCACGAACTTGAAATTTTTACCGTCAGCGATGCCGAAACCACCGCGGCGATGCGCCTGATCTGGGAACGTTTGAAAATACTAGTCGAGCCTTCGTGTGCAACCGTGCTGGCGGCATTGATCAAAAATAAAAACCGATTCGAAGGAAAAAAAATCGGCTTGATTATTACTGGCGGCAATGTCGATTTGGATTCGTTGCCCTGGTGAATATTTAACTGTGGGAGCAGGCTCACCCGCGATTGATGATTCAGTGTGTCGAGACCTGAAAGTTCTGATCGCAGGTGAACCAGCTCCCACAAAAGCAGCTTCCACAAGACAGTAGTGCAGGTTTATTCGCGGCTTACGCCGTTCCCGCGGATTGGAATTCTATCGGCAGGAAAGCTCGCAATATCTGCGCCCATTTCGCGACGTGAAACACCGGGCTGAGGTCCCCACGCCATGACCGTGACCACTTCCCAAGTACTGGGTAATACGTCGGCACGGCGCATTTTTTCGTAAGCGGCCGTCATGTTTTGCAAACGGGTTTTTCCGGCCATGCCTCGCAAGCGTTGCGGCCTGGCATCGTTGGCACCGATGGCTTTGAGTTCTTTCATCAAGGTGCGCACATCCGCGTAAGTCAGTTGATACAACTCGCGATCGAGCACCGGATTTTTGAAACCGGCGGCAATCATGGCATCGCCAATTTGCTGGATCGCCGCGAACGGACTTAAGGGCGGATTTTTTTCACCGGCCTGCCAATAGGCTTCGCGTAATTCGAGCAAGGTGTCGGGGCCAAACGTCGAAAACAACAGTAAGCCATCGGGTTTCAGGAGGCGACGAAATTCCGCCAGCGTGGCGGGCAAATCATTGACCCACTGCAAACACAGGTTCGAAAAAATGACATCGATGCTTGAATCCGCCAGAGGGAGTTGCGAGGCATCGGCACAGACGCGTTGTATCGGTCGCCAGAAACGCGTTTGTTTCGGGACTTCCTTTAACATCGGCAGCGCGGCATCGATCGCGATCACCTGCGCTTTCGACCAACGTTTTTTCATCACGCCGCTGGCGCGGCCCGGGCCACAGCCAAGATCCAGTACCCGGAGCGGTTGCCGGTCTTCAAGAAAATCGAGTTGCTCGATCAGGCGTTTTTCGACTTCCTGCTGCAATACGGCGACTTGCGCGTAGGTCGATGCCGCGCGGCCAAAATTGCGTCGCAGCGAAGCGTTTTCAAACAGGACCGGAGTGCGAAACGATTTCATGTGAGTGTTTTGGAAAAACCGATGATGGCGTCTGCCACTTGATCGGCATGGGTCAGAAACGGCGCATGGCCACCACCCTGGATGGCGATGAATTCACCGTGGCAAATTTCGCTTGCGGTCTGCATTGCCAAAGGCGATACCAGACGATCGCGTTTCCCGGCAATCCACAAACTGGGCATGTTCAAATCACGGCAAGTATCGATCAGGTCGGTATTTTCCAGTAGTTCCAGGCCTTCACACAACACGCGTTCGGCCGGTTCGCCGAAGGCAAATATCGACTCCCGCAACAGGCGTAATTCCTCACGCATATGATCGGAACCTTGGGCTTCCAAGCTGATAAAACGATCGAGCGTGGCGCGGTAATCTTTCCGCAAATCGCGCGCGAAGCCGGTGAATATTGAGGCGGCCATACCGTGTGGCCAATGTTCTGCTTTGACGAAACGTGGCGAGGCACAAAGCATAATCAGGCCGCGTAAATCATGGTGCTGCGAGGCCTGCAAAGCGACCAGACCACCGAGTGACCAGCCACACCAAATCGCCGGCGGCGTGCGCGCCGAAATTTCTTTCGCGATATCGGCAAGATTCAAACGGGCATGATCATCGAGACTGCGGCCATGGCCTGGTAAATCCACCAGATAGCAGGTGAAATTTTTTTCAAGAATGGCAATAAGCGGTGCAAAAATTTCGCAATGCATGGCCCAGCCATGAATCATCACCAGCGCCGGGCCGGTGCCACGTTGCTCGATATTCATTTAAGCGTTCGCGTTTTCTTCGGAGTTGCTGCGGTTGTCTTCCAAAGCATTGGCCAATGCCTTAACCAAACCGTCAACATGTTCTTCGGTGTGCAGGGCCGTCAAGGTAACGCGTATACGCGCCTGACCGTCGGGAACGGTTGGCGGCCGAATCGCACTGACCAGATAACCCTGTGCTTCAAGGGATTTGGCAACGTGTAAGGCTTTCGCGTTATCACCCAGGATGATCGGCTGGATGGCAGTTTGCGAATCACGCAATGGCAGGCCGTGTCGAAAACCGGCACGGCGAAAACGGGCAATCAACGATGCCAGTTTTGCCCGACGCCAGGGTTCGGTACGAATCAATTTCAAACTGGCACGCATCGCGGCGGCCATGGCGGGTGGCGGTGCGGTACTGAATAAATACGGGCGTGCGGTTTCCGAAATGTGGCCGATGATCGCCTCGCTGCCGCACAACATGGCACCCTGCCCGCCGAAGGCTTTGCCCATCGGCAAGACAAGCAGCGGGACTTCTTTGCTGCTCAGTTTGGATGCCGCCACACTGCCGCGACCTTCCGGCCCGAGCACGCCGATGCCATGGGCGTCATCGACATACAACATCGCGTCTTGTGAACGCGTCAGCAAGACAAGATCGAGCAAAGGGGCAATATCGCCATCCATGCTGAACACGGCATCGGTAGCCAGCATGGCGGCGCCGTCGCGATGGCTGGTGAGTTGGCGTAATGCCGCCGAGACATCGGCATGCGGATAACGCTTCAATTCGCAATACGCCAAACGTGCACCATCGAGCAAACAGGCGTGGTTCAATTTGTCTTGCACGCACACATCGCCCGGGCCGAGCAGGCTTTGCATGACGGCCAGATTGGCCAAATAGCCGCTACCAAAATACAGGGCTTTCTCGTAACCGAGCCATTCGGCGATGTCGGTTTCCAGAGTCGCGTGTTCCTGGTGATAGCCGCACACCAGTGCCGAACCGGTACTGCCGACGCCGTGATAGGCAGCGGATTCCTGCATGGCAGAGACAACATCAAGATGTTGCGATAAGCCGAGATAATCATTACTGCAAAAATTGATCAGCTCGCGACCATCGCATTTCACCACCACGCCATCGCGAGCCTGAATGATGCGGCGTTGCCGGACGGAAGCAGAATGGATCCGCGCCTGTTTTTCGGCTTTGACTTTATCGCTGATTAAAATTCGCGGCATTTAGTTTTAGGCGGCACAGTGCTGCGTTTTGTCGGGGCACAAAACATCGGCGTGTACCGTCTTGCTTTCTTCGAACAGGGGCATAGATCGTAAACCCAAACGGGCGAACAAAGCTTGATCTGCTTCAACATCTGGATTACCGGTCGTCAATAATTTTTCGCCGTAGAAGATCGAATTGGCGCCGGCCAGGAAGCACAGGGCCTGCAATTCCTCGTTCATTTCGGCCCGGCCGGCCGACAGGCGCACCATCGAGGCCGGCATGATGATGCGTGCCACCGCAATCGCACGGACGAATTCGAACGGGTCGAGCAAGGCGGTGCCATGCAAGGGAGTGCCTTCCACTTGTACCAACCGGTTAATCGGCACCGAACCCGGATGTTCCGGCAGGGACGCCAGCGAATGCAGCAAATTGGCACGTTGTTCGCGGGACTCGCCCATGCCGACAATGCCGCCACAGCAGGTTTTTAGCCCGGCCTGGCGAATATTGTCGAGCGTATCGAGGCGATCCTGATAATCGCGGGTCTTGATGATGTCGCCGTATTCTTCCGGCGCGGTATCGAGGTTATGGTTGTAATAATCCAGACCGGCCTGTTTCAGGGTATCGGCCTGTGGTGGGCTTAGCATGCCCAGCGTCGCGCAGGCCTCCATGCCCATAGCTTTGACGGCACTGACCATTTCGGCGACTTGCGCCACGTCCTTGTCTTTCGGCGAACGCCATGCCGCGCCCATGCAGAAACGGGTCGCGCCGGCATTTTTGGCCTGGGTGGCTTTTTCGATGACTTCATCGAGCGTCAGCAATTTATGGGCTTTCAGGCCAGTGTTGTAGCGTGCACTCTGCGGGCAATAGGCGCAGTCTTCCGGGCAGCCGCCAGTTTTGATCGACAATAAAGTGGAGACCTGAACCTCTTGCGGATTGAAGTGCTCGCGGTGGGTTTCACCGGCGCGATGCATCAACTCCGGAAACGGCAGGTTCATCAGGGTCAGTACTTCTTCGCGCGACCAATCATTTCGGATGACAGCAGACATAGGGAATTCCTGACAGTAAAGCCTTGTGAAGACGGGCAGTCTGGTCAGCATGACCTTTCCTGTCAACCAAAACCTGCTGAAAAAAGTCGACGGCTTTCGTAAAAGTCTGATCTGGTCGATATTGCCCGCCCATTGCCTGCTCTGCGACCAGCCGGGCATGGCTAATATCGACCTCTGCGAAGCCTGTTGGCTTGAACTGCCGGCCAATGTCTTGTGTTGTCCGATATGTGCCCTGCCTTTGGCGGCGCCTGCCCCGGCTTGTGGTCGCTGTTTGGCAAAACCGCCGAAATTTCAGCACACCGTGGCGCCCCTGCAATACCACGCTCCCCTATCGGTATTGATGCCCAGATTCAAATTTCATCAGGATCTGGCCGCCGGACGACTATTGGCCGAGGTGTTTTGCCGAAAGACAAACAACATTGCCTTGCCCGATGCTCTCGTACCGGTGCCATTGCACGGCAAACGCCTGCGGCAACGCGGATTCGATCAGGCACTGGAATTGGCGAAACGGATCGCACGGCATAAATCGGTGAGCTTGCGGTCCGACATTCTGGCAAGGACCCGTCATACCGAAGCACAAACCAACCTGAATGCCGACGAGCGCCGCAGGAATTGCCAAGGTGCTTTTGAGTTGAAAGCCGCGACTCTGCCGGAACACATTGCCTTGCTCGACGATGTCATGACCACCGGTACAACGGTGGGGGAATGCGCAAGGATATTGAAGAAAGCGGGCGTCAAGCGGGTGGATATCTGGGTCATTGCGCGGGTGCCGGCACGATGATTTTTCGCTTGAAATGCCCAGAACGAACTTAGGGCCGCAAGAGAAGATCGAGGGCGATACCAGCAAAGATAGACAAGCCGACCCACTGGTTGTTTAGGAAGGCAGCAAAACAGTCTTCGCGTCTACGACTTTTCCCGCGGTAAAACTGGTAAGCAATGAATCCGCAGGCAATGGCGAGGCCGAGATAGAAATTGATGCCAAGCTCGGCTCCGCGACCGAGCAAAATCATCGCCCAGATAAAACCGGCATACAAAACACCCAGAGCAACCAGGTCCATGTCGCCAAATAAAATGGCGGTCGATTTCGCCCCCATGCGGATATCGTCGTCGCGATCCACCATCGCATACCAAGTGTCATAGGCCGTGGTCCACAGCAGATTGGCGCAGAACAATAACCAAGCTTCATTTGGGATGGAACCCTGGATGGCGGTATAGGCCATCGGTATTCCCCAACCAAACGCGATGCCCAGATACACTTGCGGCAAGTAAGTGTAGCGTTTCAAAAACGGATAGGTGGCGGCCAGAAAGACCGCAATCACGCTCATGTAAACCGTGAGGGTATTGGTCAGGCACACCAGGCCAAACGCGACCAGCATCAACACGCAAAATAAAATGATCGCCTCGCGCGAGGACACTTGCCCGGTGGCCATGGGCCGATGTTGCGTACGCTTTACCTGACTATCGAGCCAGCGGTCGGCGTAATCATTGACGATGCAACCGGCCGAGCGGGTTAGCCAGACACCTAACGTGAAAATAATCAGGATCTTGATCGGCGGTAGCCCGTCGGCCGCCAGAAACAATGCCCACCAGGTTGGCCATAACAACAACAAAATGCCCACAGGTTTGTCGCCGCGAATCAGTGCCCAGTAATGCGGGGCTCTTTCACGCGCGATGGCTTTGAAAGCTTCGATAGTCATAGGGGTAGGTTAACGGATGTTGCCGCTGGCAACGAGTCTTGCACGCGTTATACTTTTCGAACGGGGCTATCCCGCATAAGGAAACAACCATGAGTCAGGGCCAGGGTTCTACCGGTAACGTGATTGCCGCCATCTGCAGCTTGTTTATTCCCGGTCTCGGGCAACTCGTACAAGGGCGGATTTTATCGGCCCTGTTCTGGTTTGTAATGGCCTGCATCGGCTTCGCCATTACCTGGGTGATTACCCTGAGCCTGCTGCCTTTCGGCTGGTTTGTCGTCAGCATCATGTCGTGCATCAATGCTGCCATGTATAAAGCCAAGTCATAATTTGCTCGCCCTCAGCGCCCCCGCATGCGAAAATGAGGCGCAAGCATTCAAATAAGCGCCCGTAGCTCAGCTGGATAGAGTATTGCCCTCCGAAGACAGTACTCAGGGGGTAAAATGGGTCGAGATGAAGGCACATATCCTTTACTCGGATTTGCTCAGCGGTAGAATAAGAAAAGCTTTAAGTACGCGCCCGTAGCTCAGCTGGATAGAGTACTACCCTCCGAAGGTAGGGGTCACAGGTTCGACTCCTGTCGGGCGCGCCAATTGCTCCGTGCCTATATCGTGCCTTGACCTGTGCCCAAGCCACTGGGTCATCACGAAAAATGAGTAAAGGCTAGGTGCCTTGAGCAATCAATGCTAAATCCAGACCGCCCCGGCACAATTGCCGAATTTTCAGGGCTTAAAAGTTCGCACCAAAATTTGAACCAGCTGTGTATTCCGGTTGACTTGATCAAGGTTGCCGGTTTTGATCGACCGCCAATAAGGGACATTCGTCAACAACCTCGAAGGTACCGACGCACCGGATATGAAACTTGAATGAAATGTCCATGCGGAGCTTTTTTGTAAGGCAGTACCCAACTTAGCTATCTTGTGCTGCGCTTACCGAGAACAACCTACCCAACGATTCGAACGGTTTCTCAGGGCGCTGCAGCTCAGCAGTCCAATTTGCGTACCGCAACCCTGCGCCATATGCCTGGTAGTCCCGATCCACCATGCCATCCAATCGGAATGCGAAGCAGTCCCGCTCGTAACCATCCATGTTTGCACCAATGATTACGGGACCCGTTGGCGTAAGCGTTAGTGTGGTGGTTTGGTTCCCCGTGTCACTTGCGCTGGCAGTATCTTCAATCGCGGGAAACCAGGTGAAGGGAGGAATAATCCCAAAACACTTTGGCATCCCTGCAGTCAATTTGAACAACTGTCCCGCTCGCTCGCCGCCCAGCATCAAAAAATCAAGCGTTGATCGATCCTCATAAGTAACGAGCATGGCCCAGCTGCTTCGGAACTTGAAAACGTTACCTGGTCGGAGATCCTTGGGGTAAATCTCACTGAATGCCTGCACAGGTATTGTCATCATATTGCCCTTCAGAACTTGATCGTTTTGCCATGCTACCCGCAGTGCGGCACATCATCACGTGGTAATCACCAATCGAGCCGGGTAGAAAAAGTTGGGCGAAACGGAGGCTTCCGCGGAAATCGGTATCATTCTAGTAAAATTAGCTGGAGGAGTTGCATGAAAGTCTTTATCAGTTCCTTGATTTCAGGGATGGAAGCGGAGCGTGCCGCAGTCAAACATTCGATAGAGATGCTCGGCCATAAAGCTGTTATGGCAGAAGATTTCGGAGCTCGCGCTGCTTCACCTCAGGTGGCCTGCATGTCTGGCCTGCGAGACTCGGACTTGGTCATATTGGTTCTTGGGCCGCGTTACGGTGCCAAACAAGGTTCTGGCCTTTCGGCTACCCACGAAGAATTTAGAGAAGCCCAGAATCGCAAGCCTATCCTTACCTTTGTCGAGAATAGTGATGCCGACTCAGACCAGGCAGCGCTTGTCCAGGAGACTAGCGGGTGGGAAGGCGGCCTTTACCGTGCGTCATTTGCGACACCGCAGGAGTTAGGGGACAAAGTTGCTCGAGCCCTCCACAACTATGCTTTGGCCAATGCGACAGCACCTCTGAACCCAGCAGCGCTAAAGGAAAGGGCTTTGGAATTGCTTCCAAAGATGCGTCGGGATGGCTCCACGGCCCTTTTCCAACTAGCTGTCGCCACAGGTCCATACCAAACGGTGCTGCGGCCTGCGGAAATGGAGGCCCAGGCACTGACTGATGCGCTTCAGCAACGTGCCTTGTTCGGGCAGCCGTCTTTGTTCAATCGTACGCTTGGCATCGAGAGCAGCTTTGGTAATGGCGCTCTCGTGATTGAGCAGAAAGACCGATACGGTGAAGGCGCCAAGATAGCGTTATGGCCTACGGGTGACAATTCGAGCGATAGTCGGTTTTTGAACTCATTTAAGGCTTGCATGACTTCCATTATGCCCTGCAAGTTGCCGGTCCGACATCTGAAACCGGCAGTATAGAATTTTTTCCGCACGCAATCCTGGTTGAATAATCGATGACATCAAGACAAATGGTCCAAGTTCGAACCCGGTTCTGAAAAGAACTGAATGCAATCTGCCGTGAGTAAACAGGTGTGCCAAGTTACAAAGTAACGCGTAACCGAGGCGAAGCATTAACCTATCAGGCGATTAAAAAAACACGTGATGCCGCACAACTTTTTTAATCCGTCGTTGCATCCACAAACAGATCACGAACCCTGCATCAAAAACGCATTAGTTCATTGATACGTCTTCATCAACGAATTCAACCAGATCACCGACCGTGCAAGCAAAGTACTTGCACAAGCGATCCAAATTGTCGGTTTGCACATTGACCCCATGCTGGTTCAGCAATTTGGACAAGGTCATCCGATTGATTCCGGTCGCCTCGGAAATCTCCAATACCGTCAGACGCCGTTTTTCACGGAATTCCTTGTCTGCAATTCTCTCAGTGAGCTTAAAGCGAAGCATTCTGATTACCTAGAAATACAAATGATTATTTAAATAATCAAAAGATATTGACAATTATCATTTGTATGCTATTAATAGCATCAAATGATTACTTAAATGATCATTTGCCACGTCTTAATAGCAATGGAGCATTCAAATGAGCGAAACGTACCTTACCACGGAACAGCTGGCCGAGCGTATCCACTACGACACCCGAACTATTCGTGATCGACTAAAAGACTCGGTGCTTTTGGAGGGCACTCATTATTTCCGTCCGTTTGGAGGCAGGAAGCTGCTTTTCATTTGGGAAACGATTGAGCGGGACATTAAGCGCTGTTCACTGCCGGATTCAATTCCGATGTCAGGGGGAGGCGTGGCCCATGGCTAGTATTCGTACCCGCAAAGACAACGGACAGCTCTTCCTGGATTTTCACTATCGGGGAAAACGCTGCCGAGAACAAACGTTGCTGCTGGACACGACTACCAATCGCACTCGATTGGAAAAGTTGGCTAATCGTGTGGAATCGGCGATCAATCAAGGCAGCTTTAACTATGCCGATTTTTTCCCCGACAGTCCTCGGGCCAAGATGTTTGATGCAATGGATGAAATTCAATCGTCATCTTCGATTGCAGCGCCATTACAAGGCCAGATCCCA
>JAYWIC010000026.1:0-17439 GCA_043789195.1 Arenimonas sp. | reverse complement strand
CGGCGACATCGGCAATAAAGCAAACTTCCTTCATTAACTCGTCGCGTTGCATGTGAGGGTCGAAACCCAGCACATTCAATTGACCTTCATAACTCGACAGGCCAAGAATGGCTTTCAATGCAGTGGTTTTGCCAGAACCGTTGGGACCAATCAAACCCACGATACGGCCTGCAGGAATCTCGAAGCTGACGTTGTCGACTGCCATCGTGCTGCCGAAACGCTTGCTTAAATTACGAGCGGAAACGACGGCGCTCATTGTGTGCCTCCTTTACGCAACAAGGCTTCGGTGTCGAGACCCAGGCGGCCGATGCGCTCGATTACCAGAGGCCATTCTTCCGTTAAAAAGCGTTCGCGTTCAGATGCCAGCAATTGATCGCGGGCGTTGTCTGTCATGTACATACCGAGTCCCCTTCGTTTTTCTACTAAGTTTTCGTCAGCCAGCTCTTGATAAGCGCGGGAGACCGTAATTGGATTCAACTGATACTCGGCGGCAATTTGCCGAACCGAGGGCAGGGCATCGCCGGGCTTCAAGACACCGTCGAGCATCATGCTGACGACGCGATCTTTTAGCTGGCGATAAATAGGGAGGTTGTCATTCCATGCGATGCTCATATCACAGACCTTGTTTTGGCAGCACGTGGCTGAATGAGAAATAAGGCATCGACAACTGGCGACGCAAACGTTTGTCGTGTGCCTTGCTGGCATCCTGTGAAGCGTCCATCACATTCAACTGAGCCGTGTATGCGATATTCTCAGCGCCAGATTTGGCGTTGGCCGTAACGGGGTCTTGGCCCAACAAGCCGCTGGTAGTGACGAAACTCAGTGCAACGAGTACGCCGGTCATCGTGTTTTTGACTTTGTGGTTCATACGGCCCCCTAGTGAGGTAACGGTTAGGTGTTGTAGGTAACTATAACAGTATATTTTCCCCCGTCAACCACTTTTTGACTTTTTTCTACCCAACTAAAGACACATATCCAGATTTACTGAACGAAAACCGGACTAAGATGATGAAACTATTGAATATATTGGCAATATCGAGCTTCCTGTTTATTGCCCCATTGCAGGCAAAAACGGCCCTGCTGGACCAAAACTTTAGGCCGCTGGCTGGCAAAACACCGATAAACCTGCAGAAAAAATATGGCGGGCAAGTGCTTTTGGTCGTGAATACGGCCAGCAAGTGTGGCTTTACCCCCCAATACGATGGACTAGAAGCCCTGCATAACAAATTGAAAGGTCGTGGCTTTGCCGTACTGGGTTTTCCATCGAATGATTTCCGGGGACAGGAGCCAGGCAGCGAAAAGGAAATCAAGGATTTCTGTCGTCTTACTTATGGCGTGAAATTTCCGATGTTTGAAAAAACAACTGTTATTGGTGACCAGGCTTCGCCGTTCTACAAGTCATTGGCGCAGACTACTGGCGTCGCACCAGGCTGGAATTTCCACAAATATTTAATGGATAGAAACGGCAATGTGGTTGCCAATTACGGAAGTCGTGTTAAGCCTGATGATGCCGACATGCTTGCACAGATCGAAAAATTATTGGCACAGCCGAAGCCGAAAAAATGAATGGGGAGCGGTCGAAAAATGCTCCTGCATTTTCGACACTCCCGCCTTCCGTGGCGGTCGCGCACCGATATCTAGAAGAAAGGTGCGCCATAGGCGGCAGCCTACAGCCGCTTGATTACCGCGTTAATCATATTCCCAAGTATCGGGATATGGCGGAATATGCCATCCGTCGCATTCCAGTAGTCCTGGTGATAAACAACTAGGCCTTGAGCATTGAACCGTAAATGGCTCATGCCTATGGTCCAGGTGTCGCGGCCTTTGTTGAAGCGCTTGAAACGTATCATCATCTTCCAGCGGAAATAGTGATCTCCGTGCGTTGTGCGCGACACTTCAATCACCTCGACATGACACTCATCAACTGCCTCGGCACTTTCTTTCAGGTAATGCGCAAGGTTTTCAATGCCATTGATCGTTTTTAATGTGTCATTGAAATAAATATCAGGGGCATAGGTCGCCGGCAGCAAATTTTCAATTCGATCCGCGGCGAAACTGGAAAAGAAGGTTTTGAAGTTTTCTATCGCCGCCAACTCGACGTCGGATCCTGCTTCGGGACTTGACGGGTGTTTGATGTAGATAGATTCAAGTGCGGTAATAGTATCCATCAGCGTACTAGAACCTTTTGCCAGTGATTTAGTTGTGAAACAGGATATCACTAAGTTTTTTTGGTAACCGAATTTAGGGTTTACGCTAGGTCAATGGGGTGTACGCGCTCAATCCTCGAGCTGCCCATGGCCGAAAACTGAATCATCACGCCGCTCATTGGCGGGCTGTGGAGCCGTTTTTAAAACGGCTTCCGGGAGAATTTCCAAGTGATCAGACTTTATTTTGCGAGTTTCTGCAGGGTTTGGTTCATAAAACGAGTGCAAAACATTGCCGTCTGGCTCCCAGACCGCGACAATAGGCGTTCCAGCGCCTGATGATGGCGCCAACCCACGGAGTTTTTTCCCAATGATTTTGAATGTTCGTAATACGCTTGCGCCTTTGGCATTGGTTGCTGTGATTCTTTCGTCAGCGGCCTGCAAAGGAAATTCTTCCAGCGCCGATAAAGAAGTGTCGAAAGAAGCTGAAAAAGCCGAGAAACGTGAGCCTGTGATCAAGGGTATTGCTGGTCTGGATACCGAGCGCAAACAGTTTAGCTACATGATCGGAATGGATATCGGTAAATCCATTGCTCCAGTCAAAGATGAAATCGATGTCGAAACGCTCATCGAAGCACTCAAAACCGTCATGAAAGACGGGAAACTATTATTGACCGATGAACAGGCCAAACAAGTAGGTCAGGCATTTGGCGAACGCATGATGGCCAAGCAAGTGGCCGATCGTGAATTGGCCGTCAAGAAAAATCTGGAAGAAGGCGCCAAGTTTCTAGCCGAGAATAAAAAGAAGCCCAACGTAAAAACCACCGAAAGTGGTTTGCAATATCAAATCCTGCGTCAGGGCAATGGTCCAAAGCCGGGTCCTACGGATATGGTATTGGCACACTACGCAGGTACTTTCCTGGATGGTAAAGAGTTTGATAGCTCCTACAAGCGCGGCCAACCTGCCGAGTTTGCCTTGAATGCGGTTATTCCTGGCTGGACCGAAGGTCTGCAATTGATGAGCAAAGGCAGCAAGTTCAAGTTCTGGATTCCGGCTGAATTGGGCTACGGTGCAGAAGGCCAAGGCCAGATGCCGCCGAATGCAACTCTGGTATTTGAAGTGGAACTGCAAGACGTAAAACCGGCTCCAGCGGCAGATGCAATGCCGCAAATGCAATAATCATTTATAAAAATAAACGTATCCGGGCGGCACGGCCGCCTGGATAACGGGAGATAGCATGCGCGTTACAATTTTTGGTACTGGTTATGTTGGTTTGGTTACCGGCACGTGTTTGGCCGAAGTGGGTAATCATGTCGTCTGCGTCGATGTGGACAAAGTGAAAACCGATGGTCTGAATAATGGTGTCATCCCGATATTTGAACCCGGCCTCGAAAGCTTGGTGTTGTCCAACCATGCCGCCAAGCGAATTGAATTTACTACGGATGCCGCCCACGGCATCGAACATGGTGAAATTGTTTTTATTGCCGTCGGTACGCCGCCCGACGAAGATGGCAGCGCCGATCTGCGTCATGTTTTGGCTGTTGCCAAGACCATAGGCCAACATCTGACAAGACCTGCCGTCATCGTCAACAAGTCCACGGTGCCTGTCGGTACAGCGGATAAGGTCAAAGCGGCGATTGCCGAGCAACTCAAGTTGCGCGGTGCCGATATTGCTTTTGAAGTGGTTTCCAACCCGGAATTCCTTAAAGAAGGCGATGCAGTCAAGGATTGCATGCGTCCCGATCGCATTGTCGTAGGCACTACCAGTGTCAACGCACTTGAGCTGATGAAACGCCTGTATGCCCCATTCAATCGCAATCACGAACGTATCGTGGCGATGGATGTGCGCTCGGCTGAGCTCACGAAGTATGCGGCCAATGCGATGTTGGCGACCAAGATAAGTTTCATGAATGAAATGGCCAATATCGCCGAGCGTGTCGGTGCCGATATCGAGATGGTTCGCCATGGTATTGGTTCGGATCCCCGTATCGGTTATTCCTTCATCTATCCCGGAGCCGGCTACGGGGGCTCATGCTTTCCTAAAGACGTGCAGGCGCTGGAAAAAACCGCGAAGCAGTATGGCTATACCGCCCAGATTCTGGAATCGGTCGAAGCTGTCAACCAAAGACAAAAATCAAAATTGTTTGAATTGGTATCTCGCCATTTCAATCAGGATTTAAAAGGTAAAACGTTCGCTGTTTGGGGCCTGGCATTCAAACCCAATACCGACGACATGCGCGAAGCCTCAAGTCGCACGCTGTTGTCATTGCTGTGGGGTGCTGGCGCCAAAGCCCAGGTATTTGATCCCGAAGCCATGCACGAAACGCAGCGAATTTTTGGCGATCGTGACGATCTGGTGTATTCCGAATCTCCCGATCATGCACTCAAGGGGGCCGATGCCTTGATCGTAGTGACGGAGTGGAAAACCTTCTGGAGCCCGGATTTTGCAAAAATCAAGGCAGCCTTAAAGACGCCCGCTATATTCGATGGTCGTAATATTTATGATCCGATGGAAGTCGAAACTGCCGGTCTTGCGTATTACGGTATTGGCCGTGGTCGCACGATAATCAAACAGTGAGCCGCTAATGCCTGCGCCCGATACCAATCTTGAATTTCAGCTTGACCTTCGTTTCACCGATCTTGAAACGAGGGTTGCTTTTCAGGAACAGGCATTGAATGAAATGAGCGATGCGCTTGCGCAATCGCGTGCCGAGGCGGACAGGAACCACCAGTTGCTGGTCCGCGCCTTGGACGATTTGAAACAATTGCGGACCTTGTTGTACTCGGACCCCTCGACGGAACCACCGCCGCCACATTATTAAGTGTCGCCACGACCCAGGGCAGGTGAGTGATGAATCAAAACCGCAATCCAAATTGGTGGAGCAGAAACTGGAAATGGTTTGTGCCGACCTTATGCTTGCTCCTTTTGCTGGCATTTTGCGCTTTCATAGGTCTGATTTTCTTTGGTGTTACCAGCATGATGAAGTCATCTGATGCCTATCAGATGGCAGTATATGAAACGAGAAACAGTCCCGATGTCATCTCGAAAATCGGTGAACCTATCGTTGAAGGTTTTTTTACCACCGGTAGCATCAACACCAATGGCGGTTCCGGCTCTGCCGATATGGCGATTCCAATTTCGGGACCGAAAGGCGAAGCAACCGTGTATGCATCGGCTACGAAATCCGCTGGTAAATGGAAATTCAGCGATCTGGTCGTTGAAATTGAAAACACGCAGGATCGAATCGATCTTTTACAAGAACCAGAATCTCACTAGATTGAAAAGAATAAATCTCTAATATGAGCAACTCATTACGCGATCAACTGCTGGGCCTGGGCTTCAAGACCGCACCCAAGCCTGAAAAAAAACTCGAAGGCAACAAGCCTGTGCAAGCGGGTAACAAGCACGTTCCGGCCAATAAACCTTCACCTTCCAATGCGGTTAGCAAGAACAGACCAAGCCATAAACCTGTCGCCAAACCGGATAGAAGATCACAGGAAGAAATCGATCTCGCCAAGGCTTATGGCTTGCGTGCCGAGACAGAAAAGCAGGAACGCATTGCTGCCGAAAAACGCAAGCAGGAAGATGCCAGACTGAAACGTGAACTCAAGCAGAAAATTCAGGAGCTATTGAAAGATCAGGCTCTGAATGTCGAGTCTGCCGAACTGGTACGCCATTTTGAATACAACGGTAAAATCCGGCGAGTCTATGGAACACCGGAGCAATTAGCGAGTATTAACAAAGGTTTGCTGGGAGTCGTGCAGCTTGATGGTCGCTATCTAATCGTGCCTGCGGAGCTCAGTCTGAAGGTCAAAGAGCTGCTGCCGGCCATCGTGGCCTTGCTAGTCGATCCTACTGCGCCTCCCTCGGACGATCCCTACAGTGACCCCCTCTATCAGGTTCCGGACGATCTGGTTTGGTGAGTCGGGGATCAAAATCTGTTCTTTTGATCACTCGATCGAAAGCGGATTATTTGATCGCTGCGAAGTTCCCGATGTTTGGTTTTCCTGCCGGCAACACGTTGGCGCCATATATTGAAGCTTGATCGCTTCAAATATTTACGCATCAGTTCAATTACGCCGCTTTCATCAAGAGCGAATTGCCATTTGATTGCCTCGAACGGTGTTCTGTCTTCCCATGCCATTTGGATGATTCGCTCTATTTTATCCGCACTCGCTACTTCGACCATCATTTTTCCGGGAGTTAATACTCAGACGAAGTTTAGATTGGCCACGGTCAACGTGGCGTCAATCATCGAGCTTATAAGTGGGGCTTTTCGATGAAGGCTTCTGGATATGCTCGATTGATGGGCAGGGGTAAATTCGGCTTTGCACGCCGACTGCGCTGCGTTACATGATTTCCGTATTCGCCAAATCCACCATGCGTTGAGCAATCGATTTGCGCGGGCCTTTTGGCTGTTCGCGAATAAGGTGATAGGCCGTGTGCGGCTGTGGCGTCTGGAATAAATCATGTGGCGTAATATTTTTCGTATCAACATTCGGTTTTAGATCGAAATTGATGGCGTCAAAACAATGTTGAACCATGGCAGAACAATAAAGCGCACCTTCACGAGCCAGCAGGTTTTCTTTTGAACGCAGGCGGGTGTTGCTCAGTGACATGAGAGTTCCGAGTAGTTCAGCAAGCGAGTAAGTAGATAAGCCGGAAAGCAGATTCAATCCCTCGGTGAGAACGGACTTCGCCTGCTCCGGGGTTAATCCAAAATCAATTACCGCAAGATTGGGGTATTCGGACTCATCGTAATATTTTGACATCCGGTTTTCCTGTACACCCAGTCGAATCTGCTTGTGTCGGAAATCCAGATCGGATTCCAGCACCCAGAATTCGCCGTCGCTACGAAGTTCGCTGAACATGAAGGCATGCGACCAGGGGCTTCTGCGACCATCGGCGGTGACTTGCCATTGCAGTTTACGAATCGCCTTATTGATAAATTCGGTGCCACCGCATAAGCCCACGCGTGCAGAACCGACGTAGGTTTCCAGGAATTCGCGATTACTGATTTCAGGGGTGATGACAATGTGCTTCATAATATTCCTAAGCTGCCATTAACAGGCGTGTTCACGTGTTTTCTGGATCAGAATTTCGGCCACTTTGTTGAATGCATCGAATTGTTTTTCGAAATCAAAATTATTGGCAGATTGTATTCCAGTTCCCGCTTTCGAAGAAAAATGCCAAGTGGACCCATAGGGGTTTACTTCCAGGCAATACAGTTCGCCTGTGTCTTGGTCACGGACAATGTCTTGGCCCAGTAATGGAATGTCCTTGAATGCAGTCAGCGCTATCTGTTTTGCATAAGTGATAATTTCTTCATCGATAACCAATTCGGCCTTGCCTTTTGAGGCGGTTGCCACCGGGTTATGGCCAGCAATGTCGTCAGTATTGTTCGGGTCGTTGAGCAGGCTCCCGCAGAAAACATTGGTACTCTTCTGAAGGTAGAGGATTTCCCCGAAAAACGTGCAGGCGCGATATGAAACCGGTTGAGTACCGGTATGGACGAATTTCTGTATCAAATGCGGTTTGTTATCTGCGCAGTCTTTTTCATACCGAATACGGCCCGTTTTACGAATCTTGACATCGATACCCTTACGGCCCACATCGGGTTTCACTATCGCATATGCACCCCAAGCCTTCGGGTCATAACGCTGGCCTTGCTGTATCAGATGCCATTGCGCGGTTTTCAAGCCGCTGCGTTCCATCTGATTGTATTGCTCCGATTTACTCATGTTAATGCCACGAAAGCATTTTCCGCGAAGCGGCTTGAAACGGTACGCCTCAAAAAAAGCCACATATAAGCTGGGGCGGAAGGTCCAAGCCAATTGCATCCATTTCACTCGCCGCCGGCTGATAACATGTGGTGCAATGTCATCACACTTGGCTCGTATGCAATCGGCAATGGCCAGGAAATCGGCCAATCCGGTCATTCCCTTTTCGGGAATCATTACTAAATTGAATTTAGGTGTTGGCATTTAATCCTGAAACTACTAAAAATAATTGCGATTTAGTCGGGGTCGTAATCCAGATTCGCGGCCAACCAGCGTTCCGCTTGTGCAAGAGTCACTGTTTTGCGTTTTGCATAGTCTGCCACCTGTTCTCGCGACAAACGTCCAACCACAAAATATTGCGCATTCGGGTGCGTGAAATAATACCCCGATACCGCCGAAGCCGGATACATCGCGTAATTTTCCGTGAGTGACAGACCGATGTTTTTTTCGGCATCCAGCAACTCGAATAATTTCAGTTTTTCGCTGTGCTCCGGGCAAGCCGGGTAGCCCGGGGCAGGGCGTATGCCTCGATATTGCTCGCGAATAAGATCTTCGTTGCTTAAGTTTTCGTCGGAAACATATCCCCACAATTCTTTCCGTACCTTGCGATGGCACCATTCTGCACAGGCTTCTGCGAAACGGTCTGCCAACGCTTTGAGCATGATGGCATTGTAGTCGTCGTACTCGGCTTCAAATTTTTTAACATAGGGCTCGATTCCAATGCCGGCATTAACGGCAAAACCGCCAATATAGTCGTCGACTCCTGATTCCTTGGGTGCAATGAAATCGGCCAGACAAAAGTTGGCCCGTTCTTCCGGTTTTTCTGCTTGCTGCCGTAGAAAGTGAATAGTGCCAAGATCTCCGACGGAAACGTCATCGCCAATACTGTGTGCTGGCCAGATACCGCAGACGGCCTTTGCCTGCAGCCATTTTTCCGCCACGATCTTGTCGAGCATGTCATTGGCATCACGGAATAATTCAGTCGCCTGCTTGCCGACAATCTCGTCTTTCAGAATGGCAGGATAGCGGCCGGCGAGTTCCCAGGTCTGGAAGAAAGGCGTCCAGTCGAATATTTCCCGAAGTTCCCTTAAAGGTACATCGTCGAAAATACTGACGCCCGGTTTGTTGGGTGTTGGCGGTTGGTAATTTACCCAGTCGCCATCGAATTTTTTCCTGCGGGCACGTTCAAGCCCCATCAGTGGTTTTGCATCGCCTTTATTGGCGTGTCGGGCACGCACATCGGCATAATCGGCTTCGATTTGCGCCAGCATGGGAATGCGCATTTCAGCGCTCATCAGTGAGGTGGCAACACCCACGGCGCGAGAAGCATCTTTCACCCACACTGCCGGGGATTTGTAGTGTGGCGCGATTTTCAAAGCTGTATGCGCACGCGAAGTTGTTGCACCACCGATAAGCAACGGCAAGGTAAAACCCTGGCGCTGCATTTCTTTTGCGACGTGGCTCATTTCTTCGAGCGACGGCGTGATCAAACCGGACAATCCGATCATATCGACGTTCTCTGTACGGGCGCGATCGAGAATGGTTTGCGTCGGCACCATCACGCCTAGATCGATCACTTCGAAATTATTGCAGGCCAGTACAACGCCGACGATATTTTTACCGATATCGTGTACGTCGCCCTTGACGGTTGCCATCAATATCTTGCCTTTGCTCGTGCTGGCATCGCCTGACGCCAGTTTTTCGGCTTCGATGAATGGCAATAAATGTGCGACGGCCTTTTTCATCACTCGGGCAGATTTGACAACTTGCGGCAAAAACATTTTGCCGGCGCCGAATAAATCGCCGACCACATTCATGCCGTCCATCAAGGGGCCTTCAATGACATCAAGCGGCCGGCTGGAGGCTTGTCGCGCCAATTCCGTGTCTGCTTCAATATAGCTATCGTTGCCATGTACAAGCGCGTGCTGCAGGCGTTCCTTAATCGGCAATTCGCGCCAAGCTTCGTCACGCTTGGCATCTTCCTTGCGCTTGCTGCCTTTGCTGCGATCGGCGATGGCGATGAGTCGCTCGGTGGCTTCGGCATTGCGATTTAAGACGACATCTTCGACGGCTTCGCGAAGTTCCGCGGGCAAGTCGTCCATGATCGGCATGCCGCCGGCATTGACGATGCCCATGTCCATGCCACTTTTGATGGCGTGATACAGAAATACCGAATGGATGGCATCGCGGACCGTGTTGTTGCCGCGAAAACTGAAGCTGACGTTGGAAACGCCGCCGGAAATATGGCTGAGCGGAAAGCGTTTTTTCAATTCCGCCGTTGCCAGAATAAAGGCGCGCGCATAATCATTGTGTTCTTCGATGCCGGTGGCAATCGCAAAAATATTCGGATCGAAAATAATATCTTCCGGTGCAAAGCCGGCTTCTTCGGTCAATAGCTCGTATGCGCGTGAGCAGATTTCGATCTTGCGCTCATAGGTGTCAGCTTGGCCTGTGGTATCAAATGCCATGACGACGACGGCTGCTCCGTAGCGCTGCACTTTTTTTGCCTGTTCGATAAAAGCGGCTTCGCCTTCCTTCATCGAAATCGAATTGACGATGCCTTTGCCTTGCACGCATTTCAGGCCAGCTTCAATCACGCTCCATTTCGAGCTGTCGATCATGATCGGCACACGCGAAATATCGGGTTCTGCTGCAATCAAATGCAGGAAACGCTTCATGGCTGCTTCGGCATCCAGCATGCCTTCGTCCATATTGATGTCGATAACCTGGGCGCCGTTTTCCACTTGCTGGCGCGCAACGATTAAAGCATCGTCGTAGCGGCCTTCGAGAATCATTTTCTTGAATTGTGCCGAGCCGGTGACGTTGGTGCGTTCACCGACATTGACAAAATTGGTTTCTGGCGTGATGACAAAAGGCTCAAGCCCTGACAAGCGCGTGTAAGCGGCGGGCTCAGGAATCTCGCGGGGTTTAATATCGGCTACTGCATCGCTGATCGCTTTGATATGCGCCGGTGTCGTGCCGCAGCAACCGCCGACAATATTCAGCATGCCGGCTTCTGCGAATTCGCCCAGCACTTCGGCCATTTCTTCCGGACCTTCGTCATATCCACCAAACGCGTTAGGCAAACCGGCGTTGGGATGGCAGGAGATATAGGTTTCGGCAATTTGCGAGAGCATGTCGATATGGGCGCGCAGATCTTTTGCACCGAGCGCACAATTCAAGCCGACTGAAATAGGCTTGCAGTGACGCAGCGAATACCAGAAAGCTTCTGCCGTTTGGCCCGAAAGCGTGCGGCCGGATTGATCGGTAATCGTGCCGGAAATCATGACCGGCCAGCGAGCACCCAACTCATCAAATACTGATTCAATCGCGAATGCGGCTGCTTTGGCGTTCAAAGTGTCGAATACGGTTTCGACCATGATGATGTCGCTTCCGCCATCGAGCAAGGCAAAGGTCGATTCGCGGTAATTGCTGACCAATTCATCGAAGCTGATATTGCGGAAGCCGGGGTCATTCACATCCGGGCTGAGTGAAGCGGTACGGCTGGTCGGGCCGAGAATCCCGATGACAAATCTGGGCTTGTCAGGATTTGCCGTTTCGAATTCGTTGCAGGCTTCCTTTGCCAGTCTTGCGGCTTCGAAATTCAGTTCCGTTACCAAATGCTCGAGTTTGTAATCGGCTTGCGAGACGCGTGTCGAGTTGAAGGTATTGGTTTCGATGAAATCGGCACCAGCGGCCAGGTAGGCGGCGTGGATATCCCGAATGATGGCAGGCTGGGTTAGCGTCAATAAATCATTATTGCCTTTGAGGTCGCTGTGGCAGCCACAGTCATGGCCATGTTGGTGGCCTTCCGAAAACTGCATCCCGTCATGACCGTGAATGAAGCGATCACCACGATACGCCGCTTCATCGAGATGATGTTGCTGGATCATGGTGCCCATGGCGCCATCGATAATCAGGATGCGTTCTCGTAGCGCCTGTTCAAGTTTTGCAAGGCGATCGGGAAATTTATAGGGCAACTTATTCGTCATGTTTTGCGTGCCAACAAGGTCAATACTTCGAAATGCGGGGGGCGTTTTTCACGGGTTACCGCTTCGCAAACCAGCACTTCAAGACCCGCTTTATCGGCAAACTTGCGGAGTTCTTTTTCGGTGAAGCCGAGATTGACGTGGCCAAACGGCGTGACGACAGCTCGATGCTCGTGTTTTGCCAGGCATGCCAATAACAACTGGCCATTTTTCTTGAGTACTCGTCCGGCTTCGGCAATTGCGAGCGCCGGTTTGTCGGCATAAGTCAGTGCATGCATCAATAAAATCAGATCAAAACGCGAGTTTTCGAACGGTAGTTCCTGCATGTCGCCCTCAATCACTTCGACATGCGGTAATTTTCGCAAACGTTCACTGGCTGCCATCACTACTTTGGCGCTGCTATCGAGACAAATATATTTTTTGGAATGCGGTGCCAACAATTCTGCGAGTACCCCATCGCCCGATGCGATATCCAATACTTCACCCGGTGCCAGCAAGGGCAGGGCAGAGCGTGCCAATGCTTCCCATGTGCGGCCAGGGGAATAATGTCGCTCCATATCCCCGGCCACCGAGTCGGCCCAGTTCTGGTCACCGGCGCGCGAACCCAGGACGAGCGGCAAACGCTCTGCATCCTGTCGCAGCAAAGGATCATCGGTCGAATCACGCAAGGTTTCCCATAGGCGTTTTTCGCCGGGATCGAGCTGATCATCATTGAATCGGTAATACGCAGAGACACCGGCTCGCCTGTCGAGCACGAGCTCGGCATCTTTCAATTTGGCAAGATGTGTTGACACCCGCGGTTGTGCCAAGCGCGTAATCGAGGCCAATTCGGCCACGGTGAGCTCTTCATTTTCAAGCAATGCCAGCAATCTGACCCGGGTAGGGTCGGCGAGTACGTGCAAACAGGCTGACCAGGCTTCGAGATCCATTATATCTTTTCATCGCGATTTTAAGATAAAGCAGATTAGACGGGCTTTGGCGTCTGGTCAAGCGCATTTTTCACGGAATACTGACTAACCGTTGACATCACAAACGGCTACAATGGGCGCTGGAATTTACATGAGAGGTTGCCGTGGATTTTAATTTCACCGAAGAACAGTTGATGATCCAGGACGTGGCTCGTCGAATCGCTCAGGAAAAAATTGCGCCTAGCGCCGAACATTTCGACAGAACCGGTGAATTTCCGCTGGAAAATATCCAATTGCTGGGCGAAAACGGACTGATGGGAATCGAAGTGCCGGCCGAATATGGCGGTGCCGGTATGGACCCCATCAGCTATGCCTTGGCGATGATAGAAATCGCCGCCGGCGACTGTGCACACTCAACGATTATGTCGGTGAATAATTCCCTGTTTTGCAACGGCATTTTGAAGTTCGGTACGGAAGCGCAGAAGCAACTTTACGTGCGCGCCATTGCCGACGGCAGTGCGATTGGTGCGTTTGCCTTGACCGAGCCACAATCGGGGTCGGACGCTACCGCCATGCGTTGCCGCGCAGTCAAACAAGACGACGGCACTTACGTCATCAATGGCAAGAAAAGCTGGATTACCTCCGGCCCGGTCGCCAAATATCTCGTTTTATTTGCAATGACCGACCCGAGCAAGGGTGCGAAGGGTATTACCGCCTTCATGATCGATGCTGATAAAAAAGGCTTCTTCCGCGGGAAAACCGAACCTAAATTGGGTATTCGTGCATCGGCGACCTGCGAAATTGAATTCCAGGATTACGTTGCGCAAGCACACGAAGTGCTAGGTGTTGAAGGTGAAGGTTTCAAGATTGCCATGGGCGTTTTGGATGCCGGCCGGATTGGTATCGCCTCGCAAGCCGTTGGTTTGGCGCGTGCCGCTTATGAGGCCAGTCTTTCCTACGTGAAAGAACGTAAAAGTTTTGGACAGCAGATCGGTAGTTTTCAGATGATTCAGGCAAAAATTGCCGACATGAAATGCAAACTCGATGCGGCCACCATCCTTACCTTGCGTGCAGCTTGGGCGAAAGCACAGGCCGACAAGAACGGTGGACGTTTCAGTACCGAAGCGTCTGTGGCGAAATTGACGGCGTCGGAAAACGCAATGTGGATTACCCACGCGGCTGTCCAGATACACGGTGGCATGGGCTATTCAAAAGAAATGCCGTTGGAGCGTTATTTCCGTGATGCCAAGATTACCGAAATTTACGAAGGCACCAGTGAAATTCAGCGTATGGTAATTGCTCGTAATGAAACCGGATTGAGGTAAACCATGTCACATGCAAACGCCGAATTACTGAAAAAGTTTTATACTGCGTTTGCCAATCTCGATGCCGATACCATGGCGAGTTGTTATCACGAAAATGCCGAGTTTTACGACCCGGCATTTTCTTTGCGTGGCAAAAAAGAAATCGGCGGTATGTGGGCGATGTTATGCGTTGCAGTGAAAGAGAAAGGCCGCGACGTCTGGACTCTGGATTTTAACGATATTTCGGCAGACGATACGCAAGGCAGGGCCCACTGGGAGCCGCTTTATCGCTTTAGCGCTACCGGCCGCATGGTGCACAACATTATCGATGCCAAATTTACCTTCAAGGATGGCTTGATCATTGCCCATCACGACCATTTTAATTTCTGGCGCTGGTCCAAGCAGGCCTTGGGCACCCCCGGTATCCTTTTGGGCTGGTCTTCTATCCTGAAGAAAAAAGTGCGTGCCCAGGCGGCCAAAAATCTGGCTATATTTCTTGCCAAACACTAGTTGCGGGAGTTTATTTTGACATTTGACTACAACGCCGCAGAAAAAGCCGTTCTGGACACGCTTGAAAGAGCCGGAAGTGAATTGAACGTGCAATTACTGATTGCAGAAGTCATCGAACAGGACTTTGGCTGGGTGTTTCTATACGAAACACAGAATGCAAATCTGGCAGCGAACGCTGTTCTGGTCTTCGACAAAGCCGATGGCGTGGTTTACATACCGGGGGCGGCGACAAGCATGGATGCCGGTATCGATGAATATCGGCGCGGAAACAAATCCCGCGCGTAGATTCTTAGTGGAGGTATTAAGCGGAAACCCTGAAGTCCAGATAGCGCAAATGCCAAGGCACAATCCATATGTCGCCTTGCGGATGCATGCCCAGCAAAGCTGTCATCATCTGCATCAAGCGGTCCTGCGGACAGCCCTTGACGCCAAACAATAAGGTCGCAAAACCCAGAGTTTCAGGCAATGAATTGAAACGCCAGGACACATCGAGCAGTTGGTCACGAACAAGCGTCAGGGAAGCCTGTTCCGCCATTTCTTCGGCGTTATCCATCAGGTACATACCCTGATGTCCGGTCTCGTTGAATTGGCCGATAAAACCGTCAAGAAATACCGACTCTTTCGATCCGGAAGGTACATCAGCAAGATGGATCAGTCCGCCGGGTTCAACATGCTCTGATAATTTTTTGAGGAAACGGGGCTTGTCTTCCATATGGTGCGATGCTGCGAGGCAGACGCCGCGCGAAAACTTCCCGACATTCCAGTCACCAAAAGCGGAGACGACGGAAGGTTCGCCATGAAAACCTTCGGATATTTCCAGACCTTTTACCTTTACGCCTTCGGGTACAAATGCCTGTAAATAACCACCACCTGCCGGAATATCCAGAATGCTGTCGCCGCTTTTTAGCGGGTGCGCAGAAAACAAATATTCAAACTCGCGTTGCCTGGCTTTCGGGCTACCTTGCATGGCGCGATCGTAGAGACTGCCGCGATGGTTGAAAATGTCTTCGTAGGTGCGTGATTTATCGATCATCGTGAATTACTCAAGTTGCGATTTGGCATGTTCGGCATCGAGTTTTTCCATCGCATCTTTTGGTTTGAGTTTGGCGGCTTTTTCAATCGCATTCGCCGCTGCGTCTTCCTTTTTCTCGCCGTAAAGCAGCATGAGCATATTGCCATGTTCAAGATGCGCAATTGGCGAATCCGGGGTAAGTTTTAATGCCGATGCCATCAGTTTTTCCGCTTCCGAGGCTTTCGCGCCATAAGTCATTCCGCCGATCATGGCACCAATTTTGCTGATGATTTCAGCGTGGTAAAGCGCAAGTGCTGTTTGCGCTTCGGCATGCTTGGGAGCAAGTTCAAGAGTGGCATCAAGGGCTTTTCTCACCTTGGTGGCCAGCCCCATCTTGAGCGCCTTGGTGATGCTGATGCCCTGACTGTAACGGCCCATGGTGAAGGCAAAGCGGTAATGGCTATTGGCTTCGTCAGGTAGGGCGGCAATGGCTGCTTCGGCAATTTTTCCAGCCTGCTCAAAACGTTTCAGTTGCTCGTCTTCGTCATCCACCAGATAAGTGGTGTGGATGCCCATTGCCTTGCAGGCAACCGAGGCTCCCACCGGACCCAGCGCTTCGGATAATTCGAATGCTTGTTGAAAGTCGCCACGATGATAAGCGGCCCAGGCTTGTTGCAGCTGTTCGGACAATTGTTCTGCATTGATTCCTTTCGGCGCAGCTTTTCCGGCGGCTTTGATAAGGGAGGCAGCACGTTTCTCGTCCGGGTAGGGTTCGCAATCACCGGAATGCAGCGCAGGCCAAGCTTTCTTTAATTTATCACCAGAAAAATCGTATGTTTTTTGTTCGTATGGAAATTTTGCCCAACCGGATTTTTTGCTCGCCATAGTGTTCTCCCTGTGTCGTGCAAGCATGTCGCGAACCGGATTGTTGTGCAAGTCGAAAGACATGGATTTCAAATTACCCACATTTGCGAAGCAGCTACTTTAGTGTGAAAACTCAAGCATTTAGCCTAACACTCCAATTCAATTCTCCCGGCCATACGGCCAACCATCTACATAAAGAGGTGTTTTATGGCACGTACCAAGAAAGCAGCAAAAACCTTTCGCGCGACGACGAAAAAGACCGAAGCAGGTTCACGCGATTTGTTACTGGCCGGTATCGGTGCAGTTTCCCTGGGCCGCAAGAAAGCCATTTCCGGCTATGCCAACGCATTGCAAAATGTGGTTGATTTCAGTACGTACTTGAATGACAGCGTAAAAAATGGCGAAAAAACCGCCAAGAAATTGCGCAAACAAGCTGAAACCAAATTCAATCAATTGAACAAGCAAGCACAGACCGAAGGCGCAAAAATCCAGAAGCAGATTAAAGCCAAGGTTGCACCATTCCAGAAGCAAGTGTTGGCTGTCGTCAATGAAGCCAAGGCGCAGGCTGAGACACGTTTGGCGCCAGTATTAGCCAAGTTTGGCAAGAAGCCAGTAGCTAAAGCCAAGCGTGCGGTAGCTAAAAAGCCAGCGGCCAAGCGCGTCATCAAACGCGTTGCAAAAACCACGCGTCGCAAAGCCGCCTGATTAAAACAGGTTGTTGCAAAAAACGCCCCGCAAGTCGGGGCGTTTTTTTGTCCTCAATGATCGGCTTTTTGCGCATTCGCGAATGCCGCTAATTGCTCGGGTGTAGCTTCCGGCTGATATTTTGCTTTCCATTCATCGAAGGGCTCGCCATAGATAAATTCTCGGGCCTGCACTTTGTTCATTTCGATGCCGGCCGTATTTGCCGCATCTCGATACCAATC
>JAYWIC010000025.1:0-4580 GCA_043789195.1 Arenimonas sp. | reverse complement strand
AATCTGACGGTTGAAAGCGGCTTTTTTTCGGGCGGCCCGGCTGCCGACATAGCCTTGGGATATTCCGGTCTGGCGAGTTCACAGCGTTTCGAAGAAGCCTATCCGGAATTTGCCGAGTACACGTTTGCGGGCTCCGGAAGATGGAACGAAAAGGCCGGAGATAATCCCTTCCGTAACCGGAAAACGCCCGTCAAAACGGATGCCAAGGGCAAAGCACGATTTGTCTATGCCTACGATTCGCCGATGCAAAACGAAGGCGACGAGAGCGACATCATTGCCTTCGGCAAGCTCGAAATGAATGTCGAGGTGCGTATTCCTGGCAAGGCAGCCTCGGCGAGCAATACCGTGACGACTCGTTTTTCGCAATTCGAACGTTATGTCGGATTGAAATCGCGCGAATGGTGGTTGTCGCTCGATGCCGAACCGGGTCTGGAAGCAGTAGTAGTCGATTTTCGTGGCAAGGCGATATTTGATGTCCCGGTCATTATTTCGGTATTCCATATCGAGGGAAAAAGCGAAACGGCGGTCGGCGAATGCACGATTCTCAGTGGTCGAAAAACCGCTTGCGGATACAAGCCCAACAAATCCGGGCGCTATCTTTTCAAGGCAAATAGTCATAATGCGGCCGCTGCTGAACTTTCACGTTATGCAGGATCACGTGCGACCACAGATGATGACGAGCAACCTGTCGTCGAGCTTCAACTGATTAAAGCCAGCAATGGCGTACTGCCGGCCGAAGTTCGTTTGATTCAACCTTATGCGGTAGCCAACGTACTGTTCACGATGGAATACGAGCATGTCGTGCATCACTGGGTGCAACGCATTGTCGGAAACGACACGTTATTGTCGATTCCGGTAAAGGCCATGTGGGCGCCAGGTGTGACGCTACGTGTAGTCGTGCGTCCGGCTGACTTGGCGAATGCAAGAGAGGCGGCCGAGATCGATACTCTGGATGCTGTATTGAAGCTGGAGATTTCAAGAGCCCGTGTCGATGATTTCAAGGTCACTACCGATCGCAGCCTCTACAAGCCCGGCGAGCTGGTAAAAATCACGCTTCGAAATGATTCCAGTCAGACACGCCACGCCACACTCAGCGTGTTGGACGATTCGGTATATCAGCAAGGCATGCATATTTGGCCTTACCAATCACCGGACGAAAAGAATTTCCTTGGCAAGCTCGATGACTGGACTAACCCGGATTGGTATGGTCTGGATTCCTGGCCGCGGTATACACAATCCGAAACCGGCGACGAAGCGGTAGAAATCGATGTCGTCACCGTAGTCGGTAGCAAGATCAGGCGCATTGTCGAAGAGGAAGGCGCGCAGCCGGTGCAAGTGCTGAAGCGCGCCGATATCGAGCGCGGAGGACTCAATAGCGTCTACGAAATACTGAACACCATTACCTCGAGTGATGGGAGTGGTTTGAGTACGGTTACCACCGGCGAAGCAAAAGAAATCGACATGGTCAGCGTGGTTGGTTCCCGCATCTCTGCCGCCGATGCCTTCCAGCGCACGCAGGCTATCAATCGCGAGCTGAAACGACAGGACAATCGCAACGGTAAACGATTGCCGCATGTGCGCAGCCAGTTCCGCGATGCCGTTTACTGGAATCCGGATGTCGTGCTGGCGCCGGGTGAAAGCAAAACCGTCGGCGTGAAGCTGCCGGACAATCTGACCCGCTGGCGCGTGCTGGTCTGGACCAGTGATGACGGCGACGGCTTTGCCCAACATCAAGCCAGTTTTGAAACCAGTTTGCCGATAGAAGTTCGCACCGGACTTCCGGGGCAATTGTTCGTCGGCGATCAGGCAAGCGCACAGATTACTGCCCGCAATCAGCAGAAAAAACAGGTCACGATGACTTTGACCAGTGCGGTCAGTGGAGCGGGCGTAGGATTGAGCAAGGCGTCTGAAGATAAAGTCTCGGCCTTTGCTTCCTTATCGCAGGGTCTTGTCTTTTCGCCACGTACGGAAGGTCCGCTTGATTTACTGTCGATAGCTGACACCACAAAAGCCAGCGATGGTGTTTCCACATCGGTAAACGTTCAATCACGAATGGGTACAGAAGTGTTGCCGCAGAGTGGCTGGCTGGATGAAGCGATGCTTCGGCTGACGATTCCCGCATTGAATGTATCGGCAATACGTCCGGAACTCGAATTGACGGTGCACCACGGATTTCATGACTGGACCGAAGGCTGGCTGAAGGATTTGCAGGAGTATCCGCATCGTTGCTGGGAGCAAACCCTGAGCCGTGCCATCGGCGCAGCCTACTCCAAACAATATGATGCATCGTCCACATGGACTGACCGCAGTGTTGTCATCAGCGACGCGTTGCAGGCCGCACCCAGTTTTCAGGAAGAGAATGGCTACTTCCGGTATTTCCGGACCGAACAAAACCATTCCAATGACACGCCCGATTACGTGTTATCGGCCTACACCATCAAAGGTTTCGACTACCTGAAATCCTTGTCCGTGGTGACGCCGGATGAACTTCGTGCTGAACTCGAAGACAAATTGGCCAAGGTGTTTTCGACAGCGACCGTGCTGG
Organism: Arenimonas sp.; assembly: GCA_043789195.1. Taxonomy (GTDB): domain Bacteria; phylum Pseudomonadota; class Gammaproteobacteria; order Xanthomonadales; family Xanthomonadaceae; genus Arenimonas. Next base: position 2,035 of record JAYWIC010000025.1, on the reverse strand, counting down.
ACGTCAACGGCCGTCCGAAGATTCCCTACGAAACAAGCGCCAACATTGCCGGTGTGCTGGTTGACGAAAAATCGCTGGATGAAAACACCCTGAATGTTCTTTGGAACCAGTGGGGCGAATTAAGCTGGTATGCCCGCAGCGAACTGTTGTTGGCCTTGTCGCGCAAACCGGAATTTTCGGTACAGCTGCAGGAAGGCATTGCAAGATTGCAGCAAGCCGGCAAGCAACATGGATTGCGCCGTGTGTTGAATGACAATCGCGATTTCAGTGCTTACATGGGTTCCGGACTGCGCGACCAATGTGCAGTGGCAGCAACCCTGTGGCAACTCGACAAGAGCGAGGCCGGATTGCCGATGCGCAAAGCCATGCTGCGTGGCGTGTACGATCTTTATGCAGGCGGCACCGCTAGCCTGGATACACAGTCGAGTGCGCAGTGTCTGATGAGTTTGCATTCCGTGACCTCGGCGATGCCGCAACGCGAAAACGATTTGGTAGTGAAGGCCGAACTTGGTAAAACGGCGCACGAACTCACACTGCCGGCAAAGCAATCGCACGCCGGTTTCAAACAGGCGCTCGATTCAAGCACGAAGACCTTGAAAATCGCAGGCAGTGATGCACTAGATGGGGCACTTCACTACAATGCTGTCATTCGTTACCAATACGATTTACGTGATGCCGAAGCAAAAGGAACCGGAATTGCATTGCATCGCCATTACGATGTGCTGCGAAACGGCAATTGGATACCCATTGGGAAATCGGCGGTAAGCGAAGGTGATTGGGTTCGTGTGCGTTTGCTGGTGACCGTGCCGAAGGAGCGCCATTTTGTGGCGGTCACCGACGTCGTTCCGGGTGGATTGGTAAGTCGCGATATTGGACTGAGCAGTGTAGGTGGCGCGCAACTGCAGAAGATCGGCGGAGATGGATCGTACTATTTCAATACACGCCAAACAAAAGCAGATACCGTACAGATCTACGCTGAGTACCTGCCAGCCGGCCAACACGAAATCTATTACTACGCCCAGGCCGTACATCCCGGGGATTATTTTGCGCCACCGGCGATTGCTGAGCTGATGTATGGCCGGGCAAGCCGGGCCAATACCACTTCGGAACGTGTGGTGGTGAGGCCCGGGAAATAATGGCTTCAACATGTGTAGGGGCGATTCATGAATCGCCCCTACAGGCTCTATAATCAGCGCCATGAATCCTATTCAAACATTGCTCGAAGATTGCCAGGCCCTGATCAGCAAGGATTCGGCGTTGCTGGCGAAATTGGATTGGGCCATCCGCTTCGAGCAGGCCTTCAAGCAATTGCAATCCGCGGATGCCGCGAAGCAGCAGCAATCGCAGGACATCGAAGACGCCGAGCATGCGCGCGATGCTGCCAATCTGGCTCGCATGAAAATCATGGGGCAGCTCAATACCCTGCATAAAAGCTTGGCGGCGGCCTTGCCGGAAATTACCCATCATGATCCGCAGGCAGCGGCCTTGTTGCGGATCGAGTGGTTGTTGAAACATGGCAGTGGTGATCCGGCAGCGGCAGCCGCTGCCAAGGCGGCCGAGATGGAAGCACCGATGCCGAGCAGCGAAGTGCTCGAAGCTGTGGTGGCAGGTAAACGGAAATTCAACAAGGACCAACTGGAATTCACCATCGGGGAAGTGATGGTATTGACGTTCTGGGAAATGACGCCGGTCGAGTTGATGGAAAAGGGCGAGCCCTGGCTAGCGCAGCAAGTGCTCGACAAGCAAAACGGCAAGCATTAAACGATTTTATCGTTTCGAATTCATCCCCACGCATTGCATGAATTCCGCACGCGTACTTGGGTCATCCCGAAAACTGCCGAGCATTTTCGACGTCACCATGCTGACGCCGGTTTTATGGATGCCGCGCGTAGTCATGCATTGATGGCTGGCATCGACAATCACGCCGACGCCGAGTGGATTTAAAACATCTTCAATGCATCGGGCAATCTGCGAGGTCATTTTTTCCTGCACCTGGAAACGTCGCGCGTAGGTTTCCACTACGCGTGCCAGCTTG
>JAYWIC010000024.1:0-17845 GCA_043789195.1 Arenimonas sp. | reverse complement strand
TCGCGCCCTGCTGATTGCGATTGCGATCATTGCGGTCGTAGCGGTCATTGCGGCCACGGAAACGGTCGCGACGCGGCTGGAAACGATTTTGATTATTGCGTGGACTGCCATCTTCGTTGGTTTGTCCGCTACCGTCCTGGCTTTGCTCGTTATTTGAGCCGCTGGCATTGGGATTGGATTGATTCTGATGGTTCGCGTCATTGCTGACGGAGTCGTTTTGACGCGATTCAACGGGAGCAGCGGCTTGAGAATGATGGTTGCCGTTATCGCCGTTATCTCGCTGTTCGCGAGGCTCACGATGCACTCGTGGCGAGGCAGGTTCTGCGGCTGGCGGTGCGATGGGCGCTTCCACCGGCGGCGCTTTCGGCGCAGTTTTAGCCACTTTCCGAATGATTTCCGGCGGTGCGGCATCAACGGTAGCGGAGGTTTGGGCGCTTGGCTTGCGACCACGTTTTACGGCAGGTTTGCCGGTTTCAATTTCGTTTTCAGACACGGATGGGATTCCTCGCAATGGCGAGTTAGGGATAAAAGAAGGGGATTAACAGATCGGCGCAGCGCGCCTTTGAGGCCTAAAAATACACCGATAGACGCGGTGGTGCAAGTGAACGCCTGAACCTAGGTTTATTGGGGCATCGTTCTTGCCCGGTAAAACACAACACCGGCCTGCGCCGGTGTTGGCTGTTTCGAAGAATCCAAGAAAACTTACAGTGCTTTTTCGACGAATTGATTCAACTGGGCCTTACCAACCGCACCGACCTGAGTCGAAGCGACCACGCCGTTCTTGAACATCATCAAGGTCGGGATGCCACGAACCGCGTATTTACGCGGCACGCCGGGATTGTTGTCGATATTGATTTTAACGACCTTGACCTTGCCTTCGTAGGCGATGGCCACCTCATCAACGATCGGGCCGATCATTTTGCAGGGGCCACACCATTCGGCCCAGAAATCGACCAGCACCGGCACATCCGACTGCAGAACCTGGGCATCGAAATCGGCATCGCCGACGTGTAACACTTTATCGCTCATGAAAAACTCCTAAATACGGGGGACTTTCACAAGAGACATCGGGAAAGCCACTGGATGCGTTAAACTGGGGGCCAAATTCACTAATTTCAATATCGGGCCCGAGACCAGTACGCAGTGTGCGTCCAGCGAGCGGCCCTTGCAAGCCGGATAATCCCGCTTTAATGAGCCAAAATGACTGATAAACCACTGACCGATATACCTTTTTCAAGCTTTGACCTCCACCCCGATTTATTAGCAGGACTAGAAGCCGCTGGCTTCAACCGCTGCACCCCGATCCAGGCCATGACCCTGCCAATCGCCCTGCAAGGGCGAGATGTCGCGGGCCAAGCGCAAACCGGTACTGGCAAGACCCTGGCTTTCTTGGTCGCCGCCTTTAATCGATTGCTCTCCAAACCTGCGCTAGCCAACCGGGGTCCGGCCGATCCTCGCACCATGATTTTGGCCCCTACCCGCGAGCTGGCTATCCAGATTCACAAGGATGCCGAGAAATTCGGTGCCGGCCTCGGCCTGAAATTCGCCCTGATTTACGGCGGCGTCGATTACGACAAGCAACGTGCCCAGTTGCAGGCCGGTTGCGACGTGATTATTGCCACGCCGGGTCGTCTCATTGATTACGTGCGTCAAGGCGTTGTCCATCTGCATGCCTGCGAAGTCTGCATTCTCGACGAAGCCGATCGCATGTTCGATCTGGGCTTCATCAAGGACCTGCGCTTCCTGCTGCGCAAATTGCCGCGCCGGGAAGAACGCCAGACCTTATTGTTCTCGGCAACACTGTCGCATCGCGTACTCGAGCTCGCTTATGAGCACATGCACGAACCGGAAAAACTGATCGTCGAAACCGAATTCATTACTGCCGCCAAAGTGCGCCAGAAAATGTATTTCCCGGCCAACGAAGAAAAACTGCCCTTGTTGCTGGGACTGCTCTCGCGTAGCGAAGGCGCCCGCACCATGGTGTTCGTCAATACCAAGGCCTGGGTGGAACGTGTTGCCCGCGCTCTTGAAAAGGCGCATTACCGCGTCGGTGTTTTATCCGGCGATGTGCCGCAGAAAAAACGTCAAAGCCTGTTGTCGAAATTCCAGCGCGGCGATCTTGAAATTATCGTCGTCACCGATGTCGCCGCCCGCGGTTTGCATATCGATGGCGTAAGCCACGTTTATAATTATGACTTGCCATTCGATGCCGAAGATTACGTGCATCGCATCGGCCGCACCGCGCGTCTGGGTGCCGAAGGCGATGCGATCAGTTTCGCCTGCGAAATGTATGCACAAGGCTTGCCGGATATCGAAGCGTATATCGAACAAAAAATCCCGACCGAGCCGGTGACGGCTGAATTATTGGTAGCGATTCCGCGCACACCGCGTGCGCATGTGCCATCGGTCGAAGGTGAAGAGAACGACAGCATTTCCTCTATCTATAAAGAAGTGCGTGAAGCGGCTGCCAATAGCAAAACCGGCAGCAAGCCAGGCGGCGGTCGCAAACCCGGCGGCCCAAGCACAAGCAAACCGGGGGCACCCCGTTCTTCATCTGCGCCGCGTCAAGCCGACAAACCACGCTCTGCGCATCCGAATGACGGCAAACCACGCCCACCTCGTACACCGCGTCCACCACGTGACGAATCAGCAAAAAACATTGCGGCTTCCACCGTGATAACGGCTGAAATTCCCGTCGTTACGCCGGCACCGATTGCCACGGGCGTTTCGAAAGAATCGTTCTTGCTGCGTCTGGCTAAGCGCGTGAAGTTTTGGGGCAAGGATTAAGCACGTCTCGATCTACCAACTTCTTTTGATCAATGAGAGAAGTTGGTTTTCGTTTTAATTTGCTCATTAGCCTATGTCCGGAATTCTATTTTTACCTGCACTGATGATTTACGCGCTTTTCTGTTTAGCGCCATGTCTTTGGGCTGCCTTGAGATTGCAGAAGAAAGTTAGCCGCGAGCCCGGGTTCAACAATTATTCGGTCAAAGGATTGCTCAGCTCCTTGATTGCCATGTTTTTATTTGTTTATCTTGGTCCAATAGTTGACGGTCAGGCTGATGCTGCAGTGCTAATGTTCAAACACCTGTTCGGATTGCACACCCTGTTACTGGTAACCGTGATGATCTTCAGCTCGGTGCTGCGCGGCGCCACAGGGGATTCAGGTGGCTTTTTCTTTGGGGTTGGCATGTCATCTGCTGCATGGGTTCCTTTGCTTGCCGTGCAAACCATTCTTCCAATCCGCCTGTTGCATTGATCTTCTTCAAGCGGAATACGTTTTTGTCGTTGGCAACCTGACAATGCAATCAAAGCGTCATGAAAGAAAATCGCCCACTTTCCGATAAATCGGACTCTGAAATCCTCGCCATCGCCAATCCCATCATGGACCATCTGATGGAAGCTTCCACACGGAGGGATTACGAAAACCATGTTCGTGATTTTACCGAACGGGCAAAAACCGTCTTATCCAAAGAATGGTTCGACATCGTGTGCAGGGAATACCAGGGCACGAAAGGTTTTTTCGGACCTCGCGAATTCATTGCGCTTTTCCGGCGTCCCGATTCAGTCGCGGTGATCTGGAAACAATCCTTTACCCGGCAATCCGGTGACTATGTCGCCGAAATGGTCCTCGTCGAAGAAAATGGCCGCTATCTCGTTGATCACGTGATGGTGTTTTAGCCTCAACAAAATCCATCCATAGCCAGTCGCCGCCGCTACCGTTATTCTTTGTTTGAATACAATCAAGGATGCGTTTATGGACCGTCGTCATTTCATGGCTGCCAGTAGCTTAGCCGCCGCATCACCCATGCTCGTCAAGGCCGCCGCAATAAGCGTTAGTCCTGCATCGACAGACGGCCTTTTCAAACGCATCGATTTCAGTACGGATGGGCTTGGCCTGAATCCCGCCGAATACACGCGCTTGCTGCACGATGTCGCCACATCGGCCAACTTCAAATCCGACTACTACTCGAACGGCGGACACGTCGCAGAACTGGAACAGAAGTTTGCCAAGCTGCTGGGGAAAGAAGCCGCCATGTTTGTCCCCACTGGCACTCTGGCAAACCATCTCGCCATCCGCAAACTCGCGGGCCAGGATCGCCGCGTATTGGTGCAGGCAGAAAGTCATCTCTATAACGATAGCGGCGATGGCGCAGAAACTTTAAGCGGCTTGAATCTGATTCCGCTTGCACCGGGAAAAGCCAGCGTTGAATTAGCCGAAATAAAAAACTGGGTCGAGCGTTCCGCCGGTGGCCGCGTCCCGACGAAAGTCGGCGTTATCTCGATCGAAAGTCCGGTACGACGCAAAAACCACGAATTCGTTGATTTCGCCGAACTCGAACGCATCAGCCAATACGCCCGCGAAAAAGGTATCCGCCTGCATCTCGACGGCGCCCGCCTGTTCAACCTGCCGCTGCACACCGGCAAAAGCATTACCCAGTACGCCGCCCTGTTCGATACCGCCTACGTCTCGCTGTGGAAACATTTCAACGGTGCCTCCGGCGCGATACTCGCCGGCGACGCCAGCTTTATCGAAGGCCTATTCCACACCCGCCGCATGTTCGGCGGATCGCTGCCCTATGCCTGGCCACAAATCGCCCTGGTCACGCAATACGTCGATAGCTACGAAGCCGAATACGCGATGGCCTGGAAAGCAACGGATCGATTGATCGAACTGCTGCAAGCAGACACAAGATTCAAGATCGAAAAAATACCGAACGGCACCAGCCGGTTTTTACTGACGGTATCGGGCATTGCACCGGACGTATTCGCGGAAACGCTATCGAAGCAAGACGTGATGCTGCCGCATCCACCACCGGGCGTCAGCACATTCCAGATGCAGGTCAATCCGACGGTTTTGCGTAGCACGCCTGAAAAATTATCGCGGGTATTCATCGCAGCGATGAAGCCGTAGGTCGGGCCCCGGCCCGACATAAACACCATCGCATGGCTAACGAAACATCGAACCCCCATCTTACAAACACAACATCGCAATGTGAGGAAAGTGGCAGAGCATCGCTCGGTTTAGGCAATCTCGTAATCGGTAAAAAGCGTCGGGCCAGGGCCCGACCTACACACTTTACGAATGTGTTTTGCCCGGCTTGCCGCGTTAATCACCCGTTGTACTTATTGAGCCCGGTATATAGTGCAAAGGTGCTTCCGGGCCCAGATCCATGCCGGTGAAATACCAGGCAAGTAACAGTGCAGTCCAAATGATACCGAGCACGATGGAGTAGGGAATCATCAAAGCAATCAGGCTGCCAAGACCAACACCTTTGCGATATTTCTGGAATACCGCAAGAATAATCAACAGGTAAGAATTCAATGGTGTGGCGATATTCACTACCGAATCGCCAATTCGATAGGCCGCCGTGGTGAGTTCAGGGCTGATGCCGACCATCATGAACATGGGAATGAATATGGGTGCCAGCACACCGAATTTGCTGAGCATGCCGCTCATGGCAAAGTCACCGAAAACAACCACCAAAACAAACAAAGAAATTAATAATGGTATCGGTAAGTTGCCATCAAATAGAAAACTGCCACCAAGATAGGCCAACATTCTGTCGAGATGTGAGTAGGCAAAATAATTCACGAACTGTGCCAGAAAAAACAGAATAACAAGCACCGGCACAATACTTCGAATGCCATGGTACATGGCATCAATGGCGTCATTTTGCGATTTTAACTGGCTAGTGAGATATCCGTACACGAGGCCAGGAATCAAAAAAATAATCAGGATAATCGGTACGATGACCTGCGACCAACGGGTTCCGGGTGTTTCCACCAAGCGACCGGCTGCTTCTTTCTCGGTAATCACCAATGGGTCAATAGTGAGCACATCATGTGCTGCCACTTTGGTTTCAGTGCCCACCGGCTGAATATCGACCGCTTGCTGTACCAATACTCTGCCATTGGCCAGCGTTTGCTTGCCGACGCCATTCAGAGGCATGTCGTTGGGTACGATTAAAGCCGCAAAAACTCCGAGCAGTAACACCATGACAGCCAATGAAGACAGCAAGGCTTTGCGTTCAGAAGGTTTTAGAGCCATATCAGCGATAGCACCGGTTTCGCTGCTTTGTAACTCATCGCCATGCAATCGAAGCAGGCGTGGCTCAACGATTTTATCGGTGACATACCAGGCGCCTAAGGTCACGACAATGGCCGATACAATTTTGAAGTAGTAATTATGCAAAATAGTGACCGAGTAATTGGGGTCAATGACGCGCGCGGCATCTTGCGCGAAGCCTGTCAGTACACCATCGCCGCCGGTAGGGAATATACCTGCACCAAAGCCACCAGCCACGCCAGCAAAGGCAGCGGCAAGGCCTGCAACGGGGTGCCGACCCACTGCTAAAAATAATGCTGCCGCTAATGGCGGCAAAATAATATAGCCGGCATCAGATGCCACCGAAGAGTTGGCACCAAGAAAAACGACGGCCGGCGTAATCAACCGTTTCGGTGTCATAAAGGCTAACCAGCGCATCAATGCACTAAAAAACCCGAATTTTTCAGCTAGCCCAATGCCCAGCATAGCCACAAAAATAAGCGGTAGCGCAGGCATGTGGGCAAAATTTCTCAACATGGATGAGAACATCCAGTAAATGCCATCTGCGCTAAGCAAGCTTTTAACTTCTAAAGGCGCGCCACTTTCAACGAGTTCTACCTGAATTTGACCGTTCGCATCTTTTTTGGGCGCTTGTACGACAATGCCTTTTGCATCAGTCACATGATTGCCTTGTGCATCACGTTGCGCTTCCATCACTACCTGCGGTTTGACAGGCTGGACACTCCAACCTGCGGCACTCCCCACGGCCGATAAAATAATCACCGTCAGGGCCAAGAGCATGAATAAAATGGAAGGGTCGGGTAACTTATTGCCGGCCCATTCAATCCAGTCCAAGACACCGCGCTTATGGTTGATTTTATTCTCTTGTGGACTGCTGATATTGGGTTTCATTGTTCGTTCTGATTGATATGTATGCTGAGACTAAGCATGCGATGTGTAAATCATGTGAAATTGGACTACCTGGGCTACCCCCTTTTTTTTGAATCATTTTAATTCGGACCACGAGCCATGCTACTTGCGGCAGTGCCACAATAATTGCCATCAGAACGATAATCCTTAATGATGCCGTTGCGTACTTCGAATGTCATGTTGCATGAAAATTCATCTCGGGAACTAGCCAGCACATTGCCATTCCCATCCTGCGTCTGATATTGCCTCTCAAAGCCATAGACATAGCTTAAAAAACGGGCATTCGCCGCATTGTGACTGCTGTTAGGAACACCCCAGCTTGCCACCAAAGCACTTTCATCTGCGCCCAACCAAGAATGTAACAACGGACTGGCTTTGCTGCGCATTTTGCCGAAAAGGGCGCGTTGCTCCATCGCCGTGACCTTTTCATCACGTAGAATCCGTGCCTGCGTATCGTTGGCTTGCTTGGTTCCTTCTGCAATTATGGCCAGGCCTCGCGCCGCTGTTTTGTCAAAGTCTGCCTGAGCCTGTTCTTTTGTTTTCTTGGATACGAATTTTGGTTGCGGCACATCATTCCAAAGCTTGGTCCAAGTTGTATCAAGCGGATCGGAAGTTTGGTCCACACGCATCATCATATTCTTTTCAGTGCGCATTTTAGGCTCACACAGAAACTGGTAGATTCTTGAAAATTTCACGTCACTCGTGACATTAAACCACTGAGTTGGGGGTTTGGTCTCGAAGCGCTCTGTCTGCCAATACTGTCTATAGCTGGTCTCAAACATCATTTGCATCGTGTCGCATTTCACACGAACACGACCATTGATCCGTGCAGGCTTCGTTTTAGAGTTTTCGAATATCGATACACCGTCTGCCTCAATATAGGCAACCGGAGGCTTTTTCCTTGGGTCAAAATTGCCGCCTAAGACCGCTGCATGATCAACCACCGTTTCAACAGAAAGCGAATCGATATAGATGATTTCACGCGATGGCGATTCCCCGCCCGTCCAAACAAACCACCAATCATACAAAACTTCCTTCTGTGGAGCAGCGGCAGCCTTTTTCTTGGCAAGCGCTGGAGAAGCAGCAGACAGTATCGCGATGGAGACAACAAAAGCAGTAAGAAAAATAGGTTTCATTTTTTTATATTCCTTGTAGAGCATTCAAAACGCTTTGTCAGTATTGTTTAGATATCGAGCTCGCTATCTAAGCGTTTGTCAAAATAAATTGAGAGTTGCGGCAGTTTCCAAGCTCAAATTATGCAACGGCATCGTCTATTTTTTGCTGGCGTTATTAATACCAACACGCGCCCCAAAAGGGTGGAGTTCATTTAATTGAACTAAATATTAGCCATATCATCATTTAATTTAAACACACATATTCATTTGGGCACATTTTAAATACCGCCCTCGCGGTTGTGTAGCTTTTATTCTAGCGTGTAGCGATTGGATATAATCTTTTTTTCTTTTAAGACCACGGTTAATTAAGCGTGAGCCGCCTACTTTATGTTGGTAACAACCCAGACACTCAACATCTCTGATGGGCCAAAAGCTAATCTTGTTGAATAAAAAAATAGGGATCAGAGTTATTTATAAGATTGATAGCGCGGAATTAAATGAGCTTAGGCCGCCCCCGATAATTCGGTCGCGGTGATCTGTAGCCCAGATTGTACGCGCAGAGGCTTACTGAATATTGACGGGTGGCGGAGGCAATTTCAATTGAATGGTTCTTACAGCAGTATTATTTTCTGCTGCTCCTGAAATGACACTTTTACAATTTTTGTCATTCGTTGTTTTTTTACATCTTTTTTCCGCTGCCTTGATTGCCAGCCGTTCACTATTTGCCGACCAGTCCCCAAATAGCTGCCCCTCAGTACTTTTCGCAATAGCGCCATAGCCGGTTTGAAATGTATAAACCCAACATTTCTCACTGCCACAGCTTGTTTTACCGGCATTCTCAGCCTCAAAACGACGCCTGTAATTCCAGCCGCCGCCCGTTTTCCCTGTGCTCACGTCATAGGCAATTGATCCATACAACCAATAAACTGCCGCACCTCCACTACCGGCACCAACGACAGCTTCGCAACCAAGCCCGCCCATTGATACGCATTTTGCAATTGCATCATTCGAGCTGTTTGTACTCATGCCATAAGCACGATCGTCTGCAGAAATTGCTATGTATGCTCTGTCTTCGTAAAACCAAATCGAAATGCAGCTTTTCCCACACTGAGAACGCACATAATTTCCCGCTTCTTCGCTATTTGAATAATTCCATGCCGAAGAAATGTCCCGAGTCGACGGATTAACTGCCACGGCACCTGCCAGCCACACGCAGCGCTGCTCATAAATTGGATAGCTTGCCAGCCCTGGCGATGCAGGAACCATCCCGATAATCACATCTTCGCAACTTTGATGGGAAGATACTTGATGGGAATAGATACTGGCAAAAAATGTAACGATAAAAAATGCGAATTTTTTCATTCAAGTCTCTTAAAATGCGTTAGGAATAGTAAACTGGGTTGCTAAGTGTCGGCAATTAGCAATTACCTTGTGAAAAAAAGATGCCCGAGTTATTTAAGCCGCCCTAAACCGGCGTAGCTCGCTCTCGAATGGCTGAGCTTCCGTCAGGATTTGCCTATAAAAGGGGTCAAATTCATTTAAAATGATTGATTGCACAGAATTAAATGAACCCGACCCAATTTGACCTACTAACTTTACGAATGTATTTTGCCAAACTTACCGCTACTCTTTTTTATTAACATTTACCAGCTGCTTTTAACAAAGCATTACAGCTTGCTTTGTTTATTGTTCCTTTGTCTTTTGATCCTTTTGTGAAATCTGTACACATGGCATCGGCTCCCGATCCTACGCCGAATGTGGCCACTTTATAAAAGCCCGTGCCCTCCATAATTTCACATTTATACGCTTTGCCATCATTAGTATTTACCGTGTAGAGAGTTTTTTCGTAGCCTAGATTAGCTTCGGTTTCCTGTTGGTTTGCAAAAGAAAATTCACCAATTTCCTGGCCAATAGCCATTGATATTTTCCTCTCTGCTTTGGCACGTCTCTTCAGCGATTTAGCATCCTCATTGGCAACGTTAGTACTGCCCGACGAAGCTTTGGCATCTGCCTTTGCTGTATTAGCGATATCTTTCTTCGTAAAACTTTTGCCTTTTGAGTGTTTTGTGAAATCTGTACACATGGCATCGGCTCCAGATCCCACGCCGAATGTGGCAACTTTATAAAAGCCTGTGCCCTCGATAATTTCACATTTATACGTTTTTCCGCCATTAGTATTTACCGTATACTGAGTTTTGTTGAAGCCTACGTTAGCTTCTAATTTCTCCTGATCAACAATTGTAAAATCACCAATCTCCTGGCCGATTGCCATCGAGATTTTTCTCTCTGCTTTAGCGGTATTCTTCGCTACTTTTGTACTCGCTTTGCTCGCCTCTGTGCTTGCATATGAAAGACTAGTCAACGAGAAGAACATCACCATGGTTATCAATTGTAATTGCTTCATTATTTAACACTCCTAAAAAAAATATAGCCGCCTATAAAGAAAAAGCATGCAGACACATAAAATTGAACTTGATGTTCATATTTTCATTCGACATGCGTTTCACTTCTGATCTGACGATCAAGCATCTATCGATGGACGAAGCAGCCAGATATCGAGCCTCGTCTGCGCCAACATTCGCTGCTGCTGTAACCAGATAGTTAACTGGAAATGGGGACGAAGTTGGCGACCCACTTTTAAAATTGGTTTGCAAATTATGCGATCCGCATTTGTCGCTGTTCGTTTACTGCCTGCTGACTCGGGGCAGCTATTTCCTGATGTAATTGCACTGTGCTCTTTTCCACAGGCTCCATGGCCGCCTGTGCTTTATCGAGGTGAATGCGGTGGTGTGCTGGATCATTCATAGCGCCATGTACTGCAAAAATCCCACTGCCATTACTACTAAGCACCACACTGTCGATTTGTTTGAGGCCGCTGACTTTTGCTTCAAACGTCAAGCTAGCTGCGGCATTTTGGCGCTCATGATCATTTTTAAAACTGTTCTGTGGCAGTTTCTCGATACCAGCGAGTGCTTGCTGATAAAGTCTGTGGTCAGGATGATTCGGGCTTGATAACAATGGCGATTGTTCGGCTTTTTTCAAAGCATCCATAGTTTTAGTACCGATAACTCCATCATCGCTCAAACCGTGTGCTCTCTGAAAAGCTTGTACCGCTTCTTTGGTTTTTTGGCCGAAATCGCCGTCACTGGCAACTGGGTGGCCATGCGAATCGCGGTAGCCGAATTTGTTTAGTAGTTCTTGGATGTGTTTTACATCTGTGCCGTTTTCGCCTTTCTTTAAATCTCCATCAGCGGCCGTGTGATTTTGTCTTGGGAGAGCCGGTACAAAAGCTGCTTCGGTTCTAATCGCTGACGAACCCACGACTAGATTTGGCAAATCTTGCCTTGCCTCATTCGCATATTTTTCGTATCGATCCATATGCTGGCCCATAGCAGCATAAGCCTCCGCCACAGAGCGACTGCCGTCACCATACAAAGATGGATTGCCGCTAATGACAGAGCGACCAAGCACTTCGTCAACTCTCCCGTCAGAATTGTTTTTGAGTGCCTTCAAGAACAGAGTTGCGTCTGACTCGCCGAGATTATGAAACGCATACACATTGGCATCCGGATCCGGCCCGCCCAAGCGAGCACCTTTCTGTACGTTTTCTCTTGTAAATTCAGCCAGCATCGCCGCTTGAAGCGATGGATTGCTCCTGATTTCTGCTGCATTTGCTTCATTCTTGTTCAAGACTGCTGCATTTTCAACGCCATAATTTTCGCCGTACTTGACAATCATTTCATGCCATGTCGCGTTTAAAAATTGCCCATATCCATGCGCACTTGAGATTGCCATCACTCCATCAAATTGAGTCACTTTATTCTGCGCTGCGTGGCTCGAAATTGGCCGCGCAGACGAACTGAAGCCTGACTCGAACCCGGATATCTTCACCATGATGCCGATATCCACACCTGCTGATCTTGCTGCTTCTACAATATCTTGACGGGCAAGGTCCCACCGCTCATCCAGCTTTGTCTTATTTGGCATTATAAATTCCTAATTGGCAGATGGCTGGTTGCAACTGGACGTTCAGAAGTCCTGCGCAACCGAATACAGCCATTTTTTCTCGTCGAAGCTGATTAGTTTTTCTTCAGATGGCTTGCCCGCTTTTGTCTTGGTCACCATAAGCGGGAATACGTTGTCCGATGAAGAGTCAATGACTTTTACCTGATACCTTACATCCTGACTTTCCTCTCGTATCTCAGGGATTTGGCTCAAGTCGACAAATGCAGAATCTTTCGGTGCCACGATCGAGTAATTGGAAACTACCGTGCCCTGCCACACGCCACCGCTGGTAAACATCCATCCGTAGTAATCATCATTTCCGAACTTTAAAAAAACCGCATTATCACAGCCGCAATACCCAGATGAACCAAACGTCATCGCCTTGCTTGTGGACAAGTATTTCCAAACACCCGATTTGTCTATCGAGAGCTTGTATGCCCCCAAAATGCCTGGATCGGCGTGGCCGTAACTGTAATTTGGATCGTCATTGATATCTGAATGATTTGCTGCGTAAAAATAGAGCTCTTTGCCGCGTTTAGACTCGATCAGCGTTGGAATGCTTGCCTTCATGCAATAAGAACCGGATTCACCGGATATATAAGGCCAACAATCGTGTTTGACGTCATATTCGCTTCCGTACTGTTCGAGCATGACTTCTTTGACTATGGCTTCTAATTGAGCGGCTGAGAAACTGATTTCTTCAGCTGCAATAGGGTTAGGTGCCATTTCTATTCTTTCGTCCGAGACACCTTCTGCGATATGGGAGGTTTTGTCAGTACTCTCTTGTTGCTGGCATGACGTGAAAAGAATGCTTGATGCAATGAGCATGATTTTCATTAAATCTTTTGAGTTGCTTCCCATGCTGCCTGACTTCAAGAGCTCTGCCGTGGTAATTCGCGCTTGCTTAATTGCCTTTTCAAACATAATACGCTCCTGATAAAAACCGCCTTTCAACAATTTTGAGTTTCATAAAGTCATTAATTCTCGCGAGTGAGTATTGGCGCGGTTAAAGTGAATAGTCTTTGATGCGAATAAGATTCCAGCAATCTAGCCGCTTGAAGAAGAAAGATGTTTGATAGTCCGTATCCGGCTTGAAGAGGATGACTTCAACATTATTTTCATCGGCGCCAGAGCGTCTACTTTTCAAACCCTCGTTCGCCTGCTGATCGGGACTTGGCATTAGCGGAAACATGAGCTTGTTTGCAACGAGCATTTTCTTTACTTCCGCAGGCTCAGGTTCAGCTAGCGCATCAATCGTCACGCTTTCTAAAGGCGTTGCCGTAAAGGATTTTTGTACCTCTACACTATTAATGAACGAGGTCAAGAATATTTCAAAGTCCTGTGACGGACACTTAATTGCTTCCGTCGAAACTTCAGGAGTAAAAGCATCTTGTCCAACGGCGTTTGCTGTTAGATCCTCAGCACTCTTTTGGTTGGCTGCACTATTTTTTGGTAACGGCACTTCGACCCGACATGCTGCCAAAATAAATGTAACTGCAGCTAACATTATTATTTTTTTATTCATTAATTTCTCTGTAGTCACCAAAAGGTTTTTTATGAAGGTTTTTAATTATTTGGCTTTTCACTTAATTATGTTGCGTGTAAAAAGTCAGCAGAGGCCGCTGCTGTTGTGTTAGCCGACTATCAGCCAAACAAATTACTCGAAGGATAGCGACGTTTTTTGCTCTATTTATTAGTAACTAATTAAGTCTTTCTGGAAGGCTACATGCTGCGTAATAGACCTGACAATTCTTGTCTAACTTTTTGCACGATTGCATGGCAGCACTGGTCGCTTTATCTAGGCTAACTTCATTCACCAAGTTATAGCCTGCATCGCCCCAAACAATTACGGCACATTGATTGTAATAAGCCAACTTAATAGAGCATTTCGCTCCACCTTTACTTCGACATTCTGCAATCGCTGCTTTTTGTGCTTTTGCTTTACTAGCTTTACTAGTCGCAGCACCTACAACGGTTGACCCACCCGAAGTAGACTTTGAAGCAATCGCAATTGCGCCCCAACGAGTTGCCCAACGAATTTCTGCCCGCTTGGGTTGCTCATCGT
Organism: Arenimonas sp.; assembly: GCA_043789195.1. Classification (GTDB taxonomy): domain Bacteria; phylum Pseudomonadota; class Gammaproteobacteria; order Xanthomonadales; family Xanthomonadaceae; genus Arenimonas. The sequence goes on along the minus strand of JAYWIC010000024.1, from coordinate 3,681 downwards.
TATAGCCCGGGATAGGAAGACAAGCACTCACTCCTGCACCAACCTGTGGGTAATATCCATCTGGACAAGTGCCGCCCTCTGACGATACGGAAGTGCTTATTGCCAATAAGCCAAAAACCAAAAGTAATCTGTTTTTCATGATTATCTATCTCTATCAGTCGACTCAGCTAGATGGGGCCGCGTTGTGCTTCTGTTGCATTGACTGCCTTTTGCGCGTTAGACGCTGTTTTAATCGATTCCAATTGTCCGCTTGGTGCGCGCGGTCCTAAGGACGGATCATAGCTAGAAGCTGGGCGTGTTTCCTCTAAACGTTGATTGCCAGCCGTGTGATTTGAGGGCGGGTGATAAACAGGCGGTGAACCTGGTCCACGGGCACCCGATTGACTGCCTGCAGAGCCGCCAAATTGTGAGAATGGCATGAAGTTACCCAATGTCCCCTGAAAAAACGCCGCCGCCATCGGTGGTGCACTAATAATCAGCATCGTAAGAATGAGCCCTAGGCCGCCTTGCTGCATGGCCCGGCTATTGACACCTTCGCTACTCCCACCTAGAAAACTATTTACCCAAAACGACGCAGCTACGGCAGTAACAACATCAAGTGCCAATGCAACCATGACGCTGAGCACTGCGAGCGAAAACATGGTTCCTATTCCGTAAAACAGCCAGCGACTGAATAGCTGTTTGGTTTGGTCAAATAGCAGACACAGAATAAAGATGGGTCCGAGGCCGGTGAACAAAGCCATGGCGATTTTATTCAGCAAGAGCATAACGCCGGCGGTAATGGCCGGGCCGCCGGTGCCTATCCCGGTAAACCACATCGCACGTGATTTCGCATCATCCAGATTTTCACTATCACCATCCTGCAAGGCATCTATACTGCTAAATGCCAGCTGCATATAACCAAGGCTTTTATCGATATTGGAATAGGCGTCATCATCACTGCCGGTTACTACTTCGTTGATATTTTGTTGAAGCCCGTTGCCCATCCAGTCAAAGAGTGTAGGACCCGCAAGACCCCATCCGGTAGCTACACCTACAATAAAAACAGCTCTCAAGGAATTAGTTACCAAAGCCATCATGGAATCACGCGATTGACCGGTTGCGATTCGGTAGCCTTGAATCATGATCCAGATCGTCATCAGGGTGATCGCCACACTGCCAATCCATGCCATGGTGCGCCCCAGCAGATTGACACCGAACTCCGCGATTTCACGATTCAGGAATTCATTGATTCGCTGAAAGAAAATAAGATTGGTAACGTCGCCAAGGTCGACCGACATCAAATTTTTCAGCGTATCCAGACTGCCGCCAATGGCGACCAATTCTGTGGCGATTTCGAATGTGCTTTGCATGCTACTTCCATTTGCGTTTGCGAGAATTTCTTATCATCTCGCTTCGCTTGATGATCGGTTTTTTAACAACGTCGTCTATTCACTCGAACTCAACGGTCCCTGTCGTCAAGCTTTCTTAATGCTGCTTCCAACACTGCTCCCTGGACAAATTTCTGGGCTGCGGTTTCGGCAAACGTCTTGTTTCCGTTGTCACCACTCATCGCTTGCTTAGTCAGCAACTCCTGATTGTCTTGCAACGCTTTGATATAGGTCTCATAGGCCTGGATGACAGTGGTCGAGTACTGCATGCTGGTACTCGAACGTGCCAGATATTGTCTTAGCTTATTGTCGTTTGCTGCCAGTTTTCCTTCATCGGTGCCGACTTCTTCGCGTTCTTTTGCAATGGTTTGTAATTGGCTATCTTGTTCACGAATAGTTTTCAGCATTTTAACGGCTTCGTTGTATTGCGTATTTTTTGCCATAACGATTCTCTGGCATATCTTGCCTTGCTGCTCTTTAATTTTTCCAGCTAGGTCGAGTTGAAAAGCCTGTGCCATGCTAGCCACACTAATTGAACCGTCTGCACCGGGACAGGCTGCCTCCATGCCGTAATTTGCCTCGCGTACATCGAAGTTATCAGTCATCGGCATCGACACATCCGGCAGACCACCAATGGATATCAGCTGCTGCTGCATATGCGTCACTTGTTGCACGTAGTGCTGAATCTCCGCTTGGTACGCGGTGATCTGCTGTTGCAAACGCAGCAGATGGGTGACGTAGGCCTGGATCGTATGCGGTGCATCGACAACTGCCCATTGCGCGTTGGCATTGGTTGTCAGCAAGGCGCATGCAAGCGCCAAGGTTTTCCAAGAATTCGATTTCATTGTTGTTTTCTTTCTTGTAATCACAAATTGAATTTTCATGTTTTCTTATCCTTATTTATGCGTTATATGACGACAGGATGGATTCAAGCTTCATCAAAACTGGCGACGCGAACTGCCGGTGAACTTGTAGACGTTTTGCCGGAGCCTTTTCGTTGATCATAAAAATATTGCAGCCATTGTTCCGGCACTAATTCATCAGGCAGTACGCCTTCTACCAAGGCGCGTTGTGCGAGCACGCGATGCATGATGTCGATGTTGTCGGTAGACGCTGAAATAACCGCAAGATGATCATCCATACCGCGTAAATTCAACTGGCAAACGCTGGAGGCATGGCCTTGCTTGACGAGGAAGCAACGGGATCGCTCGTCCAGACTTTTCACTACCTGGTATTCCGATTCGGTCAGCTTCAGGCCGTTGACGTAGTCATCCCGGCTGGCATTGGGATTCGGCAATAAGATCATGGTGGCGGTTTGCTCGATCAATGCTGCCGAAATATCACTTCGCAAGGCGTCTTCCGGACTTTGGGTCGCGAAAATACCCATGCCGTTTTGTTTACGAATAGTTTTTTGTTTGTTCTTGGCAAACTCTTTGAGACCACCTTTGCCGTCAAGAATTTTCCAGAATTCGTCCATCACGTAAATCAGCGGCCTTCCGTCGATCAGGGCCTCCAGGCGATGCAGCAGGTAATTGATAACGGGCACACGGACTTCGGGATTATCAATGATGTCGGTGTAATCAAAACCGACGATGTTGGCCTTCTGCAGATCGATGGTATCGGTGGGGTTGTCAAACACCCAGCCCAAGGAGTTGCCTGACGTCCACTTACGCATCCGGGCGAACAGGCCATCATCGCCCATGTTCGGCAAACTTTTCTGGAAATTTGTCATCGTGCGCAAGCGCATAGGCGTATCGAGCATGCTTTCTACCGCACGGAAAATATCTTCCTCTTCCCGCGCGGTATAGCTCGACTTTCCTGCCAATACCTTGATCAGATCTCCAAGGAACTGCACATTGGCTTCATTACGATCGCATTGGAACGGGTTAAAGCCGGTCGGTTGACCATTCTCAAGCGCCATATAATTTCCACCACAGGCGCGTACGAAAATTTCGGCGCCGCGGTCTTTGTCAAAAAAGAAGATAGTTGGGGAAGGCTTGAGCTTTTGTACCTGACTCAGTAAAAAATTGATCAGAGCTGTTTTGCCGGTACCGGATTTGCCGATGACCATGGTATTGGCAATTGCTTTTTCTCCGAACGAATTTTCGGCCGGATGCGTTGCATGAAAATTGAAGTGGTACGGCTGCCCATTGGTGGTTTGCAGCGTTGTGACGCATTCGCCCCAGGGATTGTTTGTCTTTTTTCCAGTCGCGAAATTGTGTAAGGGCGATAGGCCAAGAAAATTCAGCGAACTGACATTGGCGGGCCGGGTGCGATATTTCCAGTTACCCGGAAATTGCGAATAGAACGA
>JAYWIC010000023.1:0-4783 GCA_043789195.1 Arenimonas sp. | reverse complement strand
ACGAGAACCGCAATGCAAAAAAGTCTGAGCCCGCGTCAGCGGGTTCCGAAGAAGGTTTAGTTCCGGGCGACCTCGCCGGAGCCGGTGCTGAAAGCGCTTCACGCGCTGACGAGGCAGCAACGGCTACCACCGGCGAGGGCGCCTCTTTTCCTGCCAGCGCAAGCATGTGCTTCAAGTGCAATACCAAGGCCATGATCTTGATGGACGGGTGTCAGACTTGTTTGAATTGTGGGTATAGCAAGTGTGGATGAGGAATAGATTTTAGTTTTGGTTGTGAACCAGAGTGATTCTGGAAAACAGCAAGGCCTTTACGCAAAAGGCCGGGGTGGCCCGCGAAGCTGCCCAAGGGTGCAAAGCGTGAGCAACATCGATGCAACCTTCTGCCCGAAAGGGTAACGGATAGGTCAAGCCTCTCGGCGCCTCATGTTAGCGTCCGTATCTCGAGAAAGATTTCTAGAATCGATTTCGGGCGCGCTAGCAACGGCGCGTAAATAAATTGCAGGCATGGTTTCCACGACATGCTTGAGGCCTCGAGCGTGTCATTAGGAGAAATCCAATGATTACGATCGATATAAAGGTAAAGGCGGACATTACGGCATTGGCGAAAGCTTTTGCATTGATCGCCCTGCTGATACTGAAGTAAATGAAGCAGGGTCGAAAGACCCTGCTTTTTTATTAACGCGGCAAGCCGGGCAAACTTTGTAGGTCGGTGCCCTGGCCCGACGCTTTTAACCAATTGCGAATCCGCTGTTTATATACGCCTAGCGATATTCCAAGTGATATTTATTAGAGTCTTACAATGACATACGTATTGGAAAACGTCTCGCAAGAAGATCGTCTGAAGATAAATGGCGAAGTGGAAATTTACCCGCAACTGGTGGCAAGATTTTCAAAGTGGGGTGTTTTAAATAATCCAGCGAATAGCTTTATATGGGCAATTGATCGTAATTCAGGCAATTATTTTTTCCGCTCGATTGCATTTCCGCGCGAACTTGATCACGAATACCACTTCTTATATGAAGGTAAATGGTTTGTCATCGCTTATTCGATGTTTAATGGAAAACCAAACAGCATTTCAGTTTTTACCTATAGCTATGCTGATATGGATGACATTCCAGTGCAGATGAAAGACGAATTAGTCGAAATATTTTCTGTATATGGGTTGCATGGCTATGGCCCAAATGGATCTTCCGGAACCGAGGGTGGAATGTATCGGGTAGTTCCAACGTTTAAAAGGTAATGTGGAAAGCCGGGCAAACTTGTAAGGCCATAAGGTGCGTCGTCTCATAGGGTGCCGCCTATGGCGCACCATCGACACGCTGCGATGATGTCTATCTGTAAGGGACAAGTGCTACCTGCTGTGCATCATCTGCATGCTGCGATGATTAGGTGAATAACGACAATCTGAAGATTGTATCGCTGTGTGAGAAACATCCGGCAAGGTGCGCGACACGCGCACCCTATGAGCTGTACGAACTGCATCGAGTAGCGAAGCTTCGTATATTTAAGAATCATATTGCGTCATGATTACCCAACGAAATCCGGGTTCTGGCTGGACGCATTCATGAAAAATATCGCTTTGTTGATGTTCTTGATTTTTGCTGCTCACGAAGTGGCTGCGTGCGAGTCTCCGCAGCCTTTGTCGGGCATCGTGAAGGTGCCCGTTTGTCTCGCGGGTGGTCCTGACTGCCGCCCTGCGAGCGAAGTGTTGCACGAATACACGGAAGCGCAACCAGACGACCCGGCAAGTTTCAGCATTGCATTGCAAAGGGCCGTAGGGCGCAATACGCTCCACCATTGCGCCGAACAAGCAACAAATCGATGTAAATTATTTTCCGCACTTTCATCATTGATAAAATGGACTAGGGAGAAAACCTAAAGCAAGCCTTTCGGCGCAATGGTGGAGCGTATTGCGCCCTACGACTCTGGACACAAGCTGTTCCTGGCGATATAAATGTAGGCATTGCACACGTTATGTGTGTGGTGTTGTGCCTCGTTGGCGTTAGCTGCGGGGTTCCCGATGACCGTTATGGGCAAGCGGGTTCCTCTTAAATCAGCGAGCCAATCATGCCAAAATCTCTTCGTAGCAAACGTGCAACAGCCTTCAATCGTCAAAATGGTCTTTGTTTCTATTGTGACCAACCAATGTGGTTAGACGACTCTTTCACTTTTTCGATTGTTCACGGCATCACCGTGAAGCAATCACGCGCTTTCCAATGTACGGCTGAACATCTCGTCGCGCAATGTAATGGTGGTGATCATTCCGAAAAAAATATTGCAGCCGCGTGCTGGTGTTGTAACCAGCGTCGTCATAAACGTAATGACCCGCCAGATCCAGACAGCTACCAATTACTTGTGCGGCGGAGAATCAAACGTTTTAAGTGGCATGATACTAAGTTGAAAAAAGCATCGTAGCCCGGGTCACGCTCCACCGACCCGGGTTCTCAATAATTAGACATAAGTCATTCGAATGGTGTTTTTTTTCAACATCAATTTTAGAAAACGTATCTATTTGGAATCCGGCATCCCCGGGTCGGTGGAGCGTGACCCGGGCTACGGTTCAAATTTTGAGTTGATGGCGGGGTTCCACCGGGTCGATGGAGTGTGACCCGGGCTACTTTCTGCTTACTCTTGGCGAGTGCATGCAGATTCATGTGTTCTAGCGTGCGGTATTGCAGGGCTTGACTGTTAGCCCACACCTCATGCAAGGTAAAAAACTGTATGCCCACTGGAGACATGGCGAATGTTTCTGAAAGAGTTTTTCGGCGAGGTAAACAACCCGCATCCCTGTGGGCATTGCGCTGGCGACATGCTGCTCGATTTCGACGTGCGCATGGCCTTTCAGCCAATCGTCGATGCCGAAACACGAACGGTGTATGCCTACGAGGCTTTGGTACGCGGAGTCAACGGCGAAGGTGCAGGCGAAGTAATCGCGCGTGTCCGGCCGGAACAGTTGTACCGTTTCGACCAGACCTGCCGGGTCAAGGCAATTGCTACTGCAGCACGGCTTGGCATGCAGACACGACTGTCGATCAACTTTGCACCGAATGCTGTGTACAAGCCGGCGACGTGCATCCGTCTTACCTTGGCGGCGGCCGAGCGCTGCGGCTTTGATCCCCGACAGCTGATCTTCGAAATCACCGAGTCCGAACGCATTCTCGACGTGCCACACGTGGTTGGAATTATCAAGGACTACCAAGGTCGGGGATTTCTGACCGCGATCGACGATTTCGGCGCCGGCTATTCCGGGCTAAACCTATTGGCGGAATTTCAACCCGACATCGTCAAGCTCGACATGGCATTGATCCGCAACATCGACCAAGACCGCGTACGGCGATCCATCACCAATGGCATCGTCGCTACTTGCCGGTCACTAGGCTGCCGGGTGCTTGCTGAGGGCGTCGAGACCGCTGCGGAATACCGGGCACTACGTGAGATGGGAATTAGCCTGTTCCAAGGGTACCTGTTCGCAAAGCCTGGGCTGGAATCGCTTCCGTTAGTGAGTACAGAACTGTGGGAGCAGATCTAGCGTAGAGGCATTGCGAAAACATAAAAAGGCAAACACGCATTTACTATCTGTAAGTTCGATCAACACCTTTTGAGGTTGTGGCGTCGCTGAATACAGTACAGAAAGTCGGTCGCAAACTTCACCCTATATTTTTATCTAAACCTAATTAACGCGGTAAGCATCGTAGCCCGGGTCACGCTCCACCGACCCGGGTTTTCAAACATTCGACATAACGCATTCGAATGGTGTTTTTTTTAATATCAATTATAGAAACTTATTTCTTTGGAATCTGGCGTCCCCGGGTCGGTGGAGCGTGACCCGGGCTACTTCCTGACACGGTATTCAGTAATTCCCTACGGTTCCAATTAATGCGGTAGTGCAAGCTGTGCCGATGGTTCGTTATCGTCGCGCTCAATGCCCTGGTGGCACGTTTGCCTTTACCTTTACGTTGAAAGATCGCCGCTCCGATTTGCTGACTAGATATTTCGCAATTTTCATGGCGGCTTATTCTCGTGTCCGTGAACGTTGGCCGTTCGAGACCATTGCGGCAGTCGTGTTGCCGGATCATGTTCATGTTGTTTGGAAATTGCCGTTGGACGATGGTGATTATTCCGTCCGCATCCGCTTGATCAAATTCTTGTTTACGAAAGGCCTTGCCAGAGCTGGTGTTCATTTCAAGTCATTGAGTAACGCGGAGCGTGCATGTTGGCAAAGACGATTTTGGGAACACCAAATTCGCGATGAAACCGACCTGCAGCATCAAGTTGATTACATCCATATCAATCCGGTGAAACATGGTCTGGTAAAACATGTGAGAGATTGGCCATATTCCACTTTCCATCGATACGTGCGTACAGGGGAGTTGCCAATGGATTGGGCAAGTGACTCCCGGGTCGGTGGAGCGTGACCCGGGCTACGTAGCTCAAGGCAAGTCCGATTGACCGCGGAGAGATCACGCAGGACTGTCTTTGCGGCCCCTCTTGGGAAACGAAGCAGTGTCAGCAGTTCTTGCCCGAGCGCCGATCATGGCTCTATCCCTATCGCAGCTTCCAATGCCTGTGGCTCGAAGCGCTTACCGCCCTTGAATACCAGCTTGATGTTGCGGGTGTCGGTGATATCTTGCAGCGGGTCGCCGTCGATAAGGATCATGTCGGCATAGCGTCCCGGAGCGATGGCGCCGAGATCCCGGGTGACGCCCATCACTTCGGCGGGAGTCAGCGTGGCAATGCGCAACACCTCGGCGTTCGGGATGCCGGCCTTGGCGTACATCGCCAG
>JAYWIC010000022.1:0-4804 GCA_043789195.1 Arenimonas sp. | reverse complement strand
TCGCGCAGACCAGCCTGCCGCCGACGCGTGCCGAGATTGCCGAAGAGTTCGGCATAGCCTCGACCCGTGGCGTGCAAAAGCATCTGGAGGCGCTCGCGGTTAAAGGGTACCTGCGGTTACAGCCCGGATTGTCGCGAGGCATTACCCTGCAAGGCCGGAATCGCGCCGCCCTTCGTAGCCAATCAATCAGCTTGCCGATTCTTGGCCGTGTCGCCGCAGGCGGTCCGATCGGTGCCGACAACATCACCGACGAACAAATGCTGGTGGACCGGACCATGTTCTCGCCAATGCCCGATTACCTGCTCAAGGTAAAAGGCCAGTCAATGCAAGACGATGGTATTTGGGATGGCGATCTTGTCGCCGTACGTCGTACCAATACTGCCAGTAACAATGACATTGTGGTCGCACGTATCGATGGCGAGATCACGATCAAGCGACTCAAGCAAACCAAGACCAAAATTTTGTTGCTGCCTCGCAATCCCGATTTCAGTCCGATTGAAGTCCCGGCCGATGCCGACTTTGCGATTGAAGGTATTTACTGTGGCCTGGTGAGAAAGGGCTGAGCATGGGACAGGTGTTAGCCCTCGATGCCGTATTGCAAGATCGCCGGGTGTGGCGAGGAAATGCGCCGAGCGCCTTGCCGAACTCCGCCTTGGCTACCGGCCATGATGCATTGGATGCAGCACTTCCCAGTGGGGGTTGGCTGGAAGCTTCATTAGTGGAAATCCTGATGGCCCACGACGGGGTTGGCGAGCTCTCACTGGTGTTGCCGATTTTGGCGAAGCTGTCGCAACAACAAAAACCGATTGTCTTGATTGCACCGCCGTATCGACCTTACGCACCGGCCTGGCAACACAGTGGCGTGCATTTATCGCAACTGCATGTGATCGATGCCGCGCCCAAGGAAGCGTTGTGGGCGATGGAGCAAGCACTGCGTTCGGGTTCATGCGGTGCCGTGCTCGGTTGGCCGATGAAAGCCGATGACAAATCACTGCGTCGTTTGCAAGTCGCGGCCGAAACCGGTCATACGCTCGGCTTTGCCTTTCGCGCGATCAGTGCAGCGAGTAATCCTTCGCCTGCGCCCGTACGAATGAGTTTGAAAGGCACGTCCTCCACACCCGAATTACGACTGATCAAGTGTCGCGGTGCCAATGCGCCCATGCGGGCGATTCCGTACTCCCCTCATCTTCGTCACTGATGCGGATCACACGATGCTCTGGGCTTGTCTGCTATTGCCACACCTGGCACTGGACGGTGTTCTCCGACGCCATCCCACGCCGCACCTACCCCTGGTCTTAGTCACCGGGCCGCAACAACGTCGGGTATTGCTCGATGTAAACGAAGCGGCGAGCCATGCAGGACTGTATCCGGGCCAATCGCTCAATGCCGCTCATGCGATCTTGCAGCACTTCATCGCGTTTGATCACGATCCAACACTCGACGATCGGATGCGACGATTTCTGGCCGCGTTTGCCTATCGCTATTCCTCGATGGTGAGCCTGGAAGGCGACGATGCGATCGTGCTGGAAGTCGAAGCGAGCCTGGGTTTGTTTGGTCCTTGGCCACAATTTGAAGCTAGGCTCCACGAAGATTTGAATGCACTGGGTTTTCAACATCGAATAGCCGTGGCGCCCACTCCCCTGGGTGCTTGTGTCTTGGCCGGTGCACACGATGGCATGGCGATTACCGACGAAGTGCATTTGCGCAATGCGATCGGAAAACTGCCGATGGTGTTCTCGCGATTACCTGAAGATAAAGTCGCCGCTTTATCAGCGACAGGTATCCGTCAGATAAAACAGCTTTTCACTTTGCCACGCGATGCACTGGCAAGACGATTCAAACCCGACCTGTTGTCGCACCTGGATCGCATGATCGGCACACAACCCGATCCTCGTCAGTTGTATCGACCACCGGATGTTTTTGATGAACGCGTCGAGTTGAACTATGACATCGAGCATCATCCTGCTCTGCTGTTTCCGATCAAGCGACTGATCAATGATCTGGCGGCATATCTGTCCGGTCGCGATGGTGGCGTTCAACGTTTCATCATCGCGCTGGAACACGAGAATTTTCCGGACACCCATATCACGGTAGGTTTATTGAGTGCCGAGCGCGATGGTGTGCGCTTGCTCGAGTTGGCCAAATCCCGTTTGGAACAGACCACGATTCCCGAAGCGGTTCGCGGCTTGCGATTGATTGCACGCGAGTTGCCGCCGTTTGTACCGGCCGGTCGTGATCTTTTCGATGAGCGTCCGGCACAAGCATTGCCTTGGGAAGCGCTGCGTGATCGCTTTCGGGCAAGGCTTGGCAGCGATGCGGTCTATCAACTCACGGTGCATGCCGAACCACGGCCGGAAAAAAACTGGCGTATCACCTCGCAATTAAAAAAAGAACCCGATGCCTTGTTATTGCCACCACGGCCGACCTGGTTACTGGATCATCCGGTTCCGCTGCGTGATTACGACCTGAAAGTGTTATCCGGACCCGAACGCATTGAGTCCGGCTGGTGGGATGGCGGCGATATACGTCGCGACTATTACGTCGTACAAACCTCGCAAGGCCAGCGTGCCTGGGCGTTTCAACCGGCCGGTGTGAACGAAGGCGCCTGGATGTTGCACGGCTGGTTCGCATGAGCCCGTACGCCGAACTGCATTGCCTGAGCCATTTCAGTTTTGGGCGTGGTGCTTCGAGTGCACGCGAATGTTTTGCACAAGCCAAAAAGAATGGTTACACCGCTTTAGCCATTACCGATGAGTGCACACTGGCAGGCGCCGTGCGTGCGCTGGAGGCATCACGCGAATCGGGCCTGCCCTTGGTCGTCGGCACCGAGATTACCTTGGTCGATGGATTGAAACTGGTCTTGCTCGCCGAGAATCAGATCGGCTACACCGCGATCAGCCAATTGATTACGCAAGGCCGGCGCCGCTCGGAGAAAGGCGAGTATTCGCTGACGCGGGAAGATCTCCTAAGCGGTCTACCTGGCACTTTGGTGTTATGGGTTCCCGATGAGATGCCAACATCCCGCGATGGCGAATGGTTGCGCCAATTATTTCCGGATCGGGTGTGGATTGCGGTCGAATTGCATCGCGGTCCGAATGACGAAGCACGTTTGCAACAATTACTCGCCTTGTCGAAGCAACTGGACCTACCGGCCGTCGCGAGCGGCGATGTGCATATGCATGTGCGTTCGCGCCGCGTCGTGCACGACACGCTGACGGCCATTCATCACAACACCACTATTGCTGAAGCCGGTGCGTATTTGTTTCCCAATGGCGAACGGCATTTGCGGACACGCAAAGCGCTGTCGGCGATTTATCCGGAAGCCTTGCTGGCCGAATCGGTTCGCATCGCCCAGCGCTGCACTTTCGATTTAGGACAGCTGAAATACCAGTACCCGCAAGAGTTGGTACCGAAAGGCCACACACCTTCGAGCTGGCTACGCACACTCACCGAACAAGGCATGGCCTGGCGTTGGCCAGAAGGTGTCGCACCGAAAGTACAGCAGCAAATCAAGCATGAACTGCGATTGATTGCCGAGCTGAAATACGAACCGTTTTTTTTGACTGTGCATGACATTGTGAAATTCGCCCGATCACAAGACATTCTTTGCCAGGGCCGGGGATCGGCCGCGAATTCGGCCGTGTGTTTTGCCTTGGGTGTCACCGAGGTCGATCCGGCCCGCATGAATATGTTGTTCGAACGCTTTATTTCCAAAGAACGCGATGAACCACCGGATATCGATGTTGATTTTGAACACGAACGCCGTGAAGAAGTCATTCAATACATCTACAACAAATACGGGCGTGAACGTGCCGCGCTGGCCGCCACGGTAATTTGCTATCGCTCCAAAAGTGCCGTGAAAGATGTGGGCAAAGCGCTAGGCTTGCCATTGGATCAAGTGGAACAATTGAGCAAAGTGTTTTCCTGGTGGAATGGCGATGCGGATTTATCGCAGCGTTTACGCGAGCAAGGCTTTGACCCGGAAAGCCCCATCATGCGTCGCGTAATGGGTGTGACTCGGCAATTGATCGATGCGCCGCGTCACTTGTCACAACACGTTGGCGGCTTCGTGATCTCCGAGCAACCGCTGCATCACCTGGTGCCGGTAGAAAATGCCGCAATGCCGGACCGCACGATCATCCAATGGGACAAGGATGATCTGGAAACACTGGGCTTGTTGAAAGTCGATTGTCTTGCACTCGGCATGCTGACCTGCATCAGTAAATGTCTTGCGCTGTTGAAAAAACATCGCGCTCTGGATTTAACTCCGGCCACGATTCCCGCCGAAGATCCGAACACCTACGCCATGATTCAACGCGCCGACACGATTGGCACGTTCCAGATTGAATCGCGCGCGCAGATGGCCATGCTGCCGCGCTTAAAGCCGGCCTGTTTTTATGATCTGGTGATTGAAGTCGCCATCGTTCGACCAGGACCGATACAAGGCAGGATGGTGCATCCGTATTTACGTCGACGCCAGGGGCTCGATCCGGTCGTGTATCCCTCGGAAGATTTGAAAGCCGTGTTCGAACGCACGCTCGGTGTTCCGTTGTTTCAGGAACAGGTGATGCAGTTGGCGATCGTCGCGGCCGGCTTTACGCCCGGCGAAGCCGATCAACTACGACGTTCGATGGCCGCCTGGAAACGACGCGGTGGCCTAGACTATTTTCAAGAACGCATTTTAAGCGGCATGACCGAGCGCGGCTACACATTGGAGTTTGCCGAAAACGTCTTTGAGCAAATCAAAGGCTTCGGTAGTTACGGTTTTCCCGAATCGCATGCGGCCAGCTTTGCCTTGATTACC
>JAYWIC010000021.1:0-18600 GCA_043789195.1 Arenimonas sp. | reverse complement strand
TGAAAGCCGGTGATGGTCAGGAACGAATCGAGATATCCCTTTGTCTCGATATGTTCGGGCAACAACCCTATTTCTTCCTGGGCTTCGCGCACCGCCGCAGCAACGGGATCGCGGTCGCTTTCTTCGATACGTCCACCGGGAAAACTAATCTGACCGGCATGATGTTTCAATGCTTCGGTGCGACGAGTCAAAATAATATGCAAACCCGAATCGCGCTGGATCAGGCCAATCAATACGGCAGCCGGTCTGATAAGCGTGCCGTTTTCTTCGATCAAATCGATCAGCTCGTGGTAATTCCAAGGCGTTTGGGGCGGAGGTGTTGCAACATTGTGCAATGCACCGGCGAGCGAATCAAAAAATAAAGCACTCTTAGTCACGCATCACGCGCATCGTGATTCGCGCTTGGGCAACAGGTTTTCCATCAGATGCAATCGTTGATCGTCGCTGTAGAGCGACCATGATGCAATTTCATGACTGCTGCGATGACAACCTTCGCAAAGTCCCGATGCATCGAGCACGCAAATGCCGATACAGGGGCTCAGGATGGCGCGTTGAAAATCACTCATATAAAAAACGCGCTGGTTTCCCAGCGCGTTATGTACTTACTTGACGTTGACTAACTGGAAATCGTAAACCATGGCCTGGTTTGGACCACCCGGAGCACGGGCGTCTTTACCAACGCCTTTTTCCGGTGGAATGGTGATTTCCCAACGCGAACCGACCGACATCAACAACACCGCTTCACGCAAGCCAGGCGGCATTTCAGCCAGCTTCAAGGTGGGCGGCGACAATGGACTGGAAGTGAAGGTATCGCCCAAGGCAACGCCACTGGACAACACACCACGCATATGGGCAACGACCGAACCGGTTGCCACAGGCTTGGCGCCTGTCCCTGCTTGAATCACGCGATACTGCACGCCACCGGGCAAGGTAATGACACCTGGCTTGGTTTTGTTGGTCGCCATGAAAGCATCGGCTTTTACCTTGTTTTCACGAGCCACTTTTTCATAACCAGCGCGGGCATCTTTCTCCATTTTTTGTTCGAAATAACCCAGTGCATTACCCATCTTGTCAGCAGGTGTGGTTGGCGCTCTTTTCGCCATCGCATCTTGCAAACCGCGGGCAACGGCCGCCGGGTCAATGTCTGCGCCTGATCGCGCAATCATCGCGCCGCGCTCATAACCCAGCGCATAGCTCAATGTGGCTTTGTCGGGTGCGGTGAATTGTTGTTGAGCTGGGGCAGCTGCTGGTTTTGCAGGAGCGGTTTGGGCCAATGCAGCGCCGGCGGTTAAACTAAGTGCCGCCAAAGTGGCAGCCAACAAACGCAATTTCATTTAATGAATCTCCAGTAAAATAAACGGGACTAACAACAGTCCCGAGACGCGATAGGATACCGGCCTTGACGCTGAACCGCCACTGAGGCACTTACCAATCGTGACTTCTCCGACCTGTTTTAGGCGGCAAAGTTCCCTACATTCAAGCATTTGGAGTTCACATGGCATTTCAGAACCTCGCAATTGGGCAAAAAGACAAAGTTCGCACCATTACTTTGAACCGTCCCGATAAGCTCAATGCGCTAAATCGGGCGACCATCAGCGAGTTGCACATCGCCTTTGATGAGGCAGCAGCGGATGACTCTGTGAACGTGATTATCTTGACCGGCGCGGGTCCGAAAGCTTTTGTCGCAGGCGCCGATATTGCCGAAATGAATGGGCTTAGCCCCGTGCAGGCACGCGATTTTTCCCGACACGGCCAAAAGTTGATGTTGAAAATCGGACAAAGCGGAAAACCCGTCATCGGCATGATCAATGGTTTTGCGCTTGGCGGCGGAATGGAACTGGCGATGGCCTGCCATCTGCGATTTGCAGCTGAGACGGCAAAGTTTGGCCAGCCTGAAGTCAATCTTGGTTTGATTCCCGGCTTTGGCGGCACACAAAGATTATTGCGTCTCGCGGGCCGAGGGCCTGCACTCGAATTATGTTTAAGCGGACAGACCATTGATGCCGCTCGCGCTTTCGCCCTAAATTTGGTAACACGCGTTTTCCCGAGCGCAGACTTATTGGAAGAAACTGAAAAATTCGCCGCCCATTTGGCCAATCTGGCACCGCAGGCATTGCGCGGCGTGATTGATGCGATCCATATCGGTGGCGAAGCGGGGCTGGAGGTCGGTCTGGATTATGAAACCCAGGGCTTTGCGATTGCATTCTCGACCGAAGACATGAAAGAAGGCACCGGTGCTTTTCTCGAAAAACGCAAACCCAACTTCGTCGGCCGATAGTTTTGGAGTCTAAGTGAAGCCCTGCAGCCCCGAGGAACAAGCCAAACGCGATGCCGCACGCTTGCGTTACGAGCGCAGGAATTTGCGCCTTGTCCGCGTGACCGAAGAAAAATATCAGCGGCTCGAAGAAAAGAAGGAACAGGCCACGACACCCGATGCCATTGCCCAAGCCTTGGCGCGCGCCAAGGCAAAACGCGAACTATCAAAAAAGACACCATGAAACTCGAACAGCGCCGCGAGTTATTTTCACGACTAGCAGAATTGAATCCGAATCCAAAAACAGAACTGGTCTATTCCAGTCCATTTGAATTATTGATCGCCGTATTGCTGTCGGCGCAGGCCACCGATGTCGGCGTCAACAAGGCCACCAAGAAATTATTCGCGGTCGCCAACACCCCCGCAGCCATCCTGACGCTGGGCGAAGCCAGCCTCAAGAAATACATCAGTACGATCGGGCTATTCAACAGCAAGGCCAAGCACGTCATGGAAACCTGCAAAATCCTGCAGGACACCTATGGCGGCAAGGTACCCGAAACCCGCGAAGCTCTCGAAGCCCTGCCCGGCGTTGGTCGTAAAACAGCCAATGTCGTGCTCAACACCGCTTTTGGTCAGCCGACCATGGCAGTAGATACCCATATTTTCCGGGTCGGAAATCGAACCGGCCTGGCAAAGGGAAGCACGGTCCGCGCCGTTGAAGACAAGTTGATGAAGGCCGTGCCACCCGAATACTTATTGAATGCGCATCATTGGCTGATTTTGCATGGCCGATACGTCTGCAAGGCACGAAAACCCGAATGTGTGAACTGCGTCATCCGCGATTTATGTCAGTTTAAAGATAAAACGATGAAATAATCAAAACTGTCACATTAACGAAACTTTCATGTTCTAGAGTGCTGGCCTAACTCCACACCCTAGCGGGAACTCAACATGAAACTTGCACACAAAGCACTTGCCCTGGCCGTTTTGGCCGGTCTTTCCAGCACCGCCTCTGCCGAAATTGCCCTGGATGTCATCGGCGGCTCTGAAGTTACCTTCGAAGGTCTGCTTCAAGCCGATTTCAACTGGTTTGACAGTGACGTTAGAAACCTGAACGCCGACCTGCCAGACGGCGCAGATTCAGACAATGAACTTCGTCGCGCGGAAATCATTTTTAAGGGCAAGGGCCCTGGGCAATGGGAATGGGTCGCAGGTTATGACGCCAAAGCCGACAAGTTCCTCGACGTAAACTTGAAGTACAAGTTCAGTGGCTTTACCAGTGTCCAATTTGGCCAGTTCAAACAGCCAAACAGCATGGAAGAACTCAGCAGCACCCGCTTCAACGATTTTATTTCAAAAGCGATGACCACGAACCTCCAAAGTGTTGCACGCCGCACTGGTGTTCAAGTTACTACAGGTGGTGATGCATGGACGTTGACCGGTAGCTACATGAATCGCGAACTGACCCGCAACCTGGCACAGGGCAAAGGTTTTGGTGCGCGTGGCACATGGGCTCCGATGCATGACAACGGCAACATTTTCCATTTGGGCTTGTCGGCCGTGAGCTATGATGCCCGTGACAATGCTCCTGTCAATCCAGATGGCCGCGCCCGCTTCCGTGTTCGTCCAGGTGCCGATCTTGCTTCCCAGCGATTGATTGATTCCGGACAATTCACCGATGGCGACAAAATCACCACCTGGGGTGGCGAAGCAGCGTGGGTCAGTGGCCCGATCAAATTGCAAGCCGAAGCGATGTCAACCAACTTGACTCGCAACTTCAATCCGGACTACGGTTTTGATAGCTACTACGTTTCTGGCTTATGGAACGTTTCCGGCGAAACCTGGACATACAAATCAGGAAACTTGAACACCACCTTGCCGGAAGATCCAAGCAAGGGCATGTGGCAAATGGGCCTGCGTTATGACCATGCCGACCTGAACGACGGCTTCGTGACAGGTGGCAAGGAAAGCAACTGGACCGTGGGTGCCAACTACTACTGGCGTTCGAACTTCAAGTTCTCGCTGAACTATGTGATGGTCAGCAGCGAAAAACGCGCCAATATCTTTGCCCCCCTGATTGAAGACAACCCGAACATCCTGGAATTCCGCGCCCAGGTTTACTGGTAAGTCATGCTTTAAAGGCAATAAAAAGCGCGGCCCTAGGTCGCGCTTTTTTTGTAACCCAATACAATCCCTCGGATGTAATATTAATGTCACATATAAGACATTAAGCCGTCATGCTTGCGCCACACAATGCGCACAATCCAAAATTTACTTACAGTCCCTTCTCAGGAGCTACTCGTGTTTAATCAATTAAAACGCAAACTTGCCGTACTTGGCCTGGCCGCTGCGCTTAGTTTCAACGTATCTGCTGGTCAATCCAGCGGTGCTGGCGCTTCATTCGTGTTTCCTGCAATGAGCAAATGGTCGTCGGATTACAACAAAGCGACTCAAAACCGCATCAGCTATCAATCCATTGGTTCTGGCGGCGGTATTGCTCAAGCCAAAGCCAACACGGTTGATTTTGGATCTTCGGATGCCCCTCTGAAACCAGAAGAACTGGCTAAATTTGGACTGGCTCAATTTCCGTCGGTCCACGGCGGCATTGTTCCAGTAGTCAACGTGCCTGGTGTTGCTGCGGGTGCCATGCGCCTTACCGGGCCGGTATTGGCAGACATTTATCTCGGCAAGATCACCATGTGGAACGATCCGGCAATCGTGGCCTTGAATGCAGATCTCAAACTACCTGCTTCTAAAATCTTCATCATCTATCGTGCCGACGGTTCCGGTACCACATTCAACTTCACCAATTATTTGTCGAAAGTTAGCCCGGAATGGAAGCAAAAAATCGGCGAAGGTACTACCGTCCGTTGGCCAGGTGGTATCGGCGGTAAAGGCAACGAGGGTGTCGCCGCTTTCGTCAAGCAGATCAAAGGTGGCATTGGCTATCTGGAATTAAGCTACGCCACCACCAATAAGCTGTCTTATACCGCCATGAAAAATGCGTCAGGTAATTTTGTACAACCCAACCTGAAAACGATTCAAGCCGCCAGCAGCAGCGCCGACTGGGAAAATGCAAAAGACTTCTACCTGATCGTTACCAATGCTCCTGGCGCAGATTCATGGCCGATTACCGCGACCAACTTCATTTTGATGTCGACAAAGCCAAAAAAGCCTGCCAACGCAAAAGACGCGATTGCCTTTTTCCGCTGGGTTTACACCAGTGGTGACGCTTCCGCACAGCAATTGGGCTACGTACCGCTATCGCCTGCACTGGTGAAACGCATTGAAGCCTATTGGACTGCAAAGCTTAAATATTAATACTGCAATGCATTAAACTAAGCGCCCCGGCAAATACTGCCTGGGCGCTTTTTATTTCAACCCTTGAGAATGGATTCATGCCTGAAGCCACTGCCCTTGCCGAACGCCTGAAAGTTGTTGAAGCTCGTGCCAGTTCGGACAATTTCAAGGATAGGTTATTCCACTGGATACTTGCCGCAGCGGGTTTTTTCGTATTGTTTTCATTGCTAGGCGCCATGTATGTGATGTTTATTGGCGGCCAAGCTGCATTTGCCAAAGAAGGTTGGAAGTTCATCACCACCGACTTCTGGGATCCTGCCAATAATATTTTCCATGGCCTGTCACCCATTGTAGGTACGCTTGTCAGCTCCATGATTGCACTGGTATTTGCAGTGCCGATCAGCTTCGGCATTGCCTTATTTCTTACCGAAGTCGCCCCACCCTGGATTCGCAACCCCATTGCCATCGCCATTGAATTGCTCGCGGGTATTCCGTCGATCATTTACGGCATGTGGGGTTTATTTGTACTCGTACCAATGCTCGGCGAACACGTTTATCCGTGGGTCAATGACAATATGGGCCAGATGCCTTTTATCGGCCAATACATTCAGGGCGTGCCGATTGGTGTTGGCTTACTGACGGCGGGCACCGTGCTTGCCATTATGATTATTCCCTTTATCGCTTCGGTAATGCGCGAAGTCTTTTTGACGGTGCCTTCTCGCTTGAAAGAGTCGGCTTATGCGCTCGGCTCCACCACTTGGGAAGTGGTTTGGGACGTTGTGCTTCCCTACACAAAATCAGCGGTCATCGGCGGCGTATTTTTAGGCCTTGGCCGCGCACTCGGCGAAACCATGGCTGTAACTTTTGTGATCGGTAATGCCAATCGTCTGGCAAGCTTGCTGGAACCTAGCACATCGATTTCCGCCACCATTGCCAATGAATTTGCCGAAGCTTTTGCCGATGAACACCGTGCTGCCCTGTTGGGCCTTGGCTTCCTGTTGTTTATTGTCAGTTTCTGCGTGCTATCTGTTGCCAAACTGCTTCTTTTGAGTCTGAAACATCGGGAGGGCAAGTAATGAGCGCACAAGCAATATTTATACGCCGCCGAATTATCAACGCGGTTGCGATGGTCTTGTCGCTGAGCGCTGCCGTCATTGGCTTATTCTTTCTCGGCTGGATTCTATGGACCACTTTCTCGAAAGGCTTGCCGGCCCTCAGCTGGAGCTTGTTCACCACCACCACAGCTCCCCCGGGTGAGCCAGGCGGTTTGGCCAATGCCTTGGTTGGAAGCCTGGTGCTTTGCATGTCTGCAGTCCTATGGGCAACGCCTGTTGGTATTGCAGCGGGTACCTATCTGGCGGAATACGCCAATCACACCAAGCGCGGCGAAGTCATCCGCTTTATCAACGACATACTTTTGTCTGCACCCTCTATCGTGCTCGGCCTGTTTATTTACACGATTATCGTTCGCCCGATGGAAAGTTTTTCGGCTTACGCTGGCGTTATTGCACTTGGCTTTATCGTGCTACCTGTCGTTGTTCGCACAACCGATGAAATGCTGCGATTGGTGCCAACTCAAATGCGCGAGGCCGCGTTGTCACTCGGCGTGCCGCAGTGGAAAGTCACCACCAATGTACTTTATCGTGCTGCCCGCTCAGGCATTACCACCGGTGTATTACTGGGGCTTGCTCGCATCAGCGGTGAAACGGCACCCTTGATTTTCACCAACACCAATAACCAGTATTGGAGCTTCTCCCCCAATTCGCCGATGGCCAATATCCCCATGACTATTTACGAATATGCGAAAAGCCCGTTCGAAGATTGGCAACAATTAGCCTGGGCCGGTGCATTAATCGTTACATTATTCGTGCTGCTAATTAGTGTTATCGCACGCGTTATTCTTTTGAGAAACAGGGTTCAAAATGACTGAGATCACTCTTTCACGCAAGCCAAGCACAGTGCAGGCCGATGCTGCGTCCTTAAACGCAAAAGCCAAGCTGACGGCTCGAAATTTGAATTTTTATTATGGTGATTTTCAAGCCATTAAAGACGTCAATTTTGATGTTGCCGAAAAATGCGTGACCTCGCTGATTGGTCCTTCCGGTTGCGGCAAGTCGACTCTCTTGCGTATTTTTAATCGCATCTATTCGATTTATCCCGGCATGCATGCAGAAGGCCAAGTGACATTGGATGGTGAAAATGTACTCGATCCAAAATATTCACTGAACAAATTACGCAGCAAAATCGGCATGGTGTTCCAGAAGCCGGTGCCGTTCCCGATGACCATTTTCAATAATATTTCCTACGGCATCGGCCACTACGAAAGTCTGTCGAAAGCCGACATGAACATTCGCGTTGAGGAAGCACTGCGCCAGGCGGCCTTGTGGGACGAAGTCAAAGACAAATTAGGGCAAAGTGCACTCGGGCTTTCCGGCGGCCAGCAACAAAGGCTTTGCATCGCACGCGCAGTCGCCTTGAAACCCGAAGTGATCTTGTTTGATGAACCCACCTCGGCACTCGACCCGATTGCCACCGGCAAAATCGAACAATTATTTGCCGAACTAAAACAACAGTTCACTATTCTTATCGTGACCCACAACATGCAGCAAGCGGCACGTTGCTCCGACTTCACCGCGTTTATGTATTTAGGCGAGCTGGTGGAATTTGGCGTGACTGAAACCATGTTCACCAAGCCGACAAAACAGCAAACCGAAGATTATATTACTGGCAGGTTCGGCTAACCGAAATCCTTCTCGGAAAACAAATCACTCATCAAAGAGCGAGTAGAAAAATGGGCACCAACGAACACATTGTTAAAAGTTTTGACAGCGAGCTGCAGCGTCTCTATGGCGAAATCCAGCGCATGGGCGAGATCGCCATTTCGCAACTCGATGCCGCGGTCGATGTCCTGCAACGCCGCGACAGTGATGCCGCCCGCCGCGTAGTTGCCAATGACGATGCCATCGACGCTCTTGAGCACGAAGTCAGTAATGACGTTCTTCGCTTGCTTGCATTGCGTCAACCAATGGCTCGCGATTTGCGCGAAGTGTATGCGGCACTGCGAATTTCTTCCGACATTGAACGCATTGGCGACTACGCCGCCAACGTGGCAAAACGCTCGATGGTATTGAACCAGGGTGCACCGGTTTCTCTGGCACACAGCTTGCCTATTCTGGCGAAGCTGGCCAATGCACTGGTGAAAGAATCCTTGACCGCCTATGCCAATCGCGATGCCGACGCTGCCAAAGCCGTACGTGATCGAGACGCCGAGCTGGACTTACAATACACCGCCCTGTTCCGTGAACTACTGACTTACATGGCGGAAGACCCCAAACAGATTACGCCTTGCACCCATCTGCTGTTCATGGCGAAAAATATTGAACGCATCGGCGACCATGCGACCAATATCGCCGAAAACACTTGGTTCCTGGTGCATGGCGAGACCCTGTCGGAGAAGCGCGAAAAGCGTGATTCGACCAGCCAATAAGGCATTTGTAGATAGAAACAACCGAAAAACCCGCTTTTTGCGGGTTTTTTGATTTTTTTCGGTGACTGGCGAACCCTTTTGCGTACTGTTGGTCTCTTTAGTCTTGAAGTTCATACTAATGGAACAAGGACACCACAATGACTGCACTCACATGTGATTTGACCGAGGCACGAAATGGCAATCCACAGGCATTGGAACGCGTGCTGAAACAATCGCGCCAGGACCTGCGCCGTTTTGCCGAATTTCATTGCGCGATCAACGATGCTGAAGATGCCGTGCAGGACTCCCTGTTTATTGTTTCGCGAAAAATCGGTGACCTTCGCAATCTGGAAGTATTTACTTCCTGGCTGTTCCGAATCGTCAAACGTGAATGCAATCGTTACAAACGCGCCAAGGCGGCACTGATGCAGGTGCCGATTACCGAAGACATCGAAGGGCCGCATTACCCGGAACACAAAGGATTGGCGCGCGATGTCGCCATGGCCATGGAGTCACTACCAGTACATTATCGCGAAATCATACTGCTGCGTGATCTCGATGGTTTTTCGATCCAGGAAATCATGGCCCAGTTAGACTTAAGCAAGGAAGCCTGTAAAGCCCGTTTACACCGTGCCCGTGCACTGGCACGCGAATACCTGAGTGCGTAATCTTTTATCCACCTCCAACAAAGTGAGAAATACCATGTCAAATAAAAACTTGAAACCTTTCATGCTGGCCACCGGCGCACTGTTGCTCGGCGGTCTCGCTGTTTCGCAATCCGCTTTTGCCGTTAAACAACTCGGTAGCGGCTATCAAGTCACCACTCCCGACGGCGCCAAGGCGGCCGAAGGCAAATGTGGTGAAGGCAAATGCGGTGCAGAAATGAAAAAAGCGGCCGCTACAAAAGCAGCAGAAGGTAAATGTGGTGAAGGCAAGTGCGGCGCCGACAAGGCGAAGATGGCCGAAGGCAAATGCGGCGGCATGATGATGGCCGACAAAAACAAAGATGGTGTGATTACCCAATCCGAGCACCGTGCCCACGCCGATGCGATGTTTGCTGGCATGGACAAGAACAAGGATGGCAAAGTCAGTGCCGCTGAAATGAAGGCCATGCATGAAGGCAAATGCGGCGCTGATAAAGCCAAGATGGAAGGTAAATGCGGCGAAGGCAAATGCGGCGCCGACAAGAAATAAGCACTAATCCATGACAGCATCTCGCACACTCGCTACCCATGCTGCCGGACTCGGTCTGCGGCGGGCTTTATTAAGCCCGCTGCAAACCGCCGAAACGGGCGCATTCGATTTTCTCGAATGCGCACCGGATAACTGGATTGGCGTCGGCGGCCGTTATGGCGATGCCTTGCAGGATTTGACATCGCGCTACCCGCTGGTTTGTC
Organism: Arenimonas sp.; assembly: GCA_043789195.1. Taxonomy (GTDB): domain Bacteria; phylum Pseudomonadota; class Gammaproteobacteria; order Xanthomonadales; family Xanthomonadaceae; genus Arenimonas. The sequence continues at coordinate 8,183 of JAYWIC010000021.1, read as the reverse complement.
ACGGACTCTCGCTGTCTTTGGGCGGCGTGGAGCCTTTCGACGAAACCTATTTATTGAAGCTGCGCCGTTTTATTGAGCTACACCAAGTACCCATTTTCAGCGAACATCTTTCCTACTGTGCCGACGACGGCCAGCTCTATGATTTGATGCCGATTCCCTTTACCGAGGAAGCCGTGCATCACGTAGCGGCGCGCATCCGCCATGTACAAGACCGACTCGGCCAACGCATTGCCGTGGAGAATGTTTCCTACTACGCAGCCCCTTACCAGGCCATGCCGGAAATCGATTTCGTCAACGCAGTGCTTTCCGAAGCAGATTGCGATTTGTTGCTCGATGTCAACAACATCATGGTCAACAGCATCAATCATCGTTATGACCCGATTGATTTTCTGCACCGATTGCCCGGCGAAAGAATTTCTTATATCCATATCGCCGGCCATTACGACGAAGCCGACGATTTAAAAATTGATACCCATGGCGCGCCGGTCAAGCCCGAAGTCTGGTCGATACTGTCCGAGGCTTATCGGCTGCACGGGGTTCGACCTACTCTGCTCGAACGCGATTTTAATTTTCCGGCTTTCGAGGAATTGATTTTGGAAGTCTCGCAAATTCGTGAACATCAGGCTTTGCATAAACTCCAGTCGGTGCAACATGCAAGCGCCTGAGAATTTACGACAACAGCAATTTGCATTGGCGAAGCATATCCGTGATCCACAGGCGAATTTGCCACCACCGGATATTGAGGACCGCCGCCTGGCGATTTATCGCGAATTATTCTTTAACAATATCGAAGGCCTGCTGGCCGGTAATTTTCCGGTAATCCGGGAAATACTCGATGACGACCACTGGCTTGACCTTGTTCACGCGTTCTATCGCGAACATCGCTGTCAGACGCATTTATTCCCGGAAGTACCGCGTGAATTTATCCGCTTTCTTGAAAAACGTATCGAACAAGGCGCACAAGATCCCGGCTGGCTGATGGAACTTGCCCATTACGAGTGGGTGGAACTGGCACTGGATCTGGCCGAGAATGATCAAGGCGGAAACGATGCCGACATCACCCGTGAAAATATTCTCGATAGCACTTTCAGCCTGTCTTCGCTGGCCTGGCCATTGGGTTATCAATGGCCGGTGCATCGCCTAAGCCCCGGTTTTCTTCCTGAAGCACCACCGGAAGATCCCACGTTTTTGTTGGTGCGTCGAGATCGCGATTACAAAGTGCATTTCGATGAAATCAGTGCCCTTATCTTTCGCCTGTTGCAGTTGATTAGCGATGCCCCCGAACTGACGGCAAGACAGCATCTCACCGCGCTTGCCAACGAAGCCAATGCCGAAGATCTGGCATCGTTTATCGAATTGGGCCTAGGCCTGTACGAAAATTTACTCGGCCAGCGAACCCTTCGTCCTACTGTCTGACTCTTTTCAGGTACGCATTCATCAGGCACATCACCATCGTGTGCCGACTACCTAGGAAGAATCATGTTTACTAAAATGTCCGATCTGTATGCCGCCATCACGGTCCGTTTGCAGGGCGTTGGCGAATGGCTGGCTCCGCTAGGTTTACGTTTATTGCTCGCCTGGGAATTTTGGGAATCGGGCATTGAAAAATATCGCGGCGAGAATTGGTTTTCCGATATCCAATCGGATTTTCCGTTTCCCTTCAATATTGTGCCCACGGATATTAGCTGGGGCATGGCGACCTGGTTTGAATTGATCGGCGGGCTGGCACTGCTATTGGGTCTGGGGACACGCTTTTTTGCTTTCAGTTTGCTGGTATTGACGATCGTGGCGACCTCGGCCGTGCATTGGCCAATGGACTGGAAGACTTTCACGGATCTCGCCATGGGTTATGCCATTTCAAATGACGGCTTCGGAAATTTTAAGTTGCCATTGCTGTTTGCCGCAATGTTATTGCCATTGATTTTTCGCGGCGCCGGGAAATTCAGTCTTGACGCATTGATTGCCCATTTCATTAACAAAGATGATCAGGAAAATATTCTTGATCTGCGCGCCTGGAGTATGGGGTTGTTGGTCATCGCCGCACCGCTGAGCATCTTGTTCCCCGTCTTCGGTTTATCGGTGAGTGGGCTGGCGCTGGTGCTAGGAGCAACCTCGCTTTTCATTAGACGATAAATTGGCGGTGATGGGAGCTTGCTAACCTTCGATAGGATCTGCCTGACACCTGCAAACTTAACGACATTCGCGCCTGACGGACGCTTCGACAATGCGCAATGTTTGATTTCATTCGGATGTCATAAAAACGATGAGCTGCTATCCTGTCGGCCATGACCGAGCCGACTCCCCCACGCCGTATAGCCGATCGTTTCCGTGGCTTCCTGCCCGTCATCGTCGATGTTGAAACCGGCGGTTTTGAATGCCATCGCCATGCTTTGCTGGAAATCGCGGCCATTCCGATCCTGATGGATGACAACGGTGTCTTCACGCCAGGCGAATGTACCACCACGCACGTAGAACCCTTCCCCGGCAGCGAGTTGGACCCTAAATCACTCGAAATCACCGGTATTGATGTCACACATCCATTTCGCGGTGCAAAACCGGAACGCGAAGCACTGGATCATATTTTTCATGCGGTACGCATGGCAGCTAGAAAAGCCGAATGCCAGCGTGCGATTCTCGTTGGCCATAACGCGCATTTCGATCTTGGCTTTATCAATGCCGCCGTTGCCCGTGTCGAACACAAACGTAATCCGTTCCATCCGTTCAGCGTGTTCGATACCGTCACATTGGCCGGTATGGCTTATGGTCAAACCGTACTAAGTCGTGCCGTGCAAGCTGCCGGTATCGAATGGAATGGCGACGAAGCCCATTCGGCGGTTTACGACACACAGAAGACCGCCGAATTGTTTTGCAAGATATTGAATCGCTGGGGAACCCTGTAACCGGCTGACCACTTACATCTCTATTCTGCGTTTTATTCAAGCAACGCCAACACAAGGACTTAGCCATGATCTACGACAGCATTCTCGATACCATCGGCCGCACCCCTATCGTTCGCATCAACCGCCTCGCTCCTGCAGGCGTGGAGATGTACGTAAAACTCGAAGCGTTTAATCCGATGTCGTCGGTGAAAGACCGTTTGGCACACGCGATTATTCTGGATGCCGAACAACGCGGCATTCTCAAGCCCGGCCAGGAAGTGGTGGAGGCGACCTCCGGCAATACTGGTATTGCGCTGGCAATGGTTTGTGCTGCGAAAGGGTATCCGTTTGTCGCGTTCATGGCGGACTCGTTCTCGATCGAACGCCGGAAACTCATGAGAATGCTAGGTGCAAAAGTGATTCTGACACCGGCGGCCGAACGCGCCGTCGGCATGATTGAACGTGCGAAAGCCTATGCCGAAAAAACCGGTGCCTACTACACCGAGCAATTCGACAATCCGGCCAATCCGGCTTACCACCGCAACACCACCGGCCCGGAAATTTTGCAGGACTTTGCCGGTCGCCGATTAAATTTTTTCGTCAGCGGCTGGGGCACCGGCGGCACGTTAACCGGCGTCGGGCAAATGCTTCGCCTTGCGCGTCCCGAAATTGAAATCGTCACCTGCGAACCTGCCGTCGCTGCCATGCTGGCCGGAAAAGAATGGAGTCCTCATAAAATCCAGGGCTGGACACCGAACATCATTCCCTCGGTTCTCGATCGAAATGTGTATCACCACAACCTGCCCGTCGCCGACGATATGGCACGCGACACAGCCCGGCATTTGGCCAGCAAGGAAGGCATTTTCACCGGCGTTTCCGGTGGCGCCACTTTTGCTGCGGCACTCGAAGTCGCACACACGCATGCGAAGGAAGGCGATGTCATTCTCGCGATGTTGCCCGATACTGGCGAACGTTATCTTTCGACCTTCCTGTTTGAAGGCATCAACGAAGGCACCGACGAAGAATAATGTTTCTCTTGCGCAGGAGCGGTGTCACGAAAGCGTGTCGCCGGATTTTGCAGTCACCAGAAATACTTCGGCGCCCGGTAGAACCTGGTCTTTAGAAACTGACGATGGCAAAGAAATGGGCGTGCAAATTTTGTCAGCTGGCGGCCTGCGACCATAACTAATGTTTTCAAATCCTGCGATGTGCGTTTCAAAAGATGAACCATCAGGCGCCGTAATGCGTATCTGAGCACCTACACGCATAGTCGGCAGGTTGGCACTTTGAGGAATGCCGGGAACGAGCACAGGCCCTGATCTTCCAGACAGGGCAAATGCGTCAACAACAGTAAACAGTAAAATTTCTGACATGGTTCCCAGCGACATGTTTATGGGGGACTTATTGTTTATTTTTTTCTCTTGCGCGAATCGCGAAGAAAATTCCAACGACACTCACCACCGCCCAAGCCGCCTCCATCACGATAGCCGGCATATTGGGCTTGTAGTGCAGTGATATCAAAATCAGTATCGCGCCGATCAAATTGATGAGCGGATACAACACGCCATTGCCATCCATGCGTCGCGCCTGCAGCAAGGTATAGGCAACCAGCACCATGAAAACACCGGCATAACCGATCAGATCGGGGCCGGAACTCATGCTGGATCTGCTTTTTTCTTCGCGAGATAGCTCCGCACCAATCCGAATACGCTAATCAAAATCCAGACAATTTGAATGGTGATCGATGATTTATTCGGTTCGTAATACAGCGACACCAGAATGAATATCGAACCGACAATATTGGCCCATTGATACAGCGCACTATCGGCCGCCAGCTTGCCAGCCTGCAGTGCAAAATAGGAACTCAACACGCAACCCACGCCGAGAAACCCAACGTAGTCATACCAATTCAAATTCATCAGGCAGACCCAACTCGCTGTCGAACAACCTCAAAGAGCGCCACACCGGTCGCCACCGAGACATTCAGGCTTTCCATTTCACCCGGCATCGGAATTTTTACCAAACCGTCGCAATGCTCGCGTGTTAAACGGCGCATGCCATCAGCTTCGCCGCCCATTACCAGCGCGACATTTCCCTTGAAATCGATTTGATGAATATTGGTCGTGGCGGCACCATCAAGGCCATAAACCCAGACACCGGCGTCCTTGATAGCACGCAAGGTGCGTGCAAGATTGGTGACAGAAAATATGGCGATACGGTCGGCAGCACCTGCCGATGTTTTACGAACCGTGGCATTGATCGGGGCTGCTTTATCTTTCGGAATAACAACGGCAGTCACACCCGCTGCTGCCGCACTGCGCAGACAGGCACCAAGATTATGCGGGTCTTGCACACCATCCAGCACCAGCACCAGAGCCTTGCCGTCCGAGGCTTCAATCAGGGGAACCAATTCGCTTTCATCCAGCGACTTGGCGGCTTCGTAACGGGCCACGACACCTTGATGACGCAGATCGCCGGCAACGCCGCCAATGGCTTGCGAATTGACTTTGCGAACCGAAATATCCAGTTGGCGTGCACGTTCTTCAATTTCGACCAGTCGCGGATTTTTCGCGCCAGCTTCAATCAATACTTCACGCACGTGTTCTGCATCGTGCTCCAGTGAGGATGCAACGGCATTGATGCCTGCAATCCAGGAAGAAGTTTTACTCATTTCTCTGCCCAAGCCTTTTTCTTTTTCGGTTCTTCAGCCAATTTAAAATCGATACGGCGATCTTCAACACTCGCACGCAATACCAGTACCCGCACCGGATCGCCAAGTCGGAAACTCAAGCCCTTACGTTCGCCCTTGATGGATTTACGCAAGGGATCGAAATGATAATAGTCGTGCGGCAATTGCGTGATATGGACCAGTCCGTTGACCTTGGACTCGACCAATTCGACAAACAGTCCGAACGACGTCACGCCGCTGATCACGCCATCGAATTCGCTGCCGACATGTTGTTCCATCCAGGCGGCACGGAATCGTTCGTCTACTTCGCGCTCTGCCTCATCGGCACGACGCGCTTTTTCCGAACAGGCCAGACAAAGCGCATCCATTTCTTTCGCGGAATAGGAGAACCCATCCTCATTGCCTTTCAGCAAGGCATGTTTGATCGAACGATGCAGCAGCAGATCGGGATAGCGTCGAATCGGCGAGGTGAAATGGCCGTAAGCTTCCAGCGCCAGACCGAAGTGGCCTTTATTTTCGGTCGCGTACACCGCCAGGCTTTGCGAGCGCAGCAATACGGTTTCCAATAAAGCGGCATCGGGACGTTCGCGAATTTTTTTCAGCAACTGGGTGAAGTCTTTCGGTTGTACCGCACTGTAAGCAGGCAATCTCAGACCGAACTCGGCCAGATATTCCAGCAAGTCGGCGTATTTGGATTCCGGTGGACGGTCATGCACACGAAACGGTGCAGGAATATTCTTCAGTAGAATGAATTTCGCCGCCTCGACATTGGCCGCAATCATGCATTCTTCGATTAGCTTGTGGGCGTCATTGCGTTCCAACATACCGCCCTGTGTCACTTCGCCCTTATTATCGAGAATGAAACGAACTTCACTCGAAGAAAATTCGATGGCACCGCGTTTGGCACGCGCCTTGGCAAGAATGTCGTAAAGCTGGTGCAGACGCTTTACATGCGGCATCAATGCGCCAATCTGGGTTTGTGCTTCTTCGTCATCTTCGCCAATCGCTTTCCACACCTGCGTGTAAGTGAGACGAGCGTGCGAATTCATGACGGCTTCGTAGAATTTTGAATGTTTAACCACGCCCTCGAAATCCATCTGCATGTCGCAGACGAAACACAGGCGCTCCACTTTCGGTTTCAGCGAACAAATACCGTTCGACAATGTCTCCGGCAACATCGGAACCACAAAACCCGGGAAATATACCGATGTCGCACGATTGGTGGCTTCATCGTCAAGCGCCGTACCGGGGCGCACATAATGCGACACATCGGCAATGGCGACGACCAGGCGGAAACCTTCGCTATTACTCTCGCAATACACCGCGTCATCGAAATCCTTGGCGTCTTCTCCATCGATCGTGACCAGCGCCATTTTGCGTAAGTCAACGCGGCGCTCAATTTCCTGCGCCTGCACATCAATCGGAACAGCCGCGGCTTCATTCAGGGCTTCAATGGGAAATTCATTCGGCAGATTGTGCGAATGGATGGCCATTTCAACAAAATGCGAAGGCGTCAATTTATCGCCCAGCACAGTCAGAATCTTGCCCACCGGCGAGCGTCCCTTGCTTGGCGCTTCGATAATTTCGCAAACGACAATCTGACCGTCTTTCGCGCCGTTTTTGTCTAGCGTAGGAATCATCAACTCGGCAAGAATGCGTTTGTCGTCAGGAATCACCGAGCCGATGCCGGCACGTTCGCTGTAACGACCGACAATGCGGGTCAATCGTTGCTCAAGCACTTCGACGATGGCTGCTTCACGGCGACCGCGATAATCGATGCCGGCAACACTGGCCAATACACGATCACCGTGCAGGCATTTGCGCATTTCGGCGGGCGGCAGAAATAAATCATCGCCGCCTTTTTCAGGCTTCAGAAAACCGAAGCCATCGGGATGTGCAATGACCGACCCTGCAATCAGGTCGAGCTGCTCGGCCACGGCGTAACCGCCACGACGGTTGACCAATAGCTGGCCATCGCGTTGCATGGCGCCCAGACGACGACTCAAAGCCTCGAAACGATCAGGTGCGGTCAACTTCAACTTGTGTGCGATTTCATCGGCTGTCATCGGCCCGGGGGCATCGGCGAGAAATTCGGTTAGCGCTTCGCGACTGATAATGGGTTGGCTGTATTTGGCGGCCTCGCGATCGGCATGCGGATCCAGCCTGGGGCCACGTCGACTCTTGGGGGCGCTACTTGCAGCGCCTTGGCCCGATTTTGCGCCGGGTTTCCCGGAAAATTTACCCGGTTTAGCAAACCCTGGCTTCGCCTGAGAACCTGCCGCTATTTTGGTTTTTGATTTTCCGCCGGTTTTATCGGACTTTGTCGGACTGGCATTGCTCAATTGCATGGAATCGGGCATCCAGGGTGGACGCTTAGTGCCGCTTGACGGCTTTCTTGTGGTTTTTTTCATAGCGCGATGGTAACACCGTCACCGGAAATGCTTAATGAAAAGACTGGCAATTAACGCTTTTCGTTGACATTTGTCCGATAAATGCCTAGATTACGCGCCTCTTTAGCGTTCGCTGAAGCAGGCCCAGATGGCGGAATTGGTAGACGCACTAGTTTCAGGTACTAGCGGGTAAAACCGTGGAGGTTCGAGTCCTCTTTTGGGCAC
>JAYWIC010000020.1:0-4872 GCA_043789195.1 Arenimonas sp. | reverse complement strand
TTTAAACGACGGGGTAATTCTGGGGAGGCCGGTAATATGAACGTCACAGGCCCTGGGCAGTGTGTACGCATCAGCCGGAAGGCTGAATCCTCTAGCCGAGCCAAATGGCCAGCCTCACTCAATGTGCGACAGAGTAAGGTGAAAGGGTGCTTGCTGTCCAGCTGCCTAAGTCTTATCACCCGGTTCTCGGCCTCGACAGCGTTCAGGTTCCAGACGAAGGCGTAACCGGCATCGGTTGGACAGAGCGCCAAACCGCCGTTCTTCAGGGAATCGGCAGCTTTCTGAAGAAAGCGTTCTTGTGGCGTGATGGGGTGAAGCTCGTAGTGTTCGGGCATCAGGATTAGTTGCTGGTAGCGGGAAGTGCGCGGGAATTTTGCATGTGCATTCTACGATGCTTCAATGGTTTGGAGCGACAGGCTGTGAAATCACTCTAAATAAAAAACCGCCCATGAGGCGGTTTTCGTTTTTTGGCGGAAGCGGTGAGATTCGAACTCACGGTGGGCTATGAACCCACGGCAGTTTTCAAGACTGCTGCCATAAACCGCTCGGCCACACTTCCAGTTTTTCTGTCAAGGCTGGCTGAAAACTTCTGGGCCATCTTTCCAAGGCGTCTATTTTAACCGACTTGAATGCTTCGTAGGAATTTTCCTACAAAAAAATCGGGATTTTTCGGGTTGTCGGGTTTTTGTCTACCCCTTAAGCTGTGTCCACTTAACAGGGGAATTCAATGATTCGTGTATTTTTGCTGGACGACCACGCATTGGTGCGGGCCGGTTACCGCATGATTTTACAAAATGAGCTGGATATTGAAGTCATCGGTGAGGCGGCGAGCGGGGAAGAAGGCTTGCCTATGATCAAGAAATGTTTACCCGATGTCGTACTGTGCGATTTGCATCTGCCGGGCATCAGCGGCTTGGAAATTACCGAGCGTTTGATCAAGGGCCAGGTCGGCCCGAAGGTGGTGATGGTTTCGGTGCAGGAAGAGGGCCCCATGCCGAAACGGCTACTTGACGCAGGCGCCAGTGCCTATGTTGGCAAGGCGTGTGATGCCAAAGAATTATTAAAAGCGATTCGGGAAGCCTCGCGGGGAAAACGTTATGTCGGAAGCGATTTGGCGCAACGTTTGGCATTTGGCGACAATGGAACAACGTCTCCGTTCTTTGAATTATCACCTCGCGAAATGGAAGTCAGCATGTTGCTATGCCAGGGTTTACGTGCCGAAGAGATTGCAAGAAAATTAAATTTGAGCGGCAAGACCGTGGCAACCCATAAATCAAGATTGATGATCAAGTTAGGGGTGACTGACACGATGAGCATGGCCAGGTTGGCCGCACAACATGGCATCACCGAGTCGGCAAGGAGCCTGTAGTTTTTTTGTGCGAGCAACTTTAGCAGCGAAAATACTTTGAGTGCACGATATTGTTTTAAAAACCATTGCTCACCGCATTAAAATACAAAAACGCCGAGTTGAACTCGGCGTTTTTTTATTTTACGTTTTCGATACCTGAAAACTAAATCAGTTTTTGCTGGTCGCCTTCTTCGAGTTGATCCGACATATCGTTGATTGGCGTTTGGGTCACGTTCAAGTTATCTACTGGCTTGGGGGCAATAAAGGCAGGTGCGGGTGCCGAGAATGCCGGCGGTACTACCGAAGCAACAGGCGTTGCTGCCGTTACTGCAACAGGTGCGGGAGCGGTGAATGCCGCAGGAACCGCAGTTGTGGAAGTGGCAGCAGCAATGGGTGCGGGAGCACTGAATGCAGCAGGCACCGATGCAAGTGGTGCTGGCGTTTTCGCAACAGGAGCTGGTGCCGAGAACGCTGCGGGCACTGCTGCTGAAGGAGCCGTTACTGCCGCTACCGGAGCAGGAACACTGAATGCTGCCGGTACACTCGTCGTCGGTGCTGGTGCTGATATCGGGGCTGGGGCAGAGAAGGCGGCAGGAACGGCCGCCTTAACGACGACTTCAGCCACGATTTCCTGTTTTGGAGCAGTTGCCAACAATTCGGGAGTGACGGGAAGTTCAAGCGTAATTCTTGCATCGTTTTCTACGCTGGATTGCGCTGGTTTAATCGCGTCAGCTTCAACAACGGAAGCCATCTTTTCGATGGCTTGCGAAGCGGCAACAACAGAAGTTGGAGCAACGGCTTCTTCATTGGTTACCTTGGCTATAACCACTGCAACTGCCGGCTCATTCTCGTTAACAGGTTGAACAACGGGAACTGGAGTAACGGCAACGTTTTCAGATGACAATTGTTCGTCCAGGTCATCGAAAGACGATTCGGCGCGCGACACAGGCATCGACGATACCAGCACTGGTGCAACGAAAGCGGCGGCTTGAACCGGCATCGATTGCTCGCTTTCAGGTTCATTAGTTGACGCTTCTTCCCCGTCATCACCTTCTTCATCATCGAAATCAGTGGCTGAATTTTCATTCGGCAATGAATTCGGATCTTGCGGGCCTTGATCAGGACGACGACGGCGACGGCCACCGCGACGGCCGCGACGGCGACGTGCGCCTTCGGAACCTTGTTCGTCATCGGCGGCTGCCGGCGCAGCGCTTGTGTCAGCTTCAGTTTGTTCGGGATCAACAATTACTTGCACTTCTCCATCGGCTGTTGGTGTTCCCGTAGCAGCGGCAAGTTGCGCCAGTCTATCGGCTTCGCGCTTGGCTTTTCGCTCGGCTTCACGACGATAGCTTTCTTGGCGCTGGGCTTCGCGGCGCTCCATTTCCTTACGTTTGAGTTCTTCTGCGCGTTGTTGCTGCTCAAGCTGCTGGGCTTCATCAAGCACCGGCGCCTGCTCAAGGACTTCCGGTTTTGCCGATGGCTTGGCAGCTTGTGGCGAGACTACCTTGTTTGCTTGCGGTGCAGCTTGTGGTTTTGCTTGTTGCAGACTCGGCTGGTTGCGATTTTGCTGCGGACGTTGCTGGTTGCTACGGCTATCGCGTTGAGGACGACTGTTTCTGTTGTTTCGATCGTTACTGCTTTTGCCGCCACGATCTCTTTGCTCGTTTTGTTCTGTCTTGGCCTTGGTCGGTTCACTTTCATCGCCCGAAAAAAACGAAGCAATGCGAGCGAATAAGCCAGGCTTTTTCGCGGTAGTGGCAGGTGCAACGAATGCTGGAGTTTCTTCACGAGCTTCACGAACCGGTGCAGGTTGTGTTGGCTTGACGTGTGTCACCGCCGGCGCCACCGGGATATTCAATTGCGAACGGGTTAGCGAATGAATTTCCAGTTTTTTCGGAGTCGTGCGGTGATAGCTTGGTTTGGCGACTTCTTCTGCCAATTCACCTTCACGCAAACGCGAGACATTGAAATGCGGGGTTTCCAGCTGTTCATCGGCAACGATCAGAATCGGTGATTCATGACGGGTTTCGATTTCAACAATCGCGCGACGTTTTTCATTCAACAAATAATTGGCAATTTCGGTCGGTGCCTGAATCAGCACTTGTCCGGTATTTTCCTTCATTGCATGCTCTTCTGCCAAACGCAGAATAGACAGCGACAAGGATTCAACACTGCGCATACGGCCATGGCCATCACAGCGTGGGCAAATAATCTGACTAGACTCGCCCAAGCTTGGGCGTAAACGTTGACGACTCATTTCGAGCAAGCCAAAACGTGAAATCTTGCCGATTTGTACGCGGGCACGGTCATGTTTCAAGGCGGCTTGCAGACGGTCTTCGACCATGCGCTGGTGCTTGCCTGAACCCATGTCGATAAAGTCGATAACGACCAATCCACCCAGATCGCGCAAGCGCAACTGGCGAGCTACTTCTTCGGCCGCTTCGATATTTGTCTGGAAGGCGGTTTCTTCGATGTCGCCACCTTTGGTAGCACGCGACGAGTTCACGTCGACAGCGGTCAAGGCTTCTGTTTGATCCATTACGATCGAACCGCCGGATGGTAAACGCAGGGTGCGTTCGTAAGCGGCTTCAATTTGCGATTCAATCTGGAAACGATTGAATAGCGGGATGTCGTCGGTGTACATCTTCAATTTTTTGAGCGTATGCGGCATCACCGATTGCATGAAGTCTTTGGCTTCTTCATACATGGCCGGGGTATCGACCAGAATTTCGCCAACATCCGAACGCAGATAATCACGCAGTGCGCGAATGATCAGGCGTGATTCCTGATAAATAAGGAATGGGGCAGGTTTGGATAATGCAGCTTCAGTGATCGATTTCCAGACTTGCAGCAGGTAATTCAAATCCCATTGCAGTTCTTCGGCATCGCGGCCTACACCAGCGGTACGGATGATGACACCCATATCGTCCGGGATAGTCAGTGCATCCATAGCGTCTTTTAATGCTTGGCGATCGTCGCCCTCAATGCGGCGCGAAACACCGCCGGCGGTCGGCGAGTTCGGCATCAACACCATGTAGCGACCGGCGAGAGAGATGAACGTGGTTAAGGCAGCGCCTTTATTGCCTCGTTCTTCCTTATCCACCTGGATTACGATTTCCTGACCTTCACGTAGATATTCCTTCATGCTGGCTTTGTTGTAATCAACGCCGGGCAGGAAATAATCGCGGGAAATTTCTTTCAATGACAGAAAGCCGTGACGGCCACCGCCGTATTCGACAAATGCTGCTTCGAGCGAAGGCTCGAGACGAACAATGCGACCTTTATAGATATTGGACTTTTTTTGTTCTTTGGACGGCTGCTCGATATCAATATCGTAAAGCGTTTGGCCGTCTACAATCGCAACCCGCAGTTCTTCTGCCTGCGTGGCGTTAATCAACATTCTTTTCATTGTTATTCCTCACACGCTCTACCGCGAGGAACGCCGGGGTCCTTCACCACATCCGGCAACGCGCTCATGCGCATGATTGCCTGGTTGGAACTTCCAGCGCTTCAAACCTTGGGCG
>JAYWIC010000019.1:0-18994 GCA_043789195.1 Arenimonas sp. | reverse complement strand
AAATTTAGATGTTTTACTGCCGCCAGAAAGAATAAAATAAGCCCATGATTTCTTTCCGTAATTTCGCTCTGCGCCGGGGCGAACGCCTTCTTTTGTCCCAAATGGACCTGACCCTGCAAGCCGGATGGCGTGTGGGCGTAGTCGGTCGTAATGGTTGTGGTAAATCCAGTTTGTTCGCAGCATTCACCCGGGAAGTGGAAGCGGATACCGGCGATCTGGATTTTTCCGGAAAAATTCGTCTCGCCAGCGTGGCGCAGGAAACACCGTCCTTGCCCGACGCCGCGATCGAGTTTGTCTTGAGTGGTGATGAAGAAGTCGCCTCGGTCATTCGTGCCGAAGCCGATGCCATGCAGCGGGAAGATTGGGATGCGGTAGCTGCCGCGCATCAGAAGCTTTCGGAAATCAACGGTTACGATGCGACCGCACGAGCGGGGCGTTTATTGCATGGTCTGGGTTTTCCACCCGAAGCACACGAACAAGCGGTGTCGGATTTCTCCGGCGGTTGGCGGGTCCGTTTAAACGTGGCACGCGCACTGATGTGCCCCTCCGATTTATTACTGCTCGACGAACCCACGAACCATCTGGATCTGGATGCCGTGTTGTGGATGGAGCAATGGCTGCTGAAATACCAGGGCACCATGTTGGTGATTTCGCATGACCGCGAATTTCTTGATGAAGTATGTACGCATACGCTGCATCTGCACGATGGCCGCGCAAAACTATATGTCGGCGGTTATACCGCGTTCGAGCGTCAGCGTTCCGAGCACTTGCGTCTGCAACAAATCACCTTTGAAAAAGAACAGGTAGAGCGCGCACATCTGCAAAGCTTTATCGATCGCTTTAAAGCACAGGCCAGTAAAGCCAAGCAGGCGCAATCACGCATGAAGCGACTGGAAAAAATGACGGGGACCGAAGCGGTACGTGCCGAGCGTGGGTTCAAGATCACGTTCCCCGAGCCGGTCAAATTGCCGCATTCCTTGTTGCGCTTGAATCATGTGGATGCCGGATACGGCAGCATTCGTATTCTGGAAAATGTCGGTTTTGGTCTGGAAGCCGGCGATCGCGTGGCTTTGCTCGGCCCCAATGGCGCCGGTAAATCGACATTGGTGAAAACCTTAGTCGGCGAGCTGCCTTTACTGGCGGGCGAACGTATGGCGCATCCGGACCTGAAAATTGGTTATTTCGCGCAACATACCGTCGAGAGTTTGCATGAAGGCCAAAGTCCGCTCTGGCATTTGAAAGAAGTCGCACCAGATGCCGGCGATCAAATATTACGAAATTATCTGGGCACCTGGAATTTTGCCGGTGATCGCGCATTTGAACCGGTCGATGGATTCTCCGGCGGTGAACGAGCACGTTTGGCGCTGGCGATTATTGCCTACAACAAGCCGAACGTCATGCTGCTCGATGAACCGACCAACCATCTTGATCTGGAAATGCGTGAAGCGCTGGCCGAAGCATTGTCGGAATTCGAGGGCGCCATCGTGATGGTCTCGCATGATCGCCATTTGATCGGATTGGTCTGCGATACCTTCTGGCGCGTTGCTGACGGTAAAGTGGAATCCTTCGAAGGCGATCTGGACGAATACGCAGCCTGGTTGCGGGCGCGCGGTAACAAGACCAGTGACACCAAAACTGCCAAGCCGGATAAAACCGACAAATCAACTGCGATGCGAACCGATAACGAAATGCGCGGGCTTCGCAAACGCTTTCAAACAATCGAAACGGAATTGGAAAAATACAAGGCCGAAAAACACCAGATTGAAAACCAGTTTGCCGATGAAGAGTTTTGCAAAGTCCATATCAAGGAATTGGCAGCGCTTTCATCAATGCAGGACAGCGTGATCAAGAATATTGAATCGCTGGAAGCCGAATGGCTGGAAATTTACGAGCAGCTCGAAGCGGTCTGATTTCTTCCCTCTCCATCAGGAGAGGGGACGAGTAGCCCCGGGAGAGGGTACGAATAGGCCAGATGCATATTTGACATCTGGCGTGATTTCACCCTCTCCCCCAGCCCCTCTCCCGGTGGGAGAGGGGAGTTATTTGAGGTTTGATGTACTGAGGAAGTGTTATGCCCATCTATGGTTTTGAATGTGAGAGTTGCGGTCATCAATTCGATCGCCTGCAAAAATTATCGGATGCCGATCCTACGCATTGTCCTGCGTGTGAAAAACAAACCCTGCGCCGCCAGTTGACGGCCCCGCAGTTTCGTTTGTCGGGGTCGGGATGGTACGAAACCGACTTCAAGAAAGACGGTGATAAGAAACGTAATCTGGCGGAAGGCAGTGAAGCCAAATCACCCGCCGTCACTGAATCAAAAGCCGACGTCAAGCCAGACTCAAAACCGGAAGTGAAGGCTGAGACAAAACCGGCAAGCCCATCTTCCAGCACCGGCACGCCATAAAAAAAGCCCCGGTTTTCCGGGGCTTTTTTCTTCAAACTGATCTTGGTTTAACGAGTGGCAAAACGGGCACGGCAACCGCCGTCAACCCAGATAACGCCTTTTCCTTCGTAGCCCCAGGTGCGGCCATTGACGCAGGCAGAACCTGAAAGTTGCTGCACCAAACGCGGACTACCGTAACGTGCATCCCAATTGCAACGAAACATACCGTTATTCTGGCTTGAACAGGTCACGGAATAATTGTTGTCGCGATTCCAGTTTTCGTCATCGCGATCCCGACGGCCAACCGATGCGAATTGTGCGCGGCAACCGCGACTCACCCACACCATGCCTTCACGTTGTCCCCAGCTACGACCGGCGATACAGGCCGCACTGTTATTGAGTCTGCGAACCAACTGAGCACGACCATGAAAATCGGTACGACACTGCACGTAACGGTTTTGCCTGCTTTGGCAAACGACAATGCGGTTGTTGTCGGGGAAATTATTGCCGGGATAGTTGCCATTGTTGCCACCCGTGTTTGTCAGGATGCCGAAGCGGGCACGGCAACCTCTGTTTACCCAGACAGCCCCCGCTTTATTGCCCCAGCTTTGACCTTCGATGCAGGCCGATTGTGAAATTTGCTGCGTGATGACCGCCGTGCCGCGAAAAGGTACCGAGCACTCGCGATACTGACTGTTTATGCTGCTGCAAATGACTTCACGAGCTACCCAGCCATCGCGTGGGCGCCAGTTGTTGTCGGAATATTGGCGTTGCGAGTTGGCCATATCCTCGCTGATTTGACTCATTGACCAACCGGCATTGCTTTGATCAATGTAGTACTCGAGCTGGTTGTCGGGAATCATCCGGCCGTTATTCTGCCGTGCATATTCCTGTTCAATCGACGATATCTGGTTGCGGGTACTGTTTTGTGCGGCGGCGGGCGCAATGGTGAGCAAGCTGCTGATGGTAAGTAAAGCGGCAAATATCAACCTGGACATGGGGTTCTCCTGTGTGTCACTAAGTCCATGCAGCATCCCGCAAGCGCAGTGCATGAGTCTGTACGCCAGCACACCCAGTCACACTTGTCGGTCATTGCCATGCCATAAAAAAGCCCCGGCTAACCGGGGCTTGGTGACACCAAGAAGCTCTATCGACAAGACTCTCTATCGCTGCCCAAATCGGGCCCGGCAGCCATTGCTGACCCAAAGTCCACGGCTGTCATATCCCCATGTTCTGCCGGAGATGCATGACTGTCTTGAAAGCTGTTGAATCAAGCGCGGCGTACCGTAACGATGATCCCAAGCGCAGGTTCTGTAATTACTGCCTTCGCTTGAGCAGGTGACGGAATAGTTGCCATCTCCCCAATTGCCGTTGTCACTTCCAAAAGCATCGCGAAATTCTGCACGGCAGCCATTTCGTACCCAGACATAACCCGAGCGTGAACCCCAGTCGCGTCCTTCATCGCAACGATTATTGGAAATTCTGCGATGCATCTCGGCGGCGCCCCGGAAACCAGTGCGACATTCTTTATATTGGTTGTTCCGGCTTTCGCAAGTTACGCGCCGGCTTTCGTCCCCGTTATTGTCATCCCAGCCACCGCCACCGCTAATTTCCGAAAAGCGGGCCCGGCAGCCTGAGTTTACCCAAATGACATCGCGGCGCTGTCCCCAATTTCTTCCTTCCTGGCAGCGCGTACTCGAAATTTGTTGGGTTAACGCGGCGCGGCCCCGAAACGGTGTACGGCATTCTTGATAGCGGTTGCTGACGCTCGAGCAGATGACACTTCGTGCGTTCCAGTCATTGTCTGGTGTCCAGGGCTCCTGGTTGTTGCCACCCAGAGAAGTGGCGATATCATTTTTGATGCGGCTGAAAGTCCAGCCAGATTCGATGGAATCAAGATAAAATTCCAACTGGTCGTCAGGAATGCCGCGCCCACCGGATTGCTCGTAATATTCTTTTTCGATCACCCGAACCCGTTCTTGATAGGACAAATTCCTCATGTTTTCCGGAGCGTATGCCTTGGAGCTGACTTGCGCTTGTAAGGTGGAAGGCAGGGCGAAGGCCCCGGCCATGAAACACAACATCAAAACGAATCTGAACATGGGGAGCCCCTTTTGTGGATAGCCCGGTTAGCTTAAGCCTAGATACGGATAAATCAACGGTTTTTGGCTAGGGGAGAAATCGGGTTTATTGAATATTTAGTTTGCCCACGCGGCAGCAAATCCTTAAAATACAAGGCTTTCCGGCATCTGCCGCCGGGGTTTATTGGGAGTTTTCATGCGTAGCCATTTTTGCGGTCTTGTCACAGAGGCCATGCTCGGTCAATCGGTGACTTTATGCGGTTGGGCCGACGTCGCCCGTAATCTTGGTGGTGTTTGTTTTATCGATCTGCGTGATCACGAAGGTATCGTTCAAGTTGTTGCCGAGCCGGACAACCCCGCGTTTGCTACGGCAGCAGAAGTGGGTTACGAATACTGCCTAAGAGTGACTGGCACCGTGCGTGCCCGCCATTCGGTCAATGACAAAATCAAAACCGGCCAGGTGGAAGTGGTTGCCGAGAAAATCGAGATTTTGAATAAGTCTGATCCGCTGCCTTTCTATAATCATGAAAACCCCGGTGAAGATATCCGCCTGCGTTATCGCTACCTTGATTTACGCCGTCCGGAAATGCAAAAAATGATGCGCAAGCGAATTGCCCTGGTGCAATCTTTGCGACGTTTTCTCGATGCTCGTGGTTTTCAGGATATCGAAACGCCGATTCTGACCAAGGCCACGCCTGAAGGCGCCCGTGACTATTTGGTGCCGAGCCGCGTGCATGCCGGTCAATTTTTCGCCTTGCCGCAATCGCCGCAATTATTCAAGCAATTACTGATGATGGCCGGCATGGATCGTTATTACCAAATTGCCCGTTGCTTCCGCGACGAAGATTTACGCTCTGATCGGCAGCCGGAATTTACCCAGCTCGACATGGAGTTCGCCTTCATCACCGAACGCGATATCCAGGATTTTGTCGAAGACATGATTCGTCAGGTGTTCAAGGAAGTGCAGGACGTTGAGCTGGAAACGCCATTCCCACGCATGACTTATGCCGAAACCATGCGTCGTTATGGTTCGGATAAACCGGATCTTCGTATTGATCTGGAATTGGTCGATATTGCCGAGCTCGTCAAGCACTGTGAATTCAAAGTTTTCACCGATTGGGCCAATCACGAAGAAGGCCGCGTTGCTGCCTTGCGGGTACCCGCCGGTGGCGTGTTGTCACGCAAACAAATCGATGACCTCGGTGTGTATTGTGCGAAATACGGCGCCAAGGGTCTGGCTTACATGAAAGTCGAGGATTTGAGCAAAGGCCGCGAAGGGGTCAATTCGCCGATCTCGAAATTCCTTGATGATGCAACGCTGCAAAACATTCTGTCGACGACCCATGCACAGGTGGGCGATATTATTTTCTTCGGCGCAGGTGCCTGGAAAACCGTTTGCGATTTCATGGGCGCTTTGCGTTTGAAAGTGGCGAAAGATTTGAAGCAAGTCAAAGATGTCTGGGCGCCGATGTGGGTGACGGATTTCCCGATGTTCGAATGGGACGAGGAAAATCAACGCTTTGCAGCATTGCATCATCCGTTTACCGCGCCGAAAGTGGACGACGTGAACGACTTGATTACCAATGCGAAAACGGCTGTCAGCCGTGGTTACGACATGGTGTTGAACGGCAACGAAATCGGCGGTGGCTCGGTCCGTATCCATTCTTCGGATATGCAGAGCACCGTGTTTGATTTGCTCGGCATTTCGAAGGAAGAAGCGCAAAGCAAATTCGGCTTCCTGCTTGAAGCCCTGAAATACGGCGCGCCGCCGCATGGTGGTATTGCTTTCGGTATCGATCGCGTTGCCGCCCTGATGGCGGGCACAGAATCCATTCGTGACGTGATCGCCTTTCCAAAAACGGCCTCGGCGCAATGTCTGCTCACCAGCGCGCCTTCGCAAATACCGGACAAGCAATTGGCCGAATTACATGTCAAAGTGCGCGAACCAAAATAGAAAATAACCGTAGGGGCGATTTATGAATCGCCCCTACGGTTTTCAAACAAGGGGAAAGCAGGGCATGGCGGAACCGGTGATATTGCTTCACGGCGTATGGATGCGCAGTCCGGCCTTGCTGATGCTGTCGAACCGCTTGCGTGCACGTGGTTTCGCGCCCATTCGTTTCGACTACGCTAGCTTGTTTCGCTCTCCTTCCAAATCGATGGAAAAACTGGCAATGAAGCTCTACGGCTTCGGTAACGGGCCAGTTCATCTGGTTGGCCATAGTCTCGGCGGCTTGATGGCCGTGGAAACCCTAAATCAATATCAAAAGTTGCCGCCAGGACGTGTCGTGTGCCTAGGCTCGCCCCTGGCAGGTAGCGGCACGGCACGGCTATTGCACCAGAAACATTTGAGTTTCATGACCGGTAAAAGTGGGCCGCTGTTGCGCGGTGGGCTGATGCATGTACCGGAAGGTCGCGAAGTCGGCATGATCGCAGGCGCAAAAGGCCGTGGTCTTGGGCAAGTGATTCGTAAATTTGATGGCCTGCACGATGGCACCGTGGCCGTTTGGGAAACCCGGATTCCGGGCCTGACCGAGCATATGGTGGTACCGGTCTCGCATACCGGTTTGGTGTTTTCGCAAGCAGTGGCCGATCACACCGCCAACTTTCTGGAGCGTGGCCGTTTTGAGCGCTAGCCAGTGCCTCGGGCTATAATCGCCCATTGTCACAAACACATCATCAAGACGGATATCTAGTATGGGCAGAGGGCCATCCATCGCAGGTCGCAAGGGCGTGCAAGACGCCAAACGCGGTCAAATTTTTACCAAGCTCATTCGCGAAATCGGTGTAGCCGCACGCAATGGTGGCGGTGACCCGAAAAGCAATTCGCGTCTTCGTCTGGCCATGGATAAATCGCTGTCGATGAACATGAGCAAGGACGTGATTGAACGTGCAATCAAGAAAGCCACCGGTGAACTTGACGGTATCAATTACGAAGAAATCCGTTATGAGGGTTATGCGCCCGGCGGTATCGCCGTACTGGTGGATTGCCTGACCGAAAACAAATTGCGAACCGTTGCCGAGGTGCGTCATGCCTTCAGTAAATGCGGTGGCAATATGGGCACCGAAGGTTCCGTGGCTTTCATGTTCAAAAAAGTCGGCGTGATTACTTTTGAACCCGGCAGCGACGAAGATAAAATTACCGAGATTGCCATTGATGCCGGTGCCGACGATGTGGTGGCCTATCCGGAAGACGGCTATATCGATGTCATTACGACACCGGAAAATTTTGAAGCCGTAAAAACCGCGATGGATGCCGCATCACTAAAATATATTGATGCAGAAGTCACCATGCGTGCCGATAACGATATTGCGGTCGAAGGCGATACCGCCAAGCAAGTCGTCAAACTGATCACTATGCTGGAAGACCTGGATGATGCACAGAATGTTTATTCGAATGCAGAGTTGGGTGAAGATGCTTATTCGTAAGCTGAGTCTTGTTGCGTGACCCGCATTCTCGGTATCGATCCCGGCTCGCAACGCACCGGCGTTGGCATTATTGATTCCGATGCCACCGGCCGCTGCGTGCACGTGTTCCACGCGCCGATTGTTTTGCTGGGGGCTGATGATTTCCCAAAGCGCCTGAAAATCCTGCTCGACGAGTTGGGCGCGATCATCGAAAAATACAAACCCGAAGAAGTGGCCATCGAAAAAGTATTCATGGCGAAAAATCCTGACTCTGCGTTGAAGTTGGGGCAGGCCCGCGGCGCCGCCATGTGCGCGGCCGTGATGCGGGATTTGCCGGTGCATGAATATGCCGCGAAAGAAATCAAACTGGCTGTGGTAGGCAAGGGCAGTGCCGATAAAGTCCAGGTGCAACACATGGTGGGCGTGATGCTTAATTTGCAGGGCAAATTGCAGGCAGATGCCGCCGATGCATTGGGTGTCGCTTTGACGCATGCCCATTTACGCGCTGCCGTTAAACGTACCGGGGTTACCGCGCAACAACTGTGGAGACGTAAATGATTGGTCGCCTGAAGGGAATCGTGATTCACAAGCAGCCGCCCTGGTTGGTCATTGATGTGCAGGGTGTTGGCTACGAGCTGGAAGCTCCGATGTCCACTTTCTATGATTTGCCGGAACTTGGTCGAGAGGTTTTCCTTTTCACCCATTACGCAGTGAAGGAAGATTCCGTCGCCCTCTACGGGTTCATGCGTGAACACGAACGCCGTTTGTTTCGCGAAGTACAAAAAGTGTCGGGCATCGGTGCAAAAATTGCGCTGGCGATTTTATCCGGATCGAGTGTCGACGAATTCGCGCGTCTGGTGCAAAGCGGAGATGTGACAGCTTTGTGTCGAATCCCCGGCATTGGCAAGAAAACTGCCGAGCGCATTGTGGTGGAATTGCGCGACCGCGCGGCCGATTTAATCAGCGGCTCGATATTGTTTTCGGGCGGCAAAGACATTCCTGCCGACCCTGTCACCGAAGCCAGCATTGCCCTGCAACAGCTGGGCTACAAACCGGCAGAAATCAGCAAAATGGTGAAAACCGCCGAAACTGGCGATTCGGCGGAAGATATCATCCGAAAAGCGTTAAAATCCGCACTTCGCAGCTAGGCTGTCTGGAAAAAAATCAATGTCGCACGAAGAAGCTGGGCATGGCTCGAAAAAACTGGCACCGCTCGTTATGGGGGCCATTGGCGTGGTGTTTGGCGATATTGGCACCAGCCCGCTGTACACGGTAAAAGAAGCCTTTGGCCACTCGTATGGCTTGCACCCTGACCAAGCCAATGTCTATGGCATTTTGAGCCTGGTGTTTTGGGCCATGTTGCTGATTGTCACAATCAAATATGTGATGGTCGTGATGCGTGCTGACAATCGCGGTGAAGGCGGCATTCTGGCCTTGATGACCGTAGTAAAACGCAGCATACCGATTGCCTCGCCCATGACTTACACCGTTGGCATATTAAGTATTTTAGGGACGGCATTATTTTTTGGTGATGCCGTTATTACACCGGCAATGTCGGTACTGTCGGCTGCTGAAGGTTTGGAGGTCGCTACGCCCGCGTTTAAGCCCTATGTGGTACCCATGTCGATCGCAGTACTTCTGGTGCTGTTTGCTGTCCAGCGAAAGGGTACTGAAAAAGTCGGCAAGATTTTTGGCCCGGTCATGATTACCTGGTTTGTCGTATTGGCAGTGTTGGGCATTTCACAAATTATCAAAAACCCCAGCATTCTTGCTGCCATGAGCCCGCACTATGCGGTGAACTTTTTTATCGAGCATGGTGTTACCGCGTGGCTTGCCTTGGGCGCCGTGGTGCTGGCCGTCACCGGTGGCGAAGCCTTGTATGCCGATATGGGGCATTTTGGTCGCATTCCCATTCGCTACGCCTGGCTCGGTTTCGTCATGCCATGCTTGCTGCTCAACTATTTTGGACAGGGCGCATTGGTGTTGGCGAATCCGGCAGCGGTTGTAAATCCTTTCTATTACATGGTGCCCGATGTCTTGTTGTATCCCGCCATTGGTCTGGCGATGCTGGCCACTGTGATTGCTTCGCAGGCGGTTATTTCCGGCGCCTTCTCGTTGGCAAGACAAGCGGTTCAGTTGGGTTACTTGCCACGCTTGCAGCTTATCCATACGTCTGATGAAACCATCGGGCAGGTCTATGTGCCATGGGTCAATCGCATCTTGCTGGTGGTAGTGATGATCTTGGTCGTTTCATTTGGCAGCTCGAGTAATTTAGCGGCGGCTTACGGTGTGTCGGTCACCGGCGCCATGTTGATTGACACTATTTTGTTGATGATTCTGGCGGCCTCGCGTTGGGGTTGGCCGAGCTGGGCTATTTTCGTTGTCGGCGGAATTTATTTCGTCATCGACAGCGCTTTATTCAGTGCCAATGCCATTAAGTTTTTCCATGGCGCCTGGGTACCGTTTGCCATTACCGTTATTGTCTTCACGATTATGCGCACCTGGCGACGTGGTCGCGATTTAGTGCGCGAACAAGTCAATCGCGATAGTTTGCGTATTGAACATTTCGTACAAAGTGTGATGGTGGATCCGCCGGTTCGCGTCAGTGGCACCGCGATATTCATGACGCCATCCAATGACTATATGCCGCCGGCGTTGTTGCATAATTTGAAACACAACAAAGTCTTGCACGAGCGCAATGTTTTCCTTGCGGTCGAGACCTTGAGTGTGCCGCGCGCAGACGACGGCGAGCGCGTTGCCCATACCGATCTGGGTCACGGCTTTGCCCGGCTAACCCTGCGATATGGCTATATGGAAGATCCCAATGTACCGATTGCACTGAAGCGTTGGTCAATTCCAGGGCCGCCGTTTGACCCAATGGACACGACCTTCTTCGCCAGTCGCGAAGCGCTTACCGCCAATGCCGATCAAGGCATGGCCTTGTGGCGCGATAAACTATTCCTGGTAATGTCGCGTAATGCGACTTCAGCTACCGAGTTCTTTGGTATTCCAGGTGATCGCTTGGTCGAATTGGGTACCAAGGTGGTTATCTGATGAATGACCGCGTGATCTCCACTAGCGCAACCCGCGAAGATGATGTCGCCGAAGCCAGTATTCGCCCAAAAAAACTGGATGAATATCTGGGCCAGGAAGCCGTGCGCGAGCAGATGAAAATTTTCATCGAAGCTTCAAAGCGCCGAGGAGATTCGCTCGATCATGTTTTGATTTTTGGACCGCCGGGCTTGGGCAAAACCACCTTGAGCCATGTGATTGCCAACGAGATGGGCGTCAATATTCGTTCGACCTCGGGTCCTGTGATTGAACGCGCCGGTGATTTGGCGGCCTTGCTGACCAACTTGCAGCCGCATGATGTTTTATTTATCGACGAAATTCATCGCTTGTCGCCGGTGGTGGAAGAAGTGCTGTACCCGGCAATGGAAGATTTCCAGATCGACATCATGATTGGTGAAGGCCCGGCTGCGCGTTCGATTAAATTGGACCTGCCTCCATTTACCTTGATTGGCGCGACCACGCGCGCCGGTTTGTTGACCGGGCCTTTGCGTGACCGTTTCGGCATTGTGCAGCGCTTGGCGTTTTATACCAACGAAGAACTTACCCGAATTGTGCGGCGTTCGGCCACTATTTTAAATATTGATTGCGATGCTGAAGGCGCGGCACAAATTGCCTGCCGCTCGCGCGGCACGCCACGTATTGCCAACCGCTTGCTGCGCCGCGTGCGCGATTACGCGCAAGTAAAAGGCAATGGCCATATCGATGCGGCCATTGCCCAAGCCGCCATGCAAATGCTGAAGGTCGATCC
Source organism: Arenimonas sp. (assembly GCA_043789195.1). Classification (GTDB taxonomy): domain Bacteria; phylum Pseudomonadota; class Gammaproteobacteria; order Xanthomonadales; family Xanthomonadaceae; genus Arenimonas. The sequence continues at coordinate 7,302 of JAYWIC010000019.1, read as the reverse complement.
AGAAGGTTTCGATGAAATTGATCGCACGATGCTGCGTCTGATCATCGACAATTTTGACGGTGGTCCGGTCGGTATCGAGTCTTTGGCAGCAGCATTGTCGGAAGAACGAGGCACTTTGGAAGACGTTATCGAGCCCTTCCTGATCCAGCAGGGTTTTATTATTCGCACTGCACGCGGCCGCATGGCAACCCACAAAGCCTATACCCATTTGGGTTTGATGGCGCCGCGGCGTCCGGCCTCGGACTTGGCCGCGATTGAGCCCGAAGCCGAATGAGTGTTGCGATGCCAAACAACGCGTTCAGCTGGCCTATAAGAGTGTACTGGGAAGATACCGATGCCGGTGGCGTGGTGTATCACGCACGCTATCTGCATTTTTTCGAGCGAGCTCGTACTGAATGGCTGCGAAGCGCCGGTATCTCGCAAACGGATTTGCGACAAAAAAACGACGTGCTGCTGGTGGTGAAAGATGCGTATCTCGATATTTTACGGCCAGCTCGCATTGATGATGCGCTTTCAGCGACGGTTGATATTGAGGAAATAGGACGTGCCAGTTTTTTGGTGCGTCAGGAACTGTGGCGGGGGTCTGATTGTCTGAGCAAGGCCGTCATCAAGATTGCCTGTCTTCGCGCCAGTAGTTTCAAGCCCTGCGGTTTGCCGAGTGTAGTGAATCAAGCGCTGAAGAATTTGCAAGAAAAATAGATGAATAAATTAGAAAAGCAGGAGAGTGTATGAGTTTGATGAACGTAATTTTGCAGCTTGCAGTCGCGCCGAGTCAGGCATTGCCGGCCGAACCTTTGCAAGCGGCAGCGGCAGCATTAGCGCCCAGCCCGGGTTTGAATTATTGGGAATTAATCACCAATGCCAGCTTGCCGGTACAAATCATTATTGCCCTGTTGGCGATTGCTTCGGTCTTTAGCTGGGTCATTATTTTTTCCAAGATGCGGGTTTATGCACGCGCCAACAGATCGGCCGATGATTTTGAAGGCCGTTTTTGGTCTGGCGCCGAGTTGACGCAGCTCTATCGCGAAGCCACCGAGCGAAACCATAATGTTTCCGGTCTCGAAGCCATTTTCGAATCGGGCTTTCGTGAATTTTCACGTTTGCGCCAAAAGAAAAGTGTCGATGCCCGTGTACAACTTGAAGGTGCGCAGCGCGCCATGCGCGCCACCCTGGCGCGTGAAGTCGATGCGCTCGAACACAATCTCGAAATGCTGGCGAACGTGGGTTCCACCGCGCCGTATGTCGGTTTGGTCGGTACCGTATTCGGCATCATGGTCACTTTTCACGGCATCGTCGTGAACAAGCAGAACACCATCGACGCAGTAGCGCCGGGTATTTCCGAAGCCCTGTTGGCAACGGCGATCGGTTTGTTTGTCGCCATTCCTGCGGTCTGGGCCTATAACCGTTACGCCACCCGCGTTGAACGCCTAAGTGTGCGTTATGAAAGTTTTGCCGAAGAGTTTTCGTCCATCCTGCAAAGACAAACGCATGTTGATTGATGTAGGAGCGACGGAAGTCGCGATAAATCCGCAATTAACCCTGATTTTCAAATCAGGACGTTAAGGAACTCGCCATGAGCACCGCATTTTCCACCCGCCGCCGTAAACGTCACAAACTGAAGGCCGAAATCAATGTCGTGCCTTATATCGACGTCATGCTGGTATTGCTGATTATTTTCATGGCAACGGCCCCTTTATTGAATCTGGGTGTGGACGTCGATTTGCCCGATTCCAATGCGAAAGCTATCAATACGGATAAAAAGCCGATCATCGTATCGGTCGATGTGAACGGCGAATACAAAATAAAAATCGGCGATGGCCCCAGTGAATCGGTCAACGCGGCGACACTAGCTGCCCGCGTAGAACAACTGACGCAAACCAATAAAGATCTGACTGTGTTTGTTGCTGGCGATAATGATGCAAGTTACAGCGCCGTGTATGGCGCCATGGTGTTGCTGCAGCAGGCGAAAGTGGCGCGCGTCGGCATGATGAGCAAACCGGAGAGCGGAAAGTAATGCAGCAAAGTAATGACACCCTGATAGGTTTCATTATCGCCATCGGCTTGCATGCCCTGGTGTTGCTGGTGTTTATTTTAAGCGGGCTAATTTCCACCACGGCGGTATCACCTGAGTCGAAAGGTGAACCGGTGCAGGCCAGTGTGATGATCAGTGCAGCGGATATCAAACGCGCGCAGAAATCGATTCTGGAATCCGAAGCGGCGCCACCGCCAAAACCTGCTCAGGCCGTTCAAGCAACGCCGGAACCCAGTCCGCAAACGGCGGAAACACCGCAACAGATGCAGGCACAGACGCCGGTGATGGATCCCGATTCCGTCGACCAAGAGCGCATCAATAAACTGGCAATTCAACAAACTGAAGAAAAAATTCTGGCCGAACGCGAAGCACGTCGTCGGCAGGCACAGATAGACTTGACCGATGATGTCCTGAAACAACAGCAGGCAGAAAACAAACAGCGTCTGCGCCAACAACAGCTTCAACAATTGGAAGCCATTCGGCTGGCACAAAAAGCCGCGGCCAGCAGAACGCGCATGGAAGATCAGCGTCTGCAGCAACTGCAGGATTTACAACACTCCGAGCCTGTTCGCGCGCCGCCGGGTCCTACTCAGGCAACCAGCGGCAATCCAAATGCAAAAAATGACTTACTCGCCCGTTACAAGGCGGCCATCAAGGCAACGATCGAAAGCAATTGGCGCCGCGATGGTGCGCAGCCACTTGAAAGATGCCAGGTGGAATTCACCCAAGGTCCCGGCGGTAATGTTCTGGATGTGATATTCATCGACTGCCCATTTTCACCCGAAGGACGAGCCAGTGCCGAACGTGCAGTGCGGTTGACGCCCATGCCATATTTCGGTTTCGAACCCGTGTTTCAGCGTCGTCAAAGCTTTACCCTTTGTTATCCCAGCGATCAATGCGAGAAATAAAACCATGAAAAATTTCTTCCAAAGCCTGATATGCCTCTGTCTCTTTATTGCCGCACAGTCATCGGCCCAGGTCCTTGATCTTGGTGTGATTTCGGGCAATGAAGGCTCCTTGCCGATAGCGGTGGTGCCCATGGCGTATCAGGGCAAAATGACGGCACCGGAAATTCAGGTGTCTGATGTCATTCGCGCCGATTTGAATCGGTCCGGACAATTCCGCTCGATGCCCGAAGCGAATCTGATTGCCCGTCCAGTGCGCGGCAGTGAAGTGCGTTTCAACGATTGGCGCTTGGCCAAGCAGGATTTTCTGGTGGTGGGTCGTGTGGTCGATGACATGCAAGGTAGTTATCGGGTTGAATACGAACTCTATGACGTGGCTAAACAGGAACGCATGCTCGGTTTGTCCTTGACCAGTCGTGCGAAAGGTTTGCGTGATGTTTCGCATCAGATTGCCGATCAAATCTATGAAAAAATTCTCGGCGTACGCGGGGCTTTCTGGACTCGTATTGCCTACGTCACCGCCAACGGCGTCGGAAAAAATATCAAATATTCCTTGATGGTGGCTGATTCGGACGGCATGAATCCCCAAACCGTCGTCACCTATTCGGAACCCTTGTTGTCGCCGTCCTGGAGCCCGGATGGCCGTAAGTTGGCTTACGTTAGTTTTGAACGCGGAAACTCGACCATCTATGTGCAGGAATTGAATACTGGCGCGCGCGATGTACTGGCAAGTTTCAAAGGCATCAATGGTGCACCTGCTTTTTCACCCGATGGACGTCAAATGGCGATGACCTTGTCCAAATCGGGCAATCCGGAAATTTATGTCATGGATCTGGCGAGCCGCAGCCTGACGCAAGTGACAAACCATTATTCGATTGATACCGAAGCTGTCTGGACCGCCGACGGACAGTCGCTGGTCTTTACGTCGGATCGTGGTGGTCGCCCGCAGTTGTATCAAGTCTCGGCAAAAGGTGGTGAACCGCGACGCCTCAGTTTTTCAGGTGATTCCAATGCCAAGGCCAGCGTGTCCTATGACGGTAAGCGGATTGCATCGGCACAGGGAAAGGGCAGTGTTTACCGTGTCAGCGTGCTGGATGTGGCATCGGGAAGCTGGCAATCACTTTCGCCCGGCAATCTGGACGAGTCCCCGAGTTTCGCGCCGAATGCCAGCATGCTGCTTTACGCAAACAAGGAAGGTCGCCGTGGCGTTCTTTATGCTGTCTCGGCCGATGGTCGGGTGCGTCAACGCATTGTGCTCGCCGATGGCGATGTGCGTGAGCCTGCTTGGGGTCCATTCAGGCAAAAATGACAAAAACACGATTAAACTAAACGCCTAACTCAATATCATTCAATAACGCAGCACCAACTTCACGACAAGGGGATTTAGCATGAAAACTACCTACCGCGTTTTAGTAGCATTAGCTGTCTGTCTGGCAATGGTTGCCTGTACCAAGAAAGTAAAAACCGAAGATACCAACAATAACAATGCCGGTACTGATAACGGTGCTCAAACCAATCCCATGGGCGATGACGGTATGTACGGCCCAGAAGATCTGGATACCGATGCCTGCCTGCGACAACGTGTCGTGTACTTCGATTTCGATCAAGATAACTTGAAGCCCGAGTTCCAGGCTGCCATCGCCTGTCATGCCAAATATCTGCGTGATCGCCCAAGCGCCCGCATGACACTTGAAGGTCATGCCGATGAACGCGGAACCCGCGAATACAACCTGGCTTTGGGTGAGCGTCGCGGCAATGCCGTCTCGGCTGCCGTGCAGGGTAGCGGCGGTTCCGGTTCGCAACAGACTGTTACCAGTCTGGGTGAAGAGCGCCCAACCTGCCTGGATTCAAACGATGATTGCTGGTCCAAAAATCGTCGCGTTGAAATCAGCTACTCAAGCCGATAAGCATGAAATTACTTTCGACATCTCGCATCTGCATGCTACTGGTGGCTTTGTTCGCTACCGGTAGTGCTTGGGCACAAAAGCAAAGTTTGGCCGAGCGCGTTACCGTGCTTGAACAAAAGTCGGCTTCGCAAAATCAAGGGGCCGGGCAGGCCAATGTCGAATTACTGAACCGGCTCACGCAGTTGCAGGCAGAAATGAAAGCACTGCGTGACCAGGTTGAAACCCTGCAAAATGAAAATAATCAGCTCAAAGAACGCAATCGGGTTCAATACATGGATCTCGATTCGCGCCTAGCCAGGTTCGAAAATGGTGGTGCGGCAAGTGCATCGCCGGCATCCGTGCCTAACAAGCCGGTGGTGACTAAACCCGTTTCAAGCAAACCCGTGCCCGCAGCGGGTAACTACCCCAGCTCGGTCGATCCAGCTGGCGAAGAAGCGGCCTATGGCATGGCTTTCGAAGCCTTGAAACAAAAAGACTATGTCGAGTCGGCCCGCTTGTTCAAAGGCTTCATCGATAATTACCCGCAGGCACAACTTGCGCCGAATGCCTGGTATTGGCTGGGTGAAAGCTATTACGTGACGCAGAATTACGACATTGCCCTGCAAAGTTTTGAAGGTTTGCTGTCGCAATTTCCAGACTCCAACAAAGTGCCCGATGGCATGTTGAAAATGGGCTATTGCCAGGCACAACTGGGGCAGAAAGATCGCGCCCGCAATACATTCAATGAAGTTCTGCGCCTGTATCCCATGAGTGACGCCGCACGCTTTGCCCAAAGCCAATTGCGCGCCATGAATCTCGGACAATAAACACGGTGGAAGCAGTAGCCCAAGACCGTCTTAAACTGACGGAGATATTTTTATCGGTGCAAGGTGAAGCGCGCAGTGTTGGCTGGCCAACGGTCTTCGTTCGCCTGACAGGTTGTCCGCTGCGTTGCCGATATTGCGATACCGCGTATGCCTTCCATGGCGGCGAATGGTGGAATATTGATGACATCATGGCGGAAGTTGCCAAACACGGAACGCGTCATGTTTGCGTTACCGGTGGCGAGCCGTTGTCGCAAAAGCGCTGCATCGCATTACTGAAAAAATTATGCGATGCCGGTTACGAAGTGTCGCTGGAAACTTCCGGTGCAATTGATATCAGCGACGTGGATTCAAGGGTCAGCCGTGTGGTGGATTTGAAGACTCCCGATTCCAAGGAGCAGCATCGCAATCGTCTGGAAAATATTCCTCTATTAACGCCGCACGATCAGGTCAAATTCGTCATTTGCAGTGCAGTGGATTACGCGTGGGCAAAATCCATGCTGGATGAATACCAATTGGCCGGCCGCTGCGATGTGCTTTTTTCACCTAGCTACACGGAAATCAAACCGCGTGACCTGGCCGAGTGGTTGCTGGCCGACAAATTGCCGGTTCGTTTCCAGATGCAATTGCATAAGCAGTTGTGGGGCGAAGAAACCGGTCGCTGATAAATACAAATAAAAAATACGTCCAATGAATATTAAAAAAGCGGTGATACTGGTTTCTGGCGGCATGGATTCGGCCGTGACCATGGCGATTGCAAAAGAGCAGGGCTTTATTTGCCACGCGCTCAGCGTGAGTTATGGCCAGCGCCATAGTGCCGAGCTCGATGCGGCCAATGAATTAGCAAAGCTGCAAGGCGCAGCCGAACATAAAACGGTCGCGGTCGACCTGCGCAGTATCGGCGGCTCGGCCCTGACATCGGATATCGCCGTGCCGGAATCGGCAAGTGAGGGCATTCCGATCACCTATGTGCCGGCCCGAAACACCATCATGCTTTCAATTGCGCTCGGCTGGGCTGAAGTGTTGGGTGCCAATGATATTTTTTGCGGCATCAATGCGGTGGATTATTCCGGCTATCCCGATTGCCGCCCGGAATTTCTGGCGTCCTTTCAAAATCTCGCCAATCTTGCCACCAAAGCCGGTGTCGAAGGCGCCGGTTTGCGATTGCATGCGCCATTGATTGCCATGAGCAAAGCGGATATTGCGCGTGAGGGCATTCGCCTTGGCGTGGACTTTTCGCGCACGGTCTCGTGCTATCAGGCAGACGAAAAGGGCTTGGCCTGCGGTCGTTGCGATGCCTGTCGCTTGCGCGCTGCGGGCTTTATCGAAGCCGGGATTGCCGACCCAACACGTTATGTTTAGCGCTATGTATAAGGGTGTCAGGCTTTCGAGTAATTATTACTTGCTCTAAAGCTCGGTTTTGCCTAAAATTCGCGCTCTTGTTTGCACCGCTGCAGTTTGGCGCATTCTTGCAGACACAGATTCAAGTGCTCCGGGCACAGTTCGATTTAAGTGGGTCGTTAGCTCAGTCGGTAGAGCAGAAGACTTTTAATCTTTTGGTCGAAGGTTCGAATCCTTCACGACCCACTTAAATCGAACTGTGCCCGGAGCACTTGAATCTGTGTCTGCAAGAATGCGCCAAACTGCAGCGGTGC
>JAYWIC010000018.1:0-19016 GCA_043789195.1 Arenimonas sp. | reverse complement strand
GCGTGATGACCTCGGGTTTGGTCTTGCAAACAAGCGCGTTACTTTATCAACCGCCGGTTTAGTCCCGATGATCGACAAACTTTCGATTGAAAGTGACGTATCGCTGGCAGTGTCACTGCACGCCGCGAATGATCAATTGCGTACTGAACTGGTTCCGCTCAACAAAAAGTATCCGCTCGCCGAACTGATGGACGCCTGCATTCGCTATGCCGATCGTAAACCGCGCACATCGATTACCTTTGAATACACGATGATGAAGGGCGTCAACGATACCCCTGCATTGGCCCGTGAGTTGGTCAAATGGGTGCATGCGCTGCACTCAAAAGCGCAACGTAACGACATCGCAAAAATCAACCTGATTCCTTTCAACCCATTTCCGGGAACGAAATTTGAACGGTCGACGGAAGAAGATATTCGTGCTTTCCAGAAAATCCTGCTCGACAACGACGTGCTCACCATGGTTCGCCGTACTCGTGGCGACGACATCGATGCCGCTTGTGGCCAGTTGAAAGGCCAGGTGATGGACAAAACTCGTCGTCAATCCGAATTCAAGGCCAAGCTTGAAGCGCAAGGCATCAGTGATGCTGCCTAAGGCTGCCATTCAATCAGCAATCATCACGCTGTTTCTGGCGGCAGGCTTTTTGTGCGCGAAGGAAGCCTCGTCCAAAACACCTGTAGATGCCAATTCCTCGGCAATGTCTGAAACGCCTCTTTCATACAAAGGCCGCATTGCTGCCTCTGCCGCGCAAGAATTGGCTCAACAAAAAAAATATGCGGAAGCTTTGATACAAGCTGAAAATGCCGTAAGGTTCGATCCAAAATCGGGAACTACCCATTTAGTCAAGGCATATGTACTCGATAAACTTGGCGAAACTAAAAAAGCGCACACCGCTTTTGGCAAGGCTATCAGTTTGTCGCCCGGCAGTGGCTATGTCCGTTATGCATACGCCAATCATTTATGTGATTTGAAAAACTTCACAGATGCCGACGAAAACTATTTGCTCGTTGCGAAGGATAAAAATTATCCTTTCACCCATATAGCGTATGAGAGTGCTGCAGAGTGTGCTTATAAAGCCGAAAAACTTGACGTTTCCGAAGCACATGCACGCGCTGCGTTGGCCATCGCGCCCGAGAGTACTGGGGCATTGGCCGTCATGGCTCAAATAATGCACAGGCAATCCAAGAGCCTCGAAGCGCGTGCCTTCATTCAAAGACGAGAGGATGCCGGGTCGCTCGACATCCCTTTGTTGCAATTAGCTCAACAAATAGAAAAATCAGCCGGCAACGACCGCGCTGCCGCTCAGTACCAAAAACAACTAGACATCATGCTGCAAGCTCAAATTCAGCCGCCCAAGGGAGAGGGGCAGAAGAAGCCATGAACGAAAACGCCTATCAAGAAACCTTATTTGCCGAACCCTTGGGATTGCAGCTTAAGCATGCCCGAGAAAAAAGAGGCCTGAAAGCCAGCGATGCATCTGCTCGCTTGAAATTTCCCATCGATGTCATTGAAGCGCTCGAGCGTGAGGACTGGAAAAAACTCGGAGCTCCCATTTACGCTCGAAGTTATTTGACCAGTTATTTAAAACTTCTCGATTTGCCGGCATCGATGGCAGGAGACGTAAGTTTCGAGATGCCGTCAACTTCATCTATGAAATTGTTAAGTGAAAAGCCCATTCGACGCGATATCGACAAAACTCTCAGCACATTGGGTTACTTTGCGATAACCGGTGTCATCGTCACTTCGATCATCATGTTGGCGATGCATTTTCAAGCACCGGCAAGCCGTGGCGAATCATTGCCGCTTGATATCCAGTCTCAAACACAAGCACCGGTTACTTTGCCCGGGCAACAAAACTCAAGCTCGGCCACATCCGATCAGAATAAATCGCAAGCAACAGCCCAAACGCCTGTCATGGCGAGCATGGCACCGATCACTGCAAATGCCGTCGCTGGCCAATGGGAAATCCGCGTAAATGCCGACACCTGGTTGGAAATCATTGACTCAAAAGGGCTTCGCATTCAGAACGGGATAGTCACTGCAGGTACGATTACGCAATACAATCGTGAGCAAATTGCCAGTATTACCATCGGCAACGCTGATCAAGTACAAATTCTTCGCAATGGCCAAGCTATCGATTTCAGCGCGTTCAAACAGGATAATGTTGCACGATTTAAAATTGCGAATGACGGAAATCTCGTCGCAAAGAATTCAGTGCAATAATTTCTAAAAGCATCACTCAACCACTAGTATCATTTTACTGCGCAGGCAGATTAGAGAATTATGTCCAACCATCAAATTGACGAATACGAATTAGGCGAACGCGTAAGAACCTGGTTCAAGGAAAATAGCGGATCATTGATTACCGGCGTGGCCCTCGGCCTGGGCTGCATTTTCGGGTTTCAGTGGTGGCAGGGTAATGGCGACAAGCATAAAAACCAAGCTGCAATGCAGTATCAGGCGTTTTCGGACGCTGCCGAAAAAAACGACCCGGTCAAGACGAATGTCGTACTGGCTTTGCTTGAATCTAAATATTCAGATACGCCATACCTTGATTTTGCGGTGCTGCGCCAGGCAGAGCTTTTGCAATCTACCGGTAAAAATACAGATGCACTGAAGTTGCTTGAACGTCATGCTGCACTCGAGACCGAGGACAATATGAAACAGCTCTACAAGATACGCATTGCCCGTTTGCATCTGATAAACGGCAAACCTGATCTTGCGCTTAAGTCGGTAGAAGCCATCAAGGAAAGTGCTTACGCTGCGTCACTCGAAGAAATTCGCGGTGATGCTCTTATGGCACTTGGAAAGCGGGAACTTGCAAGTCAATCCTATGTCAAAGCGCTCACTGCTTTAGATGAAGCAGCGCCCATTCGTAGTCTTGTCGAATTGAAACTTATTGATGCAGGCGGCACTGTGCCTGCCAAGCCGGGAGCTTGATCCATGTTGCAACGTATTGCTCTGATTTGCCTGATCGCTTTCACGCTCAATGGCTGCTCGACCATCAAAGGGTGGTTTGGCGGGTCCAAGAAAAATGTAGCCGCCGAGCCCGCTGAACTGCAAAAAATGACAAACACCATCGCCGTTAAACGACTTTGGTCAACCGATGTCGGTAGTGGCGAAGGTAAATTATGGCTTCGCCAAAAGCCCGCCATCGAAGGTAACAAGATTTTAGTTGTCGACGATAATGGCCGCGTACTTGCCCTCGATTCAGCTACCGGAAAAAGGCTCTGGGAATCCAGGGCAATCGAGATGAAAGCAAACGGCAGCAAATTGCTTTTCTGGAAAAAGCGCTCGCGTGAAACCGGCTTGACCAGTAGTGTCGGTACCGGCGGTGGTCTTGCCATTGTCGGCGGACGAAATGGCGAAGTAATTGCACTTGATGTGGAAACTGGCAGCAAAAAATGGTCTGCGAAAATCACATCGGAAGTCATCAGTGCACCCCTCGTTGCCGAAGACCGCGTTGTCGTTCGTGGCAGCGATGGTCGCGTATTCGGATTTGATATTGCCGATGGAACCCGTAAATGGGTATTCGATCGCGCACTGCCAACACTGAGCATTCGGGGCAACGGAAGCGCCGTAAAAGGCAATGGCGTCGTGTATGTGGGTTATGAAGATGGCACCGTCACCATGTTGCGAACCTCTGACGGCTTACAAGGTTGGGAACAAGTGATTGCGAATGCAGACGGTCGTACTGAACTCGATCGTGCCGCGGATATCGATGGTGAAATACAGGTCGGTGGCGAAGCCGTTTTTGCAACAAGCTTCCATGGCCAAAGCATGGCATTGGCTCTCAATAATGGCCGCCCGGTCTGGACACGCGATATCGGCAGCCACGGCGGTTTGGCAATGAATGAAAACCTGGTCATCTTGTCCGACAAGAATGGCGTAGTGCATGCATTGAACCGTGCCGACGGTTCCGGCTTCTGGAGCCAGGAAGGTTTGCAACGCCGTATGCTCACGACACCGGTTATTCAAGGCAATTTCGTCGTTGTAGGTGATCTGGAAGGCTATCTGCACTGGATGAAACTCGAAAACGGACAATTGGTTGCCCGCGTTCGTGTCCAGAGCGCCTATCTGCGTGGCACACCGGTTATTTCAAATGATGGCGTGTTGTTTGCATTAACCACCGAAGGCGAATTAGCAGCCTACAAATTGGATCAATAATGATATTGCCGATGGTAGCCTTGGTCGGACGGCCTAACGTCGGCAAGTCCACACTGTTCAATGGTTTGACGCGTACGCGTGATGCTCTGGTCCACGACGAACCAGGCGTTACGCGTGATCGTAATTACGGTTTTTGCCGACTTATCGAAAACTTGCCCTTTATCGTTTGCGATACCGGAGGTTTATCGGGCGATGAGGAAGGCTTGGCCGGTGCAACCGCCAAGCAATCGCGTGCAGCAGTTGAAGAGGCTGATCTGGTTTTATTTGTGGTCGATGGCCGTGAAGGTCCCAGCGCCATGGACCAGAACATACTTCCCTGGCTCCGTCGTAGTGGAAAACAGATTGTATTAGTAGTGAATAAAACTGACGGCGTGGATGAAACCGCAGCCGTCAATGAATTTTCACGCTTTGGTATCGAGACAAAAATTGCGACTGCCACTGCGCACCAACGTGGCATTCCGCAGTTGCTTGATGTCATCAAGGAAAAGCTGCCGAAGCCTTCGGCCGATGACATTGATACATCAAAGGAAACAGATCCCGACGAAATCCGACTGGCATTCATCGGCCGGCCTAACGTTGGTAAATCTACCTTGGTCAATCGCCTGCTGGGCGAAGAACGCGTAATCGCTTCCGACGTTCCGGGTACGACCCGCGATTCCATTTCGGTCGATCTGGTACGCGACGGTAAAAAATATAAATTGATCGATACGGCAGGTTTGCGCCGCCGTTCGAAAGTGGAAGAAGCTGTCGAAATTTTCAGTACATTTAAAACATTGCAATCAATCGATAACGCACAGGTTTCGGTGGTAATGCTCGATGCCGGCGAAGGCGTCACCGAGCAAGATGCCACCGTCCTCGGCCACGTGCTCGAAGCGGGCAGGGCACTGGTGATTGCCGTCAACAAATGGGATGGACAAAGTAGCTATCAACGCGACCAAACCATAGGCATGCTGGAACGGAAATTATCGTTTTGCACCTGGGCCGAACGTGTCACTATTTCAGCCAAGCATGGCACTGGCATGCTGGAATTATTTAACGCGATCAATCGAGCCCATGCTTCGGCCACACGTGTTTTTGGAACATCCGAAACCAATAAAGCACTCGAAATTGCACTTGAAACCAATCCGCCGCCCGTTCAAAACGGTCACGTTGCCAAACTGCGATTCGTGCATCCCGGTGGCACCAATCCACCGACATTTATCGTGCATGGCACCCGTTTGAAAAAGTTGCCGGTCAGCTATAAACGCTATCTGGAAAACTTTTTCCGCAAGCGTTTTAAACTCAGCGGCACACCGGTTCAGTTCATTTACAAGGAAACTGTAAACCCGTTCGAAGGCAAGAAAAACGTGCTCACTGAAAAACAGGTTAAGTCCCGCCAACGCCTGATGAGACATTCCAAAGGCAAGTGATTTGACATCCTTGTGCCATGAAAAAATCAGCTTGGGTATTCTTGCTGGCGGTCGCGGTTCACGATTAAACGGTGCTGATAAAGCATTCATTCGCTACGAAAACCAGTATCTAAGCCAGCGAATTTTAAGCATGCTTGATACTCGTTTTGCTGCACAGCTAATTAGTGCGCGTGAACAAGACGCACGCTATCGCCAAATGAATTTAGAACCGGTATTCGATACACGGGCTGCATTCTCTGGACCGCTGGCAGGCATTGAAGCGCTACTTGAAGCGTGTAAAACCGAATATTTGTTAATCATACCGGTCGATATAAAATACTTGCCACGTGACGTGATTGCACAATGGCTTAGTGCGCCGGAACGCCCAGGCCTGGCACTGCATGACGGCAACGGCTTGCAGCCATTGTTTGCGCTTTGGCAAGTCTCCGACAGCTTGCAGACAGTGACACAGTCACTTGATCGGCAAGCACAAGCCGTTCATTCCGTCATTTCGCAATTAAATTTCAAAATTATTACCCGTACCGACATCCAAATCGGTAATCTAAACTCCCCCCAGGATTTCGAAACTCCGTGAATCAAAATTATCCGCAAAAAATAAGTTTTTCCGAAGCCCAGACCATCATCGATGATGTCGCCTCAACGAATAAACTTGAAAACGAACGAGTCCCATTGGCACGTTCGTTGAACCGTGTGTTGGCAGAAGATATTGTTGCCAATGTTGCGTTGCCTAATTTCGATAATGCGGCAATGGATGGCTATGCATTGCGTGCCGAAGATCTCAACGAATATGCCAAATCCGGTTTTGAAATAATCGGGGAACAATTTGCAGGTGCACCAGTCGGTTTCGTCATTGGCCAGGGTCAGTGTGTTCGAATCACCACCGGTGCCATGCTGCCCGAAGGCACCGACACCGTTGCCATCAAGGAAGACAGCACGGAAGATCAAAACATTGTGAAGTTTCATGCTCCCATCAAGTTCGGCAGTAGTATCCGCCGTGCTGGCGAGGATGTTTCAATCGATGACCTGATTGCAAAATCCGGGCAAATATTGAAGGCAGCACGCATCAGTTTGCTTGCAGCGGTGGGATTACATGATGTTTCCTGCACTAAACGACCAACAGTCGCAATTTTCACCAGTGGCGATGAACTACAGGCGCCTGGCCAGGCCCTTCAAGCCGGCCAGATTTACGATAGCAACCGTGTGTTACTGCAAAATTTATTGTTGGCCGAAGGTCTAGAACCTGTCGCTTGGCCCGTGTTGCCGGACGATCCTGCCCGTATTGAAACGGCCTTGAAAGATGCCGCATTTTCTTTTGATGTCGTCATCACCTGTGGCGGTGTTTCTGCTGGTGAAAAAGATTATTTGCCGGCGTTTCTCGAACAACATGGCAAAATCCATTTCTGGAAAGTCCGGATGAAACCCGGTATGCCGCTGCTATTTGGCCAAGTCGGTAAAACCCTGTTTCTGTCATTACCGGGCAACCCTGTTTCGGTGTTGGCGACTTTTCTCAGCCTCGGCCGTCGTTTACTCGATGGCCTGCAAGGCAGGGGAGAGCAGCGTAGTCTCTTGCGGGCACAGCTCTCGCAAAGTATCTCCAAGCAACATGCACGCCTGGAATTCATGCGTGGCGATTTGCACATCGACAATCAGGGCATGATTTCCGTCACCCCGAATGCCGCAACCGGTTCGCATCGGTTGCGTGCTGCCGCAGAATCGAATGCGCTCATCATGCTCTCGGAAGGTGAGGGCACGATTGCAGCGGGAACCATGATGCGTGTCATACCCTATGGTCGATGGCTATCTTGATGACATGAAAAGTACGATCAATATCATCACGCCCGAACAGGCCCTTGCCATGCAGGCTGAAGGCGCCCTATTGATTGACGTACGTGAACCCGATGAACATGCATTGGGATTGCCGGTCAACGCATTGGCAGTGCCTAGGGCCAATCTGGAACTGGATCCTTCCAGTTATATCCGCGACTTCAAAGGCCCCTTGCTGCTGTTTTGTGGTAGCGGGCGTCGATCGATGTTGGCTGGTGAAGCATTACTACAAAAGGGCTATCGAAACCTGTTCAATGTCGATGGCGGCTATCAGCGCTGGACAGCGGAGAAACTGCCGCTGCAGGACAGCGATCTCGACCAGGATTTCACCGAGCGCTACGCAAGGCATCTTCGCTTGCCGCAGGTCGGCATCGACGGTCAAAAAAAGCTGGAGGCCGCGCGTGTGGTGTTAGTCGGAGCAGGTGGCCTGGGTTCTCCCGTCGCCTATTACCTGGCGGCCGCCGGCGTCGGCAATATAACGATCATCGATAACGACGTGGTCGACAAAAGCAATTTACAGCGCCAGATACTCCATGCGGAAGCCGATATCGGGAAGCCCAAAGTCGTCTCGGCCGCAGCAAGCATGTTTGCGCTTAATCCGCGCATAAAAATCCAGACTATCCAGGCCAGACTAGGTCCGGAAAATGTGCACGCCGTCATCGCCGCTGCCGATATCGTGGTCGATGGGTCGGATAATTTCCCGACCCGTTTCCTTTTGAATGATGTCTGCGTCGAACTGGCGAAGCCGCTTGTTTACGCCGCCGTGCAACGTTTCAGCGGACAAATGAGCGTGTTTGATGCGGGCCGTCGTCGCGGCGAGTCGCCTTGCTATCGTTGCCTATTCCCGGAAGCGCCAAGCGGGGAAGACGCACCCAATTGTGCAGAGGCGGGTGTGCTGGGCGTCCTTCCCGGCGTGATGGGACTTCTCCAAGCCACCGAAGCCATCAAGCTGATCCTGGGTATCGGACAAACGCTGTCAGGACGATTGCTGCAGTTCGATGCTCTCGCAATGCGGTTCAGCGAGATACGGATCCCGGTAGACGCACAGTGCGTTTGTTGCGGATCACCCCAATAAACCTGAATACCAGACCATGGCCGACGAACCGCGCGAAAAACCGTTTCATATCCTCTCGCTCGCCGGCGGCGGTTATTTGGGCCTATACACGGCGTGCGTTCTGGCGGAACTCGAAGAGCAGGTTGGAGAGCCGCTGGGTCGACGCTTCGACCTGATTGCCGGCACCTCGGTGGGCGGGATTTTGGCGATCGCCCTTGCCTACGAAATTCCGATGCGCAAGATCAAGCAGCTCTTCCTTGAGAACGGCACCAAGATTTTCTCCGACCGGTCACTGCCATCCAATCCGGTCGCGAAACTACGTGATCTCACACGCTCCGTTCTGGGCCCCAAATATAATGGAATCGCCCTCAACAAGGCCCTGGTGACGCATCTGGGTCGTAAAACGCTCAAAGACGCCAAGCATGCTCTCGTCGTTCCGGCCGTCGACATCACCCGATGCCAGACCAAGGTTTTCAAGACGCCGCATGCCAGCGGTTCTCGTGGTGATGAAAATGTTCGTGCCGCCTTGGTGGCGATGGCCACTTCGGCGGCACCCGCGTATTTTCCCTCGATACGCATAGACGATGCGATTTATGCCGACGGCGGATTGTTTGCCGTTGCACCCGACCAAGTCGCCATGCACGAGGCCGAGCAATTCATGAAGGTCGATCCATCGAGAATCCGCATGCTATCCATCGGCACCGGCACCTCGAATTACCGGCCGTCGTCCGATATCAGCGAACGAGATGGTGCCGTTGATTGGTTGACCGAAGGCCGGCTTATCCTGACCTTGATTTCAGTCCAGCAACAACATGTGCAAGCCATGATGGAAGACCGGTTGCGTGAACGTTACGTTCGCCTGGATTCCGATTGGCCAGCGGATGCAGAATTGGGAATCGATGTGGCGACGCCGAAGGCGGCTCGCCTTCTGATGGACATGGCACAAGAAACCACGGCACGTGCCAAATCAATTCGAGGCCTTAGGCAGTTCCTGGCGGTTCGGGAGAAGTAAGAGAGGAATCCTGCGAGAATTGTTTGACAATCTGAAACCAAAAACAGTCAGCCCGTCATGTTATAAACCCTTGCCGATTTACAACTGAACTCGTTTTCCCAGGCTGAAATATCCGCTTTTTTCATGCCGCCGGCGCTGCAAATATTGCCCGTCGACTTTAGAAAGCATTAATGCAGATTTCTTCGTTATCTGGAACTAATATTCCCGAGCCTGTTGCTGTTTTTTCTCGGGAAGTTTTGTCGGTCTGGTTCCTGATCGGCTGTCTGAGTTTCGGAGGACCGGCGGGTCAAATTGCGCTAAAGCAACGCAAACTTGTCGAGAAAAGGCAGTGGATCAGCGAGTCGCGTTTTCTGCATGCCCTGAACTATTGCATGTTGCTTCCCGGTCCCGAAGCGCAATATTAAGGCACTCGATAAGCAGTGAAAAGCAGAAGCCACAGCCAAATTAAAAGCCGCTGAAGCGGCCAAGAAAAAACCGACAAAAAAACCAAATAACATCTGCTGGATATATAAAGCCCGACTCACTATTGAAGTGGTCGGGCTTTTTACTTTCTTGGGAGACAGGTGATTCGATCAGTGCTTATGACGATGATGCAAGTCCGGGAAGTGTGCGTGCGAATGCGCCAATGGCTCATGTTCGTGCGGATGTGAGTGTGGCTCGACACCATCCCATTCAAAGTCATGTTCATGCTGGTGATGTGCGTCATGGGCGTGACGATGCTCGTGTTCCATGGTTTCGTGTTGATGCTCGTGTTCGTGGTTTTCACTGACATGCAACCAGACACCCAGTGCCATCAGACCGCCAGCGACCCAAAAACCGCTCTCGGGCACTTCTCTAAATAGCAGTAGCGACAGTGCAGCGCCGACAAACGGTGCCGTCGAAAAATACGCGCCGGTACGTGCCGTGCCCAAATGACGCAGGGCCAGAACAAACATCACCAGACTAATGCCGTAACCACATAGTCCAATAATGCCTGCCGCAGCGATGTGCGAAACATCCGGCAATCGGTTGCCGATTACCAGCGCAATGCCGATATTGATGATACCTGCCACGCCGCCTTTGATGGCCGCGATTTGAACGGGATCGCCACCCGAAACAACACGCGTAAAATTGTTATCGATCGCCCAACACGCGCAGGCACCGGCTATAGCCAGTGCACCCCACGGAATTCCTGTCTGCGCATCGCGTGACCAAGACAACAACACGCCACCGGCCACAATCGCGAACATGCCCAGGAACACTCGACGATCCACATTTTCCTTGAATACGGCCCAAGCAAGCAGGGCGGTGAGAACACCTTCCAGATTCAGCATTAGGGAGGCAGTTGACGCGGGGGTACTGACCAAACCAATCATCAATAAAACTGGCCCGAGAACACCGCCAAAAAATACTGCTGCAGACAACCACGGAATATCGGAACGACGAAGCGAGGCCTCGGCATTGTTGCTGGACTGACTAAATAGGCGACGAACAATAAGCCACAACGAGAGACCAATACCTGAGCCAGCATAAAGTAATCCTGCCAGCAGAACGGGCTGGATATTTGCCACGAGGAGTTTTGCGAGCGGTGTGCTGATACCAAACAGTAACGCCGCCAGCAAAGCGGTGCCGATACCTACGGGATATTTGGCTGTGCGTTTGTTCAATTTTTGCTCCGGCCAACGCTTACTGAGGTGTAATGTCGTCGAGTATAGGATGGATTACAAAGATGAACTGCACTCGACATTTCTTGAGACCTGAAGAAGTGATGGCGCAGCACAGAAACGAATCGAGCAAAATAAAACGCCGAGCAAGCTCGGCGTTTTATTTGTTACCTGTTGAATATGAACGAGATTAGTCGAGCAACTCTGTATGTTCAAAACCTGGGGCCAAAGTGACGTGGTGAACCCAAACGCCGCCTTTGCCATCGGGAACTACCCACATTTCATCGAATACGCCCTTGCGTACACGCGTTCCCATCGCAATTTCTCCGGCCATGGAATTTTGTGCTCCACTCAGCGTGCTGGCAGCCAGCGTGGTGCTGTAGCTGTTGTAGCTGTCGGTGTGACCATATTGCGTTACCAACTGTGCGTAATCGTGTGAATTTGGTGCTGTGCTGCTCGCTGATTGCGAGTAGTCCATGCAGGTGCCTTGTGAGCTACCGTCTTCACTGGTATGACCCAGGCCAAAGGTGTGTCCGAGTTCCTGACACATCACATGGCGACGCTCATCCTGGCTGGCGAACGAAGAGGAATAGCTATCATTCATCTTCGAAGTGCCTTGGCTGATATGGCCTTGGGAATCCAGATTGATCGAAGCCAGACCCAACCAACCATTGTTGCCGTAGGCTGCATTGCAGGAACGTACTTTGCCGGAAACAGCGCGGCAGAGTTTACGGGTGCGTGATGCATCATCGCCCGAGGTGATCGACAAATCGAGCTTGGTGGATTGCGACCACTGCGAAACGGACAGATTCAGTTCGTCGTCCCAATCACTCGTATTGCTGTCAATGATCTGAAGCGTGAAGGATGAAGTGGTGCGGGCCCAGTGGTAGTTATTCCAAGTGTGCGATGCAAATGCGGATACGGATACCGCGGCAATGCCGAGAGCGAGAGCGCTTTTGGCAAGAAGTTTTTTCGAAACCATGTTTTGTGTCCCCAGAGATAGAAAATAGGTTGAATGATTTTTCCATGAGCCCGTACACACTTGCTTCAGGCCGAGGCCGACACTAGGGCGGATTGTGACAGAGCGCAACATTCGCCCTGGTACGTTTGCGGGAAGAAATGCTGATAACCAGTGCTGGAACACTTTCCGTGACTTTTAGCAAAGTGAAAATTCTACTCAACGATGTGCTGTTCATCACAAATGCGCATTATTGTTGCATTGCGGCATTCGCTGTTCTTTATTATTTAACTTTTATTTAGCTAACGTCTGATTTTTGGATTTAATGCCAGACGAACGATCTGACGATTATCAGGCAGAAATGCTGCAGCTATTTTCCATATACCGACGAGTGCATCGGTTTCATTGGGTTCGTCACCCGGTCAGCGTGAAAAGGATGCATACGAATGTCATTCGTACGCATCCTGATAATCGCTTTGCTATTTGGAAGTTTCCGGTTTCTTCGTGTGCGAAGACCAATGGATATGCGTTATCTTCCAGGTCTTTCCGGTGCGTTTCAGCACCATCGTTTCGGTGCTGAGAATCGTGACCGGCTTGCCGTCTTTTTGAGTATGCAATTCACTTTCCGTGGCAACCCAGGCCATATTGCCCTCGACCTGTGCCTGGCGATAACGCAATTGTTGGTGCACGGTCAGCATGAAGGTGGCATCGGCACCGGCATGTCCGGCCATATATTCTTCGCGGCTGCGCTCGGAGCTGCCACTTTCCAGAATCAATACTTTCGGGTCCAGCAGTGTTTCCGCTTCCGGCAATTTGACGGCCTTGATCGCCGCCGAAAATGCATCGACGACTTTCACGGCATCAGCTGCTTCTGGAGCGATGTTTTGCACGAACACCGGTTTAGAGAGACTTTGAACAGAGCCACTTGAGCTGGTCGTGGTGGTAGGCCTGGCCGATTTTTCTGCGAGTGCATGAGTGCTTGACAGCAACGTGGTGGCAATCATCAAGGTATTGAAAATGGCAGCGTGTTTCATGTGCTTACTCCAGTAGTTAACTTAGGGGTTCTATCATTTCGGTGCCGTCGTGATTGCCGTTCCGGATAAGCGAAGTGTATTGGTCAGCACGGAAACTGAACTCAAACTCATGCGGAGAGTAGCAGACCGAAGACGGGATTAAGCACACGCGTGGTTATCGGCACGCCCGTCTCGTTGTACAAAAGTGCAAAACAAAACACACTTTCATATTGACGGCTGTGGGATTAGATAGAAGCTATATCCAGAGTCCAACCCTATTTTGAATGCGAACTATAGATGCTCAGGCTGCCGTCTTTATTCACCAGCGTCACCGTGTAGGGCTGAGTTTCTCCCGAGGGCACTTCCATCCCCGGCGAACCCAGCGGCATACCCGGAACACTGATGCCGAGCGCGTCGGGTTTCTCTTTCAATAAACGCTTCACATCCGACGCCGGGACATGGCCTTCGACAAAATAGCCCCCCACTGACGCCGTATGGCATGCGCCCAAGGTGGCCGGCACACCGAATTTCTGTTTGATTGGATTCAACTCTTCAGTTGCAATCACTGAAACCTTAAAGCCCGCTTTTTCCATGTGATCGACCCACAGTTTGCAGCAGCCGCAGGTTGCGCTTTTATATACGGTCATTAAAGGCAGCGTGATGTCTGTTTTCAAGATTGACTCTCGAGCCGCGACTTGCGGCGAAAACGGGTCGGGCTTGTTTTGCGGTTCGACTGGATCTTGATCTTGGGATACCGCGGGATGCTCGATGTACTCCGAATTTGGCGGGTTACACCCCGCCAAAATTGTCGAAAGCAAGGCAGCCAACAATGGCAGTGCAATGCGTCTCATTTCAATGCTCCTTAGTAGTTAGTGTGAGGCACCGGGTTTTTTAGTGCGTGACGACCAATGAATATGGGTAATCTTCCAGGTTTTGTCTGTGCGTTTTAACACCATGGTTTCGGTGCTGAGTATCGTGACCATCTTGCCGTCCTTGGTGGTGTGTATTTCGCTTTCGCTGCCCATCCAAGCCATATCGCCGCTGACTTGTATTGTTCGGCGCAGCAGCTGTACGTGGGCGGTTTTTAGAAATGCTGCATCGCCTTTTGCATGCCCGCCTAAATATTCCGCTGCCGTGCGCTCGGCACCACCACTTTCAAGAATCAACACATTGGCATCCAGTTCAGCGCCAGCCTTGTCGAGTTGTCCGGCACTTAAGGCTTTATTGAAACGCTCAACGGCGGCGACGGCGTCCTTTGCTTCGGGGGCAATTTTTAGTTGCGCAGGCTTCATGGCGGAATGATCCATGCCCTGCATTTTGGAGTGGTCCATGGGCACAGGCGTTTTGACTTGTGCAAAGGTGGCACTGGCAGCGGTTATCAAACCTAGAAATGCAATGGAGGCAAACGTTTTCATTTCGTGTTTCCTTTAACTGTGTGTGAGGTTTAGTGTTAGCGTGAATACTATTTGGCTATTTCTCAATGATCCGATCCGGGCGGATGATCGTGCGGTTTTGATTCATCCACAGGCGGCTTTGCTGCAGGCTTGGCATCGTGATGTCCTTCACCTTCTGCATGGGTATGGGGTTTGGATTCATCCACTACGGGCTTTGCGTCATGATGTCCCGCTTCCATGCCAGCATCGTCGTGTGCCATGCCAGGCATGTCTTTCATATCACCATGATCTTCAGGTACGTCTTCGCCGCCACCATGCGAATGGCCTCCGCTCTCAGCCACTAATGTCTGGTATTGCTCGGGGGTGAGTTTTGGCATCTGCTGCAAGAACGCCACCATATTCCAGATGTAATCATCCTTCATGTTGGTGCCCCAGGCCGCCATACCCGATGCTTTCACGCCGTGCTTGATCACCCAGAAGGCACGGGCAGGATCGGGCGCACCCAACGTGGAAAGATCCGGCGGGGCTGGATACAAAATCTTGTGCATCTCGGTGCTTTCAATGCCCGGTGCCAAATGGCAACCGGTACACATGGCGTCATAATTGCCGGCCCCTTGTTTGATCATTGCAGGGTCGGTAAGTGTCGGCACGGTGATGTCATCGGCACGAACCGCAATGGCACGATCACGTGTCGTTTCAATCAATCTATACACAAAGGCGGAGTGGGGTTCGTCGGCACCTGGATTAATCAAACCGAAATAGATGGTGCCTGCACCTATCACTAAAGCTGCGCCACCCAAAATCAAACTACTTTTAATAAAGCTCATGAATTACTCCCGTAAACTCGAAATTAACTAATGGATGGGTTACAAAAATAAAGGTCGTACGTTGCACGATACGCCACTGTAAGATAGTGCGGAGATGCTATGGACCATTATGCATGGCAACCCCCGTTGCACGCTCCAGGTCTACATAAGCGACACGAAGTGCTTGCTGCGCTTGAAGTTGCTCCGTCTGCGAAGCCAATCGAAGCCGCTTTGCCTCTGCCAGGTTTAGGTAATCGCCAACGCCTTGCTGGTAATTGCGCATGGCTAATTTTTCTAACTGCTGTTGTTGCAGTAAATGATGACCAACCTCTTCCAGTTCTCTTGCGCTGATAATCAATGTCGCTAACGCACGCTCCACTTCCAGCGGAATGAGACGACGCGTCGCTTCGGCCTGATGCTGTGCTTCGGCAATCTTCGCGTTGGCCAATGCACTACGAGCATGACCGGTATCAAAAATGGGCAGAGTGATTTGGGCCGCGAGGCCATTCATGCTGAACCCGCTGCTTTCTCGATTACCGGCAATGCCCAGCGAGGGTTCGGTATTGCGCAGTACGCCGGTTTGAAGTTTTTTCTCGGCTTTGGCTTGTTCAATACTGGCCATCGTCGCCATTAATTCAGGTCGATGCTTTTGAGCGAGTGCCTGCAACTCGGGCTCATTCAATACCGATAGCGCCAATGCCGGCAAATGATCTGGCAATACCAAGGATTTTACGCTGGGCAGTCCCAATTGCTGTGCCAACGCAGACAGCGCTTTCGTTTGCTCGGCCTCAACCGTACTCAGTTCGTGAGCCTGCTGCGATGCAGTCGCTTTCTGCACGAGTACCGCGCTGCTTGGCAAGATGCCTTGGCGTGCCTGGCGTGTTTGCAAGGTGAGTACGTTTCGTTCCAGCGCCAGTAATTCCTGCTGCAAGCGCAGCGCATCTTTGGCAGTCATCGCCTCGTAGTAAGCCGTTTCGGTATCTTGCGCCATGCGTACCACAGACATCATCACTTCGGCTTGCACTTTTGCTTGCGCCGCATTCGCCACATCAATCCGTTTTGTTCGGGTGAATAGGTCGAATAGGCTTTGCATCAAACTGTAATCGAGTTCAAAGCGGCCACCACCTTCCGGGCGCAACACCATCAAGGAACCCATCGGATTACGCAGCAACCCGGCTTGAATTAATTCGGCTTGTGCTGCATCCAGGCGTGTAAGTTCAGCACGCACCTGTGGATTATTGAGCAGCGCCGCTTGCACCGCACGGTCTACGGTGAGCGGCTCGGCAAACCAAGCGTCGTCTAAATACGATTCACCGTCCGTAGGTAATCTTGGAGCACCAACGCCAGCCATGCCGACGGAATTTTGTACGCGGGAATCATCGCGAACCGGCGCTGCGGTACATCCCACCAGCAATACACCGAACGCTATAGCAGTCACCAATGATTTGGTTGTCATGACAATTCTCCTGGTGCCGTTTTCAAGCCTCGGCTTAACCACAATTTGTAAATCGCGGGAATCACAATCAGCGACAGCAATGGCGCACTGAGCATGCCACCAAGCATCGGTGCAGCAATACGCTGCATGGTCGCCGCTCCCGCGCCCGTGGCGATCACAATAGGCAATAGACCGGCAATGATCGTAATCACCGTCATCGCTTTCGGTCGCACACGACGTAAAGCGCCCTCGGTGATCGCTGCATCCAGGGATTGAATATCCCTTAGTACACCGGAGGCTTTGGCACGTTTTACCGCATTATCCAGATAGATCAGCATCACCACGCCGAACTCGGCCGCCACACCGGCAAGTGCAATAAAGCCGACCGCCACCGCGACCGAGAAGGCGTAACCCAGTAGCCATAACAACCACAAACCGCCGACCAGTGCGAACGGCACGGTGAGCATGATCAAGCTGGCTTCGGCCACACGACGAAATGCCGCGTACAAAAGTGCAAATACAATTAGCAAGGTTAGCGGCACGGCCAGACGCAATCGCTCGTTCGCACGCTGCAGAAATTCATAACTACCGGCCCATTGCCAACTCACGCCTTTCGCTAATTGGGCATCGGCACGAATCGCTTTCTCGGCTCGTTTAATGTAACCACCCAAATCGCCATCGCTTAAATCGACAAAAACATAAGTGGCCAGTTGTGCGTCTTCACTGCGGATCATCGGTGGGCCATCGGAGAGTTTTATTTCCGCCAAGGAACCGAGCGGGACTTGTGCACCCGATGGAGTAACTATCGGTAAGGCCATCAAGGCTTCCGGTGAATCGCGCCAGCTCTGTTCGGTTCGCAGTGCAATCGGATAGCGCTCGCGACCTTCAACCGCACGGCCAATCGCTTCGCCGCCGATGGCCGATGCCAACCACTCCTGTGCATCCGCCATCGAGACACCGTAGCGTGCCAACATTTCTCGATCTGGGATGACATCAATCTGGCGTGCATCGGCCGCTCGTTCTGCGAAAGCGGAACGTGTTCCGGGGACTTTAGACAACACCGCTGCAATGCGATCGGCATTCTGGCTGATGGTTGGTAAATCCGGCCCCGTCACACGAACACCGAGCGGTGTGCGAATGCCGCTGACCTGCATATTGATGCGATTTAAAATCGGCGGTACCCACGCGGCAGTCAATCCGGGCAATGCCAGTTTTTGTTGCAGCTCTTCCACGATTTTTTCACGCGTCATGCCCTCGCGCCACTGATCTTCCGGTTTGAACTGGATAATGGTTTCGAGCATGGTCAAGGGCGCCGGATCGGTCGCGGTTTCCGCCCGCCCGGCTTTGCCGAATACGCTGGCCACTTCCGGTACCGATTTGATTAATCGATCGGTACGCTGTAACACCGCTTGTGCTTCGGCCGGTGATAGCCCCGGCAAGGTGGTTGGCATGTAGAGCAGGTCGCCTTCTTCGAGTTCCGGCATAAACTCGCTACCGAGCTGGCTGAGTGGCCATGCGGCGCTCAATAATCCCAAAAAGGCAAACAACACAATCATTTTCGGTTGACGCAACGCGTACGCCAACACCGGACGATACGCCGCAGTGAGCCAGCGGGTAAAATGATGTTCCGATTCATCGGCAAATCGTCCACGAATCCAGTAACCCATCAACACCGGCACGAGCGTGATCGAGAGGCCTGCAGCAACGGCAAGCGCCCAAGTTTTGGTCCAAGCAAGCGGCGCAAACATTCGGCCTTCTTGCGCCTGTAAGACAAACACCGGCAAAAACGATAAAGCGGTAATCAACAGCGAGAAAAACAAGGCCGGACCGACTTCCACCGCACTGGCCGCAATCACTTTCCATTGGTCAGCGCCTTCGGCCGCTTTGCCGTCGTGTTCCTTGGCCCAGTCTTCCAGATGCTTATGGGCATTCTCGATCATGACTATCGCCGCATCGACCATCGCACCGATCGCAATCGCAATGCCACCGAGCGACATAATGTTCGCGTTCAATCCTTGCCAACGCATGATCGCCAAGGCGATCAAAACGCCCAAGGGCAAACTAATCACCACGACCAGTGCTGAGCGAACATGCCACAAGAACAAAGCGCACACCAATGACACCAATAATAATTCTTCGAATAATTTAAAGCTTAGATTATCGACAGCGCGTTCAATCAAACTGGATCGGTCATACACGGTTACGATTTCAACGCCTTCAGGCAAGCTGGCACGAACGCTTTCCAAACGAATTTTGACGGCATCGATTACTGCTTTTGCGTTTTCACCATCGCGCATCACGAC
>JAYWIC010000017.1:0-4996 GCA_043789195.1 Arenimonas sp. | reverse complement strand
TGTTGGGCTTAGCGAACGTACTGGCTTGTCACATCATGAAAAACTGGCTTCGAAAGCCGATGTGAAACTCTACGATGCCAAGCGAAATGGTAGAAATCAGGTGGCGGGATAATTGAGAGCGTAGGGTGCCGCCTATGGCGCACCCTCTTCAGGCATTGCAATGTTGTTTCTTGGTGCGCGACAAGCGCACCCTAAGAAGCAATCACCTCATCACTCAAGCCTTCGGCTTTACCGTGATGATGAATATGCATATGTCGCTGTGGGTAGGCTGTCTTGAAGCCCTGTTCGCCAAGTTGTACCCAGCATTGCTCAAGCAGGTAAGCCTTCAGGGCGCCATGATCGGCAGCGGCCAACCATACCCGTAGTTGCAGCTCGACGTAGCTATCGGAGAGCTGGGCAACAATAACTTCGGCAGGTGGTTCTTGCAAAACCTGCGCATGATTTTTTGCGATGTCGAGCAAAATCTTTCTGGCTAATGCCATGTCGTCGTTGTAACTAATTCTTGCCGAGACATCGAGGCGACGAGCACCGCGTACCGTGAAATTGATAATGGGTGCCGTCGTAATCTGGCTGTTGGGCAGAATAATCTGGCGATTATCCTGCGTATGCATGTGCGTCTGGAAAATGCGTACGCTGTCGACAATACCTTCGACACCGGCCACTTGGACGTAATCGCCACTGTGGAAAGGCCGCAATACAATTAACATCACACCGGATGCAATGTTGGACAGCGAGTCTTTCATGGCCAGGCCAACCGCCAGGCCCGCAGCACCGAGAACTGCCAATAATGAGGTTGTCGGCACGCCTGCAAAGTCCAGCGCAGCAATGAGTGCAACGATAACGCCCAACGAATACGTCAGATTGCGCAGGAAACTACGCAGAATAATTTCGACATCGAAGCGCTTTAAAACTCTTTCTATCGCACGGGCAATCCAGCGCGCCAGCCAGATGCCAATGATCGCGATAGCAATAGCGATCAAACCACGCACCAGCCATTGATGTTGTCCTAATTCAACCAACACATTGTTTAATGTTTTCATGCATCAAGACGCTTTCAGTTTGGCCAGGCGTAACCATGTATCGATGACGGTGTCGGGATTCAGGGATACCGATTCGATGCCTTGTTGCATCAGCCAATCAGCAAGATCGGGGTGATCACTCGGACCTTGTCCGCAAATGCCGATGTATTTTCCTTTTGCGCGCGCGGCACTGATGGCCATCGACAGCAGTTTTTTCACGGCGGGGTTGCGCTCGTCGAATAAATTGGCAACGATCGCCGAATCACGATCAAGCCCAAGCGTTAACTGGGTCAGATCGTTTGAGCCGATCGAGAAACCATCGAAAATTTCCAGGAATTCATGGGCGAGCAGGGCATTGGAAGGTAGCTCGCACATCATGATGATTTTCAGACCATTCTCGCCGCGGCGAAGCCCGTTCTGAGCGAGTACTTCGATGACTTTCTGTCCTTCTTCCAGCGTACGGACGAAGGGAATCATGACCCAGGCATTGCTCAGACCCATGGTGTCGCGAACGCGTTTGAAAGCCTCGCATTCCATTGCAAAGCATTCGGCAAAGCTTGCATCGACATAGCGTGATGCACCGCGAAAGCCGATCATCGGGTTTTCTTCGTGCGGCTCGTAGTTTTTGCCGCCGATCAAATTCGCGTATTCATTCGATTTGAAATCCGATAAACGAACGATCACCGGATTCGGTGCAAACGCGGCGGTAATCGTCGCAATACCTTCGGCCAGTCGATCGACGTAGAACGAACGCGGGCTGTCGTAACCCGCCATTTTTTCCTTGATGCGTGCCTTGGTGCTTGCATCTTGTTTATCGAATTCCAGCAAGGCCTTCGGATGCACACCAATATTGCTGTTGATGATCATCTCGAGACGGGCCAAGCCCACGCCGGCGTTCGGCAACATGGCGAAGTCAAACGCACGTTCCGGATTCGCCACGTTCATCATTATTTTCATGGGGGCAGGCGGCATTTGTGCCAAATCGGTCGTGATGCGTTCAAACGCCAGGGCGCCGTCGTATATAAAACCGGTGTCGCCCTCTGCACATGACACGGTCACTAGCTGGCCATCGGTAATTTTCGACACCGCATCACCCGTACCGACGACTGCCGGCACGCCAAGTTCACGCGCGATAATCGCGGCATGGCAAGTCCGGCCACCGCGATTGGTAACGATCGCGGAGGCACGTTTCATGACCGGTTCCCAATCGGGATCGGTCATGTCGGCCACCAGAACATCACCGGGTTGAACATGATTCATGTCGTCCAGCGAACGAACGACGCGTGCAATGCCCGAACCGATTTTGTGGCCGATCGAGCGGCCTTCGGAAATAATTTTGCCCTTCTCGTTAAGTGCGTAACGTTCAATCTGAGTGGCTTTAGCACGGGACTTCACGGTTTCCGGACGCGCCTGCACGATATAGATCTTGCCGGTGATGCCGTCCTTGGCCCATTCAATATCCATCGGGCGTTCGTAATGTTTTTCGATGACCAGCGATTGTCTCGACAGCTCTTCGACATCGGCATCGCTGATCGAGAACTTGCTTTGTAATTCGGCTGGAGTCGGTTCTGTGCGTACGCGTTCACCCGGCGTATCGGAATACACCATGCGCAGTTGTTTCGAACCGAGGGTACGCCGAAGAATGGAAGGTTTTCCATTTTCCAGATTAGGTTTGTAAGCGTAAAACTCGTCCGGGTTCACCGCGCCTTGAACAACCATTTCACCCAGACCATAGCTGGACGTGACGAAAACGACGTCGCGAAAACCCGATTCGGTATCGAGCGTAAATAAAACACCCGATGCGCCGATATCCGAGCGCACCATCAACTGGATACCAGCAGACAGGAAAACGTCTTCGTGTTTGAAACCGTGATGTACACGGTAGGCAATGGCGCGGTCGTTATATAAAGAGGCAAACACTTCCTTTACCTTGGCGACGACATCATCTTCACCGGTCACGTTCAGGAGGGTTTCCTGCTGACCAGCGAATGAAGCATCCGGTAAGTCTTCTGCTGTCGCTGACGAGCGTACCGCCACCGAAATTTCTTTCGTGCCAGCTTCGTCGCACATGGTTTTGTAGGCATCGCGGATCGCGGCATCGAGGGCAGGTTGCATCGGGGCATTCATCACCCAACTGCGTATTTCGGCGCCCGCTTTGACCAGTTCGTTTACATTTTCTATATCCAGGTCGGCCAAGCGTTCTTGCATGCGTTCAGTCAATTTATTGACGTCGATAAATTCACGATAGGCATCGGCCGTGGTGGCAAAACCACCCGGTACCGAGACACCCAATTGACTCAAGTGTCCGATCATTTCGCCGAGTGAGGAGTTTTTCCCGCCAACCTGGGCTAAATCGGATAAACGTAGTGCATGCAGCCAAAGGACATAAGCGCTCAAGTGAGACTCCAGAGAGTAGGGCAGCGAAGCGGCTATTATCCCGCGCCAGGGCACGCAAGCCAAATCTATTTCACTCAGGCAGAATAAGCCGACTTCATCAATGCGAGCCAAGCGATGCCAAGACCGGTATTTTTCGTCTCAGATGGTACGGGTATCACCGCAGAAACCATTGGCCATAGCTTGTTGACCCAGTTTTCCGAGGTGGAATTTCAGACTCGCCGAATTGCATTCGTTGATACCGAAGACAAGGCACGCGAAGCGGTTGAACAAATTCGCGCAGTGGGCGTCGAGACGGGCGTCAAGCCCATCGTGGTCAATACGGTAGTCAATAGCCAATTATCGGCCATTCTGGCGGAAAGCGGCGCGTTCATGATGGACGTATTTGCACCGTTCATCGCCCCTTTAGAGCAGGAACTCCAAACCTTGCACCACCCTCGTGTCGGCCAAGCGCACGGCATGGTGGATTTTGCCGCCTATGAGGCACGTATTAATGCCACCAATTACGCATTGACCCATGATGACGGCATTGATCTGGACTACGGTGAAGCCGATTTGATTCTGGTGGGTGTCTCGCGCTCGGGTAAAACGCCGACATGTCTGTATCTGGCCTTGCACTACGGCGTTAAAGCCGCGAATTATCCATTAACCGAGGAAGACCTCGATAATGACGAAATGCCAAAGCGACTACAGGCACACCGTCGGAAATTATTCGGCTTGACCATCGACCCGATCCGGTTGCAGCAAGTTCGTACTGAGCGTAAACCCAATTCCCGTTACGCCACGATTGAACAATGCCGCAAGGAAGTGGCCATTGCCGAAGCATTATTCAAGAGCAAGCAATTACCGTTTCTAAGCACCACACATACCTCGATCGAGGAAATTGCGAGCAAAATTCTTGCGCAGTTCGGCATCCAGAAACATATGTACTAGCCCGAAAAAAAATTATTGGATGAAGTGCAGATGTTTCGGCGTGGCAGTGCTAGCATTTGCACATGTCGCGCTTCAATCGCCCCACAGCGTTACCACGTATAAGCCGCTTGAGCTGGCTGATGGGGCTTTACGGCGAAAATTACGAACGGGCCGAAAGCCTTTTTAATACCGCAGCACTCAAAGCCGGGCATTACCGATCGTCGGGACATGATGGTCTGGCATTGATGCTCGATGTCATTGAAGTGCATGCCTATACCCTGGAACTCAAGCTCAGTTATGACCTGCTTGACCCCGTTTCGGGGCAACCGGACCCATCGGCATTTCTTCGCGTTTATCGGGACACCCAGCAGTGTGAGGCCACCCATTGTTATGTCGGCAGGCAGTGGCAGGACGTACTGGGCTTGAGGCCTTCCACTAAAGTGATGGTGGGCCATCGCTTGCGCATGAATAGTTTTCTTAATAAATGGCTCGACTATCTCGATATCCAGGGACATGCCCCACACACGTTGTTGCGAGTGGAAAAAAATATTTTGCAGGTAAATGCTTGACGCGGTGCGGGTCGATCATTACAATTCCGCTTCTCCATTTATGGGGCTATAGCTCAGCTGGTAGAGCACTTGCATGGCATGCAAGGGGTCAACGGTTCGACT
>JAYWIC010000016.1:0-5009 GCA_043789195.1 Arenimonas sp. | reverse complement strand
CCCGTTGCTGTATATCGCTAAGTTCCAGCAATGCGTTTTGAATGGCTTTTCCGCTCGACCAGGATTCGGCAATCTGTTCCACACTCAACTGTTCACATTGTATATACGTGTCTTCGAGATCGTCTGGATGCAATGTTTGCTGGATGCCATCGCGGCGGGATTTGCGGAGTTTGTCGACTGCGCGGCTCCAGGCCATCGTATTCATCCATGCCATCACCGAGCCGCGCTCGGATTGGAAACTATTCGCATTGTCCCAGACCTGCAGGTAGACATCGCTGATCACCTCTTCGGCATCGGCAGCATGTCGCAAGACCCGCATGACCACGGCATAGATTCTGGAAACCGTTAGTTCGTAAAGCTCTGCCAAGGCTTCGGCATCGTGTCTGGCGACACGATAAATCAACTCGCACTCGTTATTGGCGGGAGCTTCCTGGCTGGAGAGTGGCTGGGTAGACATGACAACTAAGATAACGCATGACGCCGGGCAAAAAAAAGGCGGCCGGTGAGGGCCGCCTAAATGTCCCTGCTCTAGGGTTGGAGCCGATGGCTTCCCGGGGAGAGATAAACCATCAGGCAATTATATAAACGCAGCAAAGTCGAAAAGCAGGACAAAAAAGCCATAAATAAACTTTGCGAGTATAAAAAGCCCGTCATGACAAGACTGCCCAGGCCGCAGGTTTGGATTACACTACCCGCGCAGCAGCCGGGTGGCTCGCTGACACAAATCCATCAAACCCTTTACTTACAAACACTTGCGGACAGGCAATCGATTTCGCAGAGACCTTTTTTCCTGCGCAGATCAGCACCTTAACCGCCCGGAGCTTGCCATGATTTTTGAAACCCTCGCCCAAACAGGCCACGAAGAAGTGGTTTTTTGCCACAACAAAGATGCCGGTCTGAAGGCCATTATCGCCATTCACAACTCGGTACTCGGCCCAGCCCTTGGCGGCCTGCGCATGTGGCCATACGCCACCGAACAGGACGCATTGAATGACGTACTGCGCTTAAGTCGCGGCATGACCTACAAAGCGGCGGTGTCTGGCTTGAATTTAGGCGGCGGCAAGGCGGTCATCATCGGCGACCCAAGTAAAGATAAATCCGAAGCCTTGTTCCGTGCTTTCGGTCGCTTCGTCAATTCCTTGAATGGTCGTTACATCACGGCCGAAGACGTTGGCATCGATGTGAATGACATGGAATACGTTTTTCGCGAAACCGAATTCGTCACCGGCGTGCATCAGGTCCATGGCGGCTCCGGCGACCCTTCGCCGTTCACCGCTTATGGCACCTTGCAAGGCCTGTTGGCTGCACTGCAAGTAAAATTTGGCAATGAAGATGTCGGCAAATACAGTTATGCCGTGCAAGGTGTTGGCCATGTCGGCATGGAATTTGTAAAGCTGTTGCGTGAACGCGGCGCCAAAGTATTCGTGACCGATATCAACAAGGATTTGGTACAACGCGCCGTTGACGATCACGGTGCCGAAGCGGTGGCGCCTGATCAAATTTACGACGTAGACGCCGACGTGTATTCACCCTGCGCGCTGGGTGGCACCGTCAATGCCAACACCTTGCCACGCCTGAAATGCCAAGTCATCTGCGGCGCAGCCAACAACCAGTTGGCGACCGATGAAATCGGTGATGAAGTCATGCGTAAAGGCATTCTTTATGCACCCGACTATGCCGTGAATGCCGGTGGCTTGATGAACGTGTCGCTGGAAATCGATGGCTACAACCGCGAGCGCGCCATGCGCATGTTGCGTACCATTTATTTCAATCTGGGCCGCATTTTCGAAATTAGCGCCCGCGACAATATCCCGACCTACAAAGCGGCTGACCGCATGGCGGAAGAACGCATTCATTCGATCGGTAAATTACGCTTGCCGCATCTGGGTTTGTCGGCACCACGCTTCCAGGGCCGCCGCGGTAATTGATTAACGGTTTTATGTTCAAGTATCAGCACCATTCCACCCGGAATGGTGCTGATTTGTTTAGCAAAGCTAAAATCACTATCGACACAGATGGCACGTCCGTTCATCACTCCCACTTTTAAGGTTATGTCACTTGGACATCGATAATCCCTATTCAGCACCGACAGCCACCGTGGTCGACCCCATCGGCGCGACGCACGGCATGGAAGCGATTCGTCGCGAACACATCCGGCATGAAATACAACTGAAGTCGATCGGAAGCTTATACGGCCTGGCCGGAATACTGATCGGCATCTCGGGCATTGCCATCCTGATTCCTTTTTTAAGCGACGATGAAAGCACCGGACAAAGCACGATGATGCTGGCCGGAATGATCGCGTTTTACGGAGCCATGAGCGTGTTACTGCTCGCGATGGCTTACGGTTTTCGCAAACTGCTGCCGTGGGTGAAAATCCCCGGCACCGCACTTGCGGCAATCGGACTACTGGGAATCCCGGTAGGTACATTGATCAATGGCTACATCCTGTATTTGATCTGGTGCGCCAAGGGGCAAACTGTTCTTGGCACCGGCTACCAGGATGTCATCCGTGCCACACCACATGTTAAATACCAACGTTCGCTGGGTGACAAGATTGCATTGGGCATTGTCATTGCTCTGCTGATCGGTCTTGTGCTCCTGGTGTTGACGACCATCGCAAGCTGGTAAAGATTCCCTGCACCATAATGATAATTCCCGCCCAACTAAGCCATTAAGAACCATTACAAGAAGTGACCTATGCGCCCCTTTTCACTCGGTGAAGATATAGATGCCCTCCGCGATACCGTTCGAAAATTTGCCGAAAGCGAAATTTCGCCGCGTGCTGCCGCCATCGATCACGAAAACGTCTTTCCGCAGGATTTGTGGCCGAAGCTGGGAGAGATGGGCTTACTTGGAATTGCCATTCCGGCGGAATATGGCGGCTCTGAGATGTCCTTCCTCGCCCATCTGGTGGCCATGGAAGAAATCTCACGTGCCTCGGGTTCCGTTGGCCTGAGCTACGTCGCGCATTCCAATCTGTGCGTGCAGAATCTTTATCACAACGCGAACGAATCGCAGCGCAAAAAATATTTACCGAAACTCTGTAGCGGTGAATACAAGGGTGCCCTCGCCATGAGCGAACCCGGCGCCGGCTCGGATGTTGTCGGCTCGATGAGCTGCCGCGCCGAGAAGCGCGGCAATGTCTGGGTCGCCAACGGCAATAAAATGTGGATCACCAATGGCCCCGAAGCCGATGTCCTGGTGGTGTACATGCGCACGGCAGGCAAGGAAGCCGGTTCGCGCTGCATGACCGCTTTTATTGTCGAAAAAGGATTCAAGGGTTTTTCGACGGCACAAAAACTCGATAAATTGGGCATGCGCGGTTCGAACACCTGTGAACTGGTATTCGAAGATTGCGAAATCCCAGAAGAAAACGTGCTTGGCGAAGTCAATCAGGGCGTAAAAGTCCTGATGAATGGCTTGAATACCGAGCGCCTGGTGATTTCCGGCGGCCCGCTCGGGCTCATGCAGGCAGCTCTGGATATTGCCCTTCCTTATGTTCGCGAACGCAAGCAATTTGATGCCGCAATAGGAACCTTCGGTTTAATGCAGGGCAAAATTGCCGACATGTACACGGCACTGCAAAGCTCACGTGCATTCGCCTACCAGGTCGCGCGCGACTTTGACGCCGGCCACAATTCCCGTATCGATGCCGCGTCTTGCTTACTGCATTGCTCCGATGCTGCCGTTCAAGTAGCTCTGGAAGCCCTGCAATGCCTTGGTGGCAATGGTTACATCAACGAATACGATACCGGCCGCATTCTGCGGGATGCCAAACTCTATTCCATCGGCGCCGGTACCAATGAGATTCGTCGCATGCTGATCGGCCGCGAGCTGTTTGAAGGTAAATCCTGAGGAACTTGGAAGTCAGTCGAAATTCCACTTCCATATTCACCTGATTTAGATAGACTGAGACCGAAGATAGACAATCTTGGGTTCTCAGGGGGACTGTATGGATTTCCTAGCCACAACTGGTGCACGGGCCGAGCAGCCATGGAAACTGTTGCTGGTAGATGACGAACCCGAGATTCACGAAGTTACCCGGCTGGTACTTGGCAGCTTCAGTTTTGAAGGCAAGTCATTACAGTTTTTATCCGCCTACAATATCGCAGAAGCCAAGCAATTACTGAACGCGCACGACGACATTGCCGTGACCTTGCTTGATGTCGTGATGGAAACCGAAACCGCCGGTCTGGATCTGGTGCGCTACATTCGCGAAGAATTGCACAACCATCAAATCCGCATCGTGTTGAGAACCGGCCAACCGGGGCAAGCTCCGGAACAGGAAGTCATCAGCAACTACGACATCAACGACTACAAGGAAAAAACCGAACTCACTTCGCAGAAATTATCCACGATGATGTTCGCATCGCTTCGTGCCTATCGCGACATCATGACGATCGAGGCCAATAAGCGGGGGCTCGAGCGCGTGCTGGAGGCTTCTTCGCATATTTTCTCGCATGAAAAATCCACCGAATTCGCCTCTGCCGTTCTTTCACAGTTAACCGCCCTTGTTGGTATGGAACACGGGGCGCTTTATTGCAAAGTCGCCAATCTGAAAAACCAGGAACCGGAAGCTTTGATGGTTGCCGCTGGCACGGGTGACTACCAAAAGTACGTCAATCATCGTGCCGATGAAGGTTTGCCGGCACATATCCTGAAAACGCTGAAAACTGCCTATGAGAAAAAGCAGCATCAATTCCAGCCGGACCACTATGCCTTGCACTTCACCGATACGCTCCACGGCGAAAGCCTGCTCTATGTCGGCGAAACCTGGGACTTATCCGAATTAGACTTTAAACTGGTCGAAGTGTTTTGCACCAATGTTTCGATTGGTTTTGAAAACCTGCACCTCAATCAGGAGCTGGTAGAGGCACAGATGGAAATGATTTGCGTGCTGGCAGGCGCTGCTGAATCCCGTTCACAGGAAACCGCTGCCCACGTACGCCGGGTCGGGTTGCTTGCGGAAGTTCTGGCCAAGGCCGCCGGCATGAATGACGCCGATG
>JAYWIC010000015.1:0-19685 GCA_043789195.1 Arenimonas sp. | reverse complement strand
AGCTTGGCAACCAGCAGGCCCACCGGTGAAAACGCTACCAGTGCAAACAGGCCCGCCTCCAGAATGCGGTAGAGCGAGAAGAAGTAAATTTCCCGTCTTTGCAGGGTTTTCGCGGGAACTAGGTTGATTCCGAAGCTGGAAAAGTTGGCAGACAAGACGGAAATCCGGATGGTTATTGGCTCAGTATAGAGATGTCATGGCAATTTTTGCCTTTGCCGCCCTGCTCGGCGACAATAGCGGTCTTTCCCGGGGCTGTTCGGCCTCGTTTTTTGCGGCTAGTCCGCTGTCTTCATATTGATAGGGTGTTGCATGAACTTCCACGAGTATCAGGCTAAACAATTGTTCGCCGACTACGGCATTGCCGTACCCAAAGGCATCGTCGCGCGCAGTCCAGAAGAAGCAGTTGCCGCTGCCAAGACCATTCCCGGAGATTTGTGGGTCATTAAAGCCCAGATCCATGCCGGCGGTCGCGGCAAGGCGGGCGGCGTGAAGCTCGCCCGTTCCTACGATGAAGTCCGAGACTATGCCAAGGCCATGCTCGGCACCAAAATGGCGACCTATCAATCAGCCGGCATTGCGCTACCGATTGACTGCGTGCTGGTCTGCGAAGGCACCGATATCGCTAATGAATTATATCTTTCGGTATTGACCGACCGCGCCAGCAAAACCATCACTTTCATTGCCTGTGCCGAAGGCGGCGTCGAAATCGAAAAAGTCGCGGAAGAAAATCCGGATGCGATCAAGTCCCTACACGTGAATTATGTGCAAGGCCTGCAGCCATACCAATGCCGCCAAATGGGTTTTGATTTGGGTTTGAATGCCAAGCAAGTTGGGCAGCTCACGAAAATCATGATGGGCCTGTACAAATTGTTCAATGAAAAAGACTTGGCACTGGTTGAGTTAAATCCATTGGCTATCCTGACCAATGGCGATCTTGCCGTGCTCGATGGCAAAATCAATTCCGATGACAACGCTACTTTCCGCCACCCTGATTTGGCTGCCATGCGCGACGTTCGCCAGGAAGATGAAACTGAAGTGTTAGCCAGCAAATACGATTTGAACTACGTCACCATGGACGGCAATATTGGCTGCATGGTCAATGGTGCAGGCCTAGCCATGGCAACGATGGACGTGATTTCATTGAACGGCGGCTCGCCTGCGAACTTCCTCGATGTGGGCGGCGGCGCAACCAAGGAACGCGTAACCGAAGCGTTCAAACTCATTTTGTCTTCGGACAAAGTGGAAGCGATTTTCGTTAATATTTTTGGCGGCATTGTTCGTTGCGACATGATCGCTGAAGGCATCATCGCGGCAGTCAAAGAAGTCGACGTCAAAGTACCGGTCGTGGTTCGCCTTGAAGGCACCAATGTCGAGAAAGGCAAGGAGATTCTAAAGAACTCCGGCTTGGCGATTACGGCGGCCGACGACATCAACGACGGCGCGAAAAAAGTCGTCGCGGCGGCAAAAGCAAAAGCCTAATTTTGTAGGAGCGACGGAAGTCGCTACCTGCTTCAGCAACCAACTGTCGCGACTTCCGTCGCTCCTACAGTCAAGGATTTAGAAAATGAGCGTTCTAGTCAATAAAAATACCAAAGTGATCGTGCAAGGTTTTACCGGCACCCAGGGTACCTTTCACGCCGAACAAATGCTGGAATACGGCACCCAGGTGGTCGGTGGCGTAACACCGGGTAAAGGTGGCAGCACGCATATCGGCCTGCCGGTATTCAACACCGTGCAAGACGCTGTGGATGCCACCGGCGCCGATGCTTCGGTTATCTAT
Organism: Arenimonas sp.; assembly: GCA_043789195.1. Lineage (GTDB taxonomy): Bacteria > Pseudomonadota > Gammaproteobacteria > Xanthomonadales > Xanthomonadaceae > Arenimonas. The sequence goes on along the minus strand of JAYWIC010000015.1, from coordinate 17,905 downwards.
GTACCACCTCCGTTTGCCGCTGATGCCATTCTGGAAGCCGCCGATGCCGGTATTCGCGTGATTGTCTGCATTACCGAAGGTATTCCGGTGCTCGACATGCTGCGAGTCAAAAATACTTTGCGCGGTTATGACGACGTCACCCTGATTGGCCCGAACTGCCCGGGCGTTATCACTCCCGGCGAATGCAAAATCGGCATCATGCCTGGCCATATCCATATGCCCGGCAAAATCGGTATCGTCTCGCGTTCCGGCACATTAACCTACGAAGCCGTGCACCAAACAACGCAAGCGGGTTTGGGTCAGTCGACCTGTATTGGTATTGGTGGCGACCCCATGCAGGGCATGAACTTCATCGACTGCCTGCGCTTATTCCAGGACGACCCGCAAACCGAAGGCATCATCATGGTCGGTGAAATTGGCGGCAGTGCGGAAGAAGAAGCTGCCGAGTTTATTTCGCAGTACGTGACCAAACCTGTCGTGGGCTTCATCGCTGGTGCCAGCGCACCTGAAGGTAAACGTATGGGCCATGCTGGCGCGATTGCCTCGGGCGGCAAAGGCACGGCAGCAGGTAAGTTTGCCGCAATGGAAAAAGCCGGTGTTACTACCGTTCGCTCGCCGGGCGATTTGGGTGCGGCGATTGCTAAGCGTCTTGCGAAGTAATCAACAGCCTTCATTGTCGAAACAAAAAAGCCGCGCGAGCGGCTTTTTTGTGGGCGTCGAATTCAATCTACACTTTTACAACCTGGCTATATGGTTCAGAATCGCACCATGAGTACATCACTACGCATCGCGCTTGCACAGCATGATTTTCCCGTTGGTGCCATCCAGGCCAATGCCGAAAAAATAATCGCATTGGCTTATCAGGCCAAAAACCAGCATCAAGCCGATGTTATTTTGTTCCCGGAATTGGCCATCAGCGGTTATCCCCCGGAGGATCTGCTGAATCGTCCAGACTTTTTGCGTGATTGCCAATGCGCGATTAAACAGATTGCAGAGTCGATCGAAGGAATTGTTGCCATCGTACCTTGGCCACACGCCGTGGGCTCGGTGGTATTCAATGCGGCATCGGTCATTCGCGATGGACAGATTGAGGCGACTTACCACAAACGTGAATTGCCGAACTACGCCGTATTTGATGAGCGGCGCTATTTTGCCGCCGATAATGAAGCCTGCACATTCGTGGTCAACGGCATCACGATGGGTCTGGTGATTTGTGAAGATCTCTGGTTTGCCGAACCCTTGGCCGAGACCGTCAAACAGGGCGCACAGATTGTTCTGGTGCCGAATGCGTCGCCCTTCGAGGCAAACAAAACCATGCAAAGAGATGCCTTGCTGGCGCAGCGGGTGAGCGAATCCAGGTGTGCCATTGCCTATCTAAACGGGATTGGTGGACAGGATGAAGTGGTCTTCGACGGTAGTTCGGTACTCGCCGACGCGGACGGTTTTGTCCACCCCAATGCCGAGGCATTCGCTGAGCATTTGCTGATTGCCGATTTTGATCAAGTCTCGAAAAAATTTACACGTATCGACTGGAAGGCCGACGTCGATGAATCAAAAGAAAGCCTTGCATGGCGCGCCATCGTTCGCGGCATCCGCGATTACTGCGGGAAAAACGGATTCAAGAAAATATGGCTGGGGGCCTCGGGCGGCGTGGATTCCGCACTGGTAATGGCATTGGCGGCGGATGCCATCGGCGCGGAAAACGTCAATGCCGTGCGTTTGCCTTCGCGCTACACAACCGAGTTGTCGAATGATCTGGCCGATGTCCAGGCAAAAAAACTCGGCGTGTCTATTTCCGAAATCGCCATCGAAGCACCGTTCAAAGGCTTTCTGGAAACACTCGCCCCGATGTTTGCCGGAAAGACTGTCGATGTTGCGGAAGAGAATCTGCAATCGCGCACGCGTGGCGCCATCTTGATGGCATTGTCGAACAAACTGGGCGGCCTCTTGTTGACAACCGGGAATAAAAGTGAATACGCGGTGGGTTACGCCACCATTTATGGCGATATGTGCGGGGGTTATGCGCCGATAAAAGATTTGTACAAGATGGAAGTGTTCGCGCTTTGTCGTTGGCGAAATGCGCAGGGCGATGGTGAAGTAATTCCGCAGGCGGTTATCGATCGTCCGCCGTCGGCCGAATTGAGGGATAACCAGAAAGATCAGGATTCCCTGCCGCCGTATGAAATTCTCGATGGCATCTTGTATCGCTATGTGGATCAGGAAAAATCGGCAGCGGAAATTATTGCCGAAGGTTTTGATGCTGCAACGGTTCAGCGCGTAGTGCGACTGGTAAAAACCAGTGAGTGGAAGCGCAGGCAGTCGGCGCCTGGGCCCAAGTTGTCGCGTCGCGCTTTTGGCCGCGAGCGAAGGTATCCGATCACTTCGGGATATTAATTTCGCCAAGCCATAAATTCGCGATGCCGCTCGCTCCCGCGACAATAAAAAACGCCGAAGAATCGGCGTTTTTTTGTATTGGCAATAAATAAGAAAGGTTTATTTGAATTCACCCGCAAACGGATTCAACTGGCGGAACAATCCTTTTTTACGTGGCCATTTGCCAACGAGATAGGGGTGGTCCGGTTGGTTTTTTTGCAAAACGCTGCGTGCATCATCGGCAAGGGTTTTTGTCCTACCGCGTTGTAAGACACTGCCATTAGAGCCAGCGCGTCGCTCTGGTATTGGCTTTGCGGATAGGTTTCGATCAGATACTTGCCGCGATTCGCTGCCGCTACATAGGCGCCACGTCGCAGATAGTAAAGGCCGACATTCAGTTCGTAACGCGCCAGTAGATTACGAAGATAAATCATTCGCTTGGTGGAGTCTGCTGCGTATGGACTTGCCGGGAAGCGACGAGCGACTTCATTGAAGTCGTTGAAGCTTTGGGTAGGCGCGCCAAGATCGCGCGCCGACATGTCGAGTCGCGTAATGCGGGCAAACAAGGCGTTGCGTTGTTCGAAATTGATAACCGCTTTCAGGTAATACGCATAATCAATATGCGGGTGCGTTGGGTATGTGCGAATAAAGCGTTCAATAGTGGACGACGCATCTTCGCGCAAACCCTGCTTGTATTGCACATAAGCCAATTCAAGCTGCGCCTGTTCGCTGTAAGGGCCGAACGGAAAGCGCGACGAAAGGCGCTGGTAATACTTTTCTGCCTTGGAATAATTCTGCCTGTCGGTGGCTTTTTTGGCTACCGCGTACATCTCATCGACCGGTAGGGTTTCGGTTTTTTCTTCCTTGTTGCTGCCGAACCATTTACCCATGGTTTTGCAACTGCTCAGGCCCAAGGCCAGGCTAATGATCAACAAAAAACGAAATGCGGTAGAAAATCGAATCATGGGGCAACCAATTTGAGAACGCCCGAAGGGCATCGAGAAAGGGGATAATAACGGAAAGGGGCCGTCCGGCTCCAATCCAGAGACCCATCCGGCATGCACCAGACTGATTCCCCAGATGACAGCGACCGCGAAATCGTGGAAGCCACCGTGCCTTTGGAGGCCGCAGGCAAGCGTTTTGACGCCGCTTTAGCCGAAATGTTCCCCGAATTTTCACGTTCCCGCCTGACCGAGTGGATTAAGGCCGGTGACGCCCTATTAGAGGGTGAAATCGTCAAGCCAAAGGTCTCGGTGCGCGGCGGGGAAGCCGTTTCCCTCAGCATCCGGGTCGAAATCGAGACCCGTGGCGAAGCTGAGCAGATGGACCTGGACGTGATTTACCAGGATGCCGATGTCTTGATCATCAACAAGCCCGCGGGCCTGGTGGTGCATCCTGGCGCAGGCAATCCACACGGCACGCTGGTAAATGGCCTGCTTTATTTCGACCCGAAATTGGCCGAATTGCCGCGTGCCGGTATCGTTCATCGTCTGGACAAAGACACCTCTGGCCTGATGGTGATCGCGCGCTCATTGCGCTCGCACGCCAGCTTGGTCGAACAATTATCGGCGCGCGAAGTGCATCGCCAGTATTTAGCCGTCGTCGCCGGCACCATGGTCGCCGGTGGCACCGTCAATGCGCCGATTGACCGACACCCCAAGGACCGCGTACGCATGGGTGTGACCAAGGAAGGGCAGGGCCGTGATGCCATTACCCATTATCGGCTGCGCGAAAAATTCCGTAATCACACGCTAGTGGAATGCCGACTTGAAACCGGGCGCACCCACCAGATTCGTGTGCATATGACCTACATCAAACACGCGATCGTGGGTGACCCGATGTACGGCTTGCTGCGTTTGCCTAAAGGTGCCACGCCAGAGTTGGTCGAGATGTTGCGTACTTTCCGGCGCCAAGCCCTGCATGCCGAAAAATTATCGTTTATTCATCCGGTGACTGGCGCTGAAATTACCGCCGAAGCACCGATTCCGGAAGACATGCAGAAGTTGCTGCAAGTGCTTCGTGACGATACCGCGCAGGCGAAGCTGTAGAAAACACGGATTTCGTGATGTCGATGAACTTCAACAGTATTCTTCCCGCCAACTGGCCAGCCCCAAAAAACATTCATGCCTTCACGACCTTGCGTTACGGCATGGGCGTTTCAAAGCCACCGTTCGATGAATTTAATCTCGGCAATCGCAATAGCGAGCTGGGCGATGATCCAATCGCGGTTGAAAAAAACCGTGAGTTACTCGTGCAAGCGTTTTCAATGCCAGGCCAACCGCATTGGCTGCGGCAAGTGCATGGCGTCGATGTCTTGCGTTTTGACGGCATACCCAAACGTAGTGATAACTATCCACTAGACGAGCCTGTGACAGATGCCTGCATCACGTCGAAAAAAAATATTGTCCTGAGTATTCTCACCGCCGATTGCTTACCTGCCCTATTTTGCAATAGCGATGGAAGCGAAGTTGCCGCAGCTCATGCTGGTTGGCGTGGTCTTGCCAGTGGCGTGCTGGAAAATACGGTGCGGTCCATGCACAGCAAGCCTGTGGATATGATGGTATGGCTAGGCCCGGCGGCAGGTCCGGCAGCTTATGAAATTGGTACAGAAGTGCGGGATGCCTTTATTCATCATGACAAACAAGCCGAGGCTGCCTTCGCGCAGACCCGCGAGAATCATTGGAAAGTCGATCTCTACCAACTTGCCCGTATGCGCTTGCAAAGTATGGGCATTACCCAAATTTACGGCGGCGAGCATTGCACCATTAGTGAGGCAGGTAAATTTTTCTCGCATCGTCGCGACAAGCTAACAGGACGTATGGCCAGTGTTATCTGGATTTCCGGTGAGTAAGCCCGAACAATATATAGAGTGACTATTGGCAGGTTCAACGGCTATGAGGCTGTGCAAAAATGAGCTCCGGTTTTTCCTGTCCAGGTTCTTTTTATGCAATTTCTGTTTTCATGTTTACTAGTGTTCGCATTCAGTGCTTCTGCGGCCTCGGCAATAACGCCGCTGGAAGTGAAGTCGTTGCTGGAGTCGCGTGACAAAAAAGCGCTCGCTAGCGCCGATGCCCTCACCAAGGCTGAGCCAAAGAGCGCTGAGGCCTGGATTCTGCTCACCCGCGCTCGTTTGCAAGCTAACCAAGCAGAAGCGGCGGTTGAGTCTGGCGAGAAAGCGGTCAAGTTCGGACCGAATAACTCACAGAGCCATTTTTGGTTGGGAAATGCTTACGGCTCGCGGGTTGGTCAGGTCGGTATGTTCTCGCAGATGAGCATGGCACCCAAAATACGCGATGCCTTCGAGAAAACCGTTGCACTGGATCCTAACAACCTCGATGCCCGAGAGGGCTTATTACAATTTTATTTACAGGCACCATCGGTAGTCGGCGGCGGTAAAGACAAGGCTACTGTTCAAGCCAATGAAATTGCCAAGCGCGATGTAGCGCGCGGACACTTGGCGCGTGCTCAGGTTTTTATGTCAGAAAAAAATACCGTGGCAGCCTTGAAATCCTATGAAGCAGCCTATGCTGCGAAACCATCGGACAAGAATATTCGTCTGGCGGTGGGGATCGGTTATCAAATGGCCGAACGTTGGAATGAAGCCTTCAAGCATTTTCGTGCCTGGACAACACAAGACGAAAAAGCCGGTCCGGCCTGGTATCAAATCGGCCGCACCAGTGCCTTGAGTGGTTTGCAGCTTGAAGAAGGCATTGCCGCTTTGCAAAAATACATCGGCATGCCACATGCCGCCAATGAACCACAAAACAAAAATGCCTATCACCGGCTTGGTCAGCTCTATGCAAAGGCTGGGAAAAAGACCGAAGCAAAAGCGGCATTACTGGCAGCCCTGAAGCTGGACCCCAAATTCGCGGATGCCAAGACAGAGCTCGGCAAGTTGAAATAAAGCACGTGCATTGCTTGTAATTGATTTGAATCAAGTTATTGCAGGGTTTTGAGTTGATACTAAGCGCAGGGCTTGAAAGCCCGGAAAAACGACCACACAAATGAGGTATTAGCGGCCTGTCCGCCTACCTTTTTCATAGGTATTTTTTTATGCGCATGGATAAACTCACATCGAAATTTCAGGAAGCGCTGGCCGACGCACAATCATTGGCTGTCGGTCGCGACCATAATCTAATTGAGCCTGGTCACCTGCTATTGGCTTTGCTCGATCAGCAGGGCGGTTCGACCAAGCCCTTGCTAATGCAAGCGGGCGTTAATATGCCGGCCTTGCGTTTGCGGCTTGTCGAAATATTGGACCGTCTGCCGAAAGTGTCGGGGCAGGAAGGTAGTCTGAACGCCAGTAATGATTTTTCGCGATTGTTGAACATTACTGACAAGCTCGCCCAGCAACGCGGCGATGCATTTATCGCCAGTGAACTGTTCGTGCTTGCCTGTCTTGATGACAAAGGTGAAGCCGGACAAGCTTTGAAAACTGCAGGTGCAAGCAAGCAAAAAATTGAACAAGCCATCGAACAACTTCGTGGCGGTGAAAAAGTGTCCGATGCAAACGCCGAAGAAAACCGGCAGGCGCTGGAAAAATATTGCATTGATTTAACCGCACAAGCCGAGAAAGGCAAGCTCGACCCGGTGATTGGTCGTGATGAAGAAATTCGCCGCACCATTCAAGTGCTACAACGCCGTACGAAAAATAATCCGGTGCTGATCGGTGAGCCAGGCGTCGGTAAAACTGCCATTGTTGAAGGATTGGCACAGCGTATTATCAATAACGAAGTACCTGAAGGTCTGCGTGGCCGTCGCGTATTGTCGCTCGATATGGGTGCCTTGATTGCCGGTGCAAAATTCCGAGGTGAATTTGAAGAACGCTTGAAAGCCGTACTGAGTGATTTATCGAAACAAGAAGGCAATGTGATCTTGTTTATCGATGAATTGCATACGATGGTCGGCGCTGGCAAGGCTGAAGGTTCGATGGATGCCGGCAATATGCTGAAGCCCGCGCTTGCTCGCGGTGAACTGCATTGCATTGGCGCTACCACGCTTGACGAATACCGCAAATACGTCGAGAAAGACGCGGCGCTTGAACGCCGCTTCCAGAAAGTGTTTGTCGGCGAGCCCAGCGTTGAAGACACGATTGCCATCCTGCGCGGCTTGAAAGAACGCTATGCCGTGCATCACGGTGTCGAAATTACCGATCCGGCGATTGTTGCCGCGGCAACCTTGTCGCATCGCTACATTGCCGACCGCCAATTGCCGGACAAGGCGATTGATTTGATGGACGAAGCGGCTTCGCGCATCCGCATGGAAATCGATTCCAAGCCCGAAGAAATGGATCGCAAGGAACGTCGTTTAATCCAGTTGAAAATCCAACGCGAAGCCTTGAAAAAAGAAAAAGATGCCGAGTCCAAACAGCGCCTGAAAGATCTTGAAGACGAGATCGAAAAACTCGAACGCGAGTTCAACGATCTGGAAGAAATCTGGAAGGCCGAAAAAGCCACATTAACCGGCGCGACAAAAATCAAGGAACAAATCGAACTGGCCAAGTTGGCCTTGGAAGCGGCGCATCGCCAGCAGGACATCGCCAAGATGAGCGAAATTCAATACGGCCAACTACCGGAACTCGAAAAGCAATTGAAGGCAGCGTCCGAAGTCGAGCACAAGGGCTTTACCCTGTTGCAAGACAAGGTGACTGCCGAAGAAATCGCCGAAGTCGTTGCCCGCTGGACCGGTATTCCGGTCTCGAAGATGCTGGAAGGCGAACGCGAAAAACTATTGCGAATGGAAGCCGAGCTGCATCATCGCGTGATTGGCCAGGCCGAAGCCGTCAAAGCTGTTTCCGATGCGATAAGACGCTCACGCGCCGGTTTGTCGGACCCGAATCGTCCGAATGGTTCTTTCCTGTTCCTCGGGCCCACCGGTGTTGGTAAAACCGAGTTATGCAAAGCGTTGGCGGAATTCCTGTTCGACTCCTCCGATGCCATGATTCGCATCGACATGAGCGAGTTCATGGAAAAACATTCGGTCTCGCGTTTGATCGGTGCGCCTCCGGGCTATGTCGGTTATGAAGAAGGTGGTTATCTCACCGAAGCCGTGCGTCGTCGTCCTTATTCGGTAATCCTGCTGGATGAAGTCGAAAAATCGCATCCGGATGTTTTCAATGTCTTATTGCAAGTATTGGACGATGGTCGTCTGACCGATGGCCAAGGCCGTACCGTGGATTTCCGCAACACAGTCATCGTGATGACCTCGAATCTGGGCTCGCAACATATCCAGGAATTGTCGGGTCGCGGCGACTCGGCCTATCTGGAAATGAAGGCCTCGGTCATGGCGGCGGTGCAAGGACATTTCAGGCCGGAATTTATCAATCGACTCGACGATATCGTGGTTTTTCATCCGCTTGAAAAAAATCATATTGCCGCGATTGCGAGAATCCAAACAGCACATTTGACCAAGCGCTTGCAGGAGCGCCAGATCAAGTTCGAAATTAGCGACGAAGCCCTGGCGTATTTGGGCGAAGCCGGTTTCGATCCAGTCTATGGGGCAAGGCCCTTGAAGCGCGCTATCCAGACCTATCTTGAAAATCCGCTGGCGAACAAAATTTTGTCCGGAGAGTTTATCGGCGGCGATACCATAAAAGTGACGATCAAGAATGGTGTATTGGTATTCCAGAAATAATTGTTCACTTTTGTGGGAGCTGGTTTACCAGCGATTGGATGCTTGAGATTTTCAAAATCTGAAAGTTTATATCGCTGGTAAACCAGCTCCCACAAGATGCCGGTTCCTGGCGTTGTCATCGACGGTTTGCATCGGGCCGGGTCCCGACCTACACTGCGCTCTGCTTTTCATCGAGACACCGCGCATGGCCTACCAAGATACCGTCGCCCCGAACCCTGCACGCTCCTGGTTGGCGCATATGTCGGCCGGTTTGGGCATCTTGTCGTTGATGGGGGTGCTGTGTTTCCATTTTCCGGATTTGCTGACGAGCCGCGAATTTCGTGCGGCGTATTCGGAAACACTGGCGCGTAATCTTTTATTGATCGCACTGATTGCCGCGTTCACGATGGGCACGATCGCCATTCTGCGAAATCGCAATCGTCGCATCGCTTTAACAGGAGTTGTCACTGCTGCTTTAGCCGTATTGCTCGGTGGTGCAACAGTGCATTTCACCAAGATCGAGTCAACGCCTTACTCTTTGGGTCTTGATTGGTTTGTCATTTCCTTGTTTTTCTCCACGATTATCTTCGTGCCGATCGAGCGCATGTTGTATGTGCGTAATCAATCGCCCCTGCGTCCGGAATGGCGTACCGATTTGGCCTACTATTTTGTCAGTCATTTGCTGGTGCAATTTATTTTAATTGCCGTTACTGCATCGACAAGCACCATGGATGCTTTAGTCGCGAGTCAGAGTTTGAAGGCTACGATTCAATCCTTGCCGCTCTGGCTACAATTTATTCTGGCAGTGTTTTTTGCCGATGTGTTTCAGGCTGGGTTACATCGCATCTATCACAAAGTGCCAACGCTTTGGCGTTTCCATGCCGTGCATCATTCCAGCCGCCATATGGATTGGTTGGCGGGTTCGCGTGTGCATTTGGTTGAAATCATCCTTACTCGTTCGTCGGTTCTGTTGCCTCTGGTAATACTTGGCTTCTCGGTGCCGGCGGTTAACGGCTATGTCATTCTAGTCGGCATACAAGCGGTGTTGGCGCATGCCAATTTGAAAATCAATTTCGGCTGGCTGGAATATATTCTGGTAACACCGCGTTATCACCATTGGCACCACGCGCGCCATGTTGATTACATGGACGTCAATTACGCCATCCATCTGCCCTTCGTCGATATGTTGATGGGCACCTTCAAGCGCCCGCCTGCAAACACTTGGCCAGAAGAATATGGCGTGATGAAATTGGAAACAGTGCCGACCGGCATCGTAGCGCAAACCATCATGCCGCTGGTGCCGAAGAAAAGCTTTGTTGATTTTGTCGGTCGTGAATCGTAGGTCAGGCTAGGGCCCGACCTACGTTCAATCTGCCAAACTCACTTTCTTGCGATTGTCGACCGACACCCTGTCAATCAATTTATTACTAGGATCAAAGCCGGCCTGCGTCGGTAACTGATCCACCACCAGCGTCAGCTTCGGATTCTTGCCAGTGATATGGTGACGTTTCAAATACAGGACCTTCTGGTCTTTATCGTCTTCACCTGCGAACACGCCGACCTCGATCCAGTCATCGAGCTTGCCGGCAGTTTCCTTGCCTTTGCCATCCGAATAAATTTTGTCGGCATGCAATGACAGGCTTACATCGTACTTGCCGTCACTACGTTTCTTCGCCGTGGCTTCTTCGACGCGATTGTCGTAAAAACTGATTTTCTCGAACAAATCGGTAATCAAAACCTGTTGTTCCGGTTTTGCTTCGGCACGAATATAGGCAATCAGTTCTTTCGAAGTGGTGAAAGGTGCTTTTTGATACGCCTTGTCGGCAATGAATTTGCTCAACGCTCGATTAAGTGCGGCTTCGCCCATTTCTTCGCGCAGACGGTAAAACGCCATCGAGCCTTTCCGGTAATGAATGTATTGCTGGTTCTCCACGCGATACAGCGGTTGTTCTTCAATTATCTCGCCGCCGCGTTCCGACAGGTAGCGATCCAGCTCGTACTTCAGAAAGCGGCGCATTTTTTCGCGGCCGTATTCCTTTTCCATCACCATCAAGGCCGAATATTGCGCCAAGGACTCTGATAGTACCGTTGCGCCCTGTACATTGGCGCCAATGACCTGGTGTGCCCACCACTGATGGGCGATTTCGTGGGCGGTGACATAGAACACATAGTCGATATTGTTCGGGTCGCGTAAATCGGCGACAAAGCCGATATCTTCAGAATAGGGAATGGTATTCGCGAAAGCCTGGGCAAATCGCTGGTAGCCCGGGAACTCGATGATGCGAACCTGTTTGTGTTGGTACGGCGAGAAATTGGCTTCGTAATAGGCCAGTGATTTCTGCACCGATTCAATCATGCGGCCGGCATTGAAGGGGTGCTTTGGATCGTGGTAAATCTCGATCGGAATATCCTTATATTTGCCTTTCTTGATTTCCCAGCGTGCCGACAAATACGCATAGAAATTCAGCATCGGGCGATCCATCGCATAACTGAAACAACGGCGACCGTCACGAGTAAATTCCTTCTGCAAATAGCCCGGTGCCAATGCTGTTTGATCGGGCGCAGTACAAATCGTGGTTTTGAAATCGATCCAGTCGGCATCGTTACCGATATAGGTGTTGGCGCGAGCGGCTTCATCTTCAAGTTTCGGCATGCGCTGAGGTTCGCCCAGATCGCGCTTGCGGCGTTCATTGCGGTCCTGAATTTGCGCATTATCGTCATAGCCAAAGCTTGGCAACATCCGGTTATTGAAGAAGCTGCCGTTTTCCACCACGGAGCTTTGGTTGCCGGAATTGCTGAACCCGTTTTCGGCCACGTCAACCACGAAATTCATGTTGCGTTCTTCGCCCGGCTGCATAGGATTTGCAAGCGTGTAGATTCGATAGCCAATGTCCTTGTCATGGAGTGACAAGGTCGCCTTTCCGAATTCGATGGAAGTCAGCCACTGGTCATCAGTCATTTGAATATGAATTTCCTTCAAAGGCTGCTGATGATTATTGCGGATGCGATAGCTGCCCTTGAAACTCACGCTTTGGTCTTCGGGTCGTAAATCGACTTCAAGATTGGTCGCAACGATGCGCGGTTGGGGAGTTTTTTCGTATTTTTTAAAGTCTTTTTCGTAACGCGCCTGCAGATCCAGTTGTTGATCTGGCGTAATGTAGGTATTCAAGACATTGGTGTTGTAGAAAATAAAGCTGCCGACACCGATAAATGCAATCGTAAAGCCGGCCAATGCAACGCCCGTGCCGCCGCGTATTTTTTGAAATGCCAGGGCGATACGTTCACGCCCATTGGGCGCAACGCCACGCACCCAGAATGCCGATGCCAGTATCAACAGAATGCCGAGAAACAGCGCCCAATACGTGCTAAACCAGAGTTGCGCACTCAGAAAATGACCGTAGCCATTCATGTCCGAATAGGGCGCGTTCGGCGCGCTGGCATAGGAATAAATATTGTGGGTGAAATCCAGCATGCCGAGAACCGCTTGCGCGATCAGTACGACGATTAATAATCCGTAGCCGATGAATTTATTATTGGTAAAAACCTGCAATACCAGCGATAGCCCGCCCAGTAAAAGATAGGTAATGCTGTTGATGGCCAATATTTTTACATACACCATCGGCTCGATTTGCGTGTAACCCTTGCCGAGCTGGATCAATATTGAAGTCAGGCCACCCAAGGCCTGAAAACACAACACGACAAAAATCAGCGCGATAAATTTGGCCGACAAAGGCAGCCAGTTCGTGATCGGCATTGCATCGGTCACTTCACCCAACTTCGCGCTTCGTTCTTTCCAGACCAGTTCACCGGCGTAGAACAAGGCGATTATGATTAACAACCAGCTGTATGTGCCATTTAAGGTTTCCAGCATTTGCGAGGTGACAGGGTAGATGGGGGTGTCAAATAGCACCTGGGCGTTCAGGGCAGATGGAATGAAATTCACCATGCCGAAAGCCAGCATCACCAGAAAAGGAATGCTTTTGAAAACGCCTGCCGCATCAAAGCGTACCTGATGGAGAAACTGGGCAAATCGGGTCGATGCGCCGAAGGTCGGACTGATGCGTGGCGGCGCGGCATGCGTGAGCACCGTGTTAGCTGGCGTATCAGAAACTGCGAGCGTTTTATTCTTTTTCGAAAACCAGGACTTGCCGGTGCCGGCACGTTCGGTTTTAAACAGCTTGAAAGCCGCCGCGATGATCAGGAACGACATCGCCACCCAGAAGGCGCGATTGGCGAGGATATAGCCGGTAATCGCAGGCAGTTCGGTGTTTCTTTCCGCCGTTGACCAATAGCGAATTGTCCGGCCCCAGGCACGCAGGCCAAACGGGTCGAGCATGGAGGCAATCCAGACATTGTCGAGCTTTGTCAGCATGCTGCCGCTGACGAAGTAAAGCACCATGAAGCCGAGGATCCCGATATAGACCCACAGGATACTTCTCGTCGTCACGGCCATGAATGCGAGCACCGCTCCGGTAAATAAGACATTCGGCACGATGAAAACCGCAAAACCCCAGGCAACAGGTTTCATGCTGACAGGGCCGAGCCGTTCCGGATCAATCCAGGGCATGAACTGTGCGATGAAAATGAAGGCCGCAATAATCACATACACCAGCAGGCTGGCAAAAATGGCCGCGCTAAAACGCCCGATTAAAAAATCGCGTTTCTTGATGGGATTGGAAAAAATAAGGTCGGCAGTGCCTAGTTCAAAATCACGCAGCAAGGCATTGCTGATAAACACGCCGATGATCAGCATGCCGAGCAGGGTAAATATCGCCATGAATTGAACAATTACGCTGGGTGCATTGCGATAGACGTTGCCAATGGAGCCACCCACTTGCACCGCATCGCTGGACGACGCACCGAAAGCCATCAATCCGAATAATACGGCCAGCAACCACAAGAGCGGCGAACGTATTTGTTCGCGCATTTCGAACTTGAAGAATTCCCGAATCATGATATCGCTCCTTATGCCGCTTTGGTTTTATGAGCGTTCAAATGTTGGAAATAGACATCTTCCAGATCGGGATCGATTTTGTGGAAACCGGCTTCGGGTTGGTCTTCGCTATAAACATGGATAACCGGTTGGCCACCGACAAGTCGTGTCGAAAGCACGTTGTATTTGTTTTGATATTCGAGCAATTCCGATTTTCCTACAATTGCCGACCAAACCCGATCATTCAATGCGGTAATCGCATCGTGTGGCTTGCCGGTCAACAGGACCTGGCCTTTATTGATGATCGCCATGTTCGGGCAAAGGTCGGTGACGTCTTCAACGATGTGTGTCGATAAAATCACGACCACGTTTTCTCCGATTTCCGATAACAGATTCAGAAAACGATTGCGTTCTTCCGGATCAAGGCCGGCGGTGGGTTCGTCAACGATCACCAGTTTCGGATTGCCGATCAGTGCCTGTGCAATGCCGAAGCGTTGGCGCATGCCGCCGGAGAATGTGCCAAGTTTACGTTTGCGCGAATCCCACAGATTCACCTGCTTCAACAGACCATCGACGACTTCCTTGCGTTGCTTCGATTGCGTCAATCCTTTCAGTATGGCGAAATGCGTCAGCAAATCTTCGGCGCTGACTTTCGGGTACACGCCGAAATCCTGAGGCAGATAGCCCAATTGCTTTCTGACGGCGTCTTTATCTTTGAGGACATCGATTCCGTTGAATTGAATGCTACCGCTGTCGGCTTCCTGCAGTGTCGAAATCGTACGCATCAGCGATGATTTGCCGGCACCATTCGGACCGAGCAAGCCAAACATGCCATTCGGAATTTCCAGGCTGACGTTATCGAGTGCGCGTACGCCGTTACTGTAGGTCTTGCTGAGAGATTTGATGCTGAGCATGTGTTGGCTGCCGTTGAAGGGTAGCCAATACCATAAGGCAATGCAGCAACTTTAGGCTATGGGGCTAAAGTCATGTTCGCGTGGGTTTCTTTTTTTTATTAGCCGGTTTCATTACTTTCGACACAGGGTCGTCTGGTATTGCGAGCAGGTCTTTCGGCAGGTCGCGCAATACTTCGGCCATTTTTTTCAGGAAGCTACTCATCGCGGAACTCTTGCGCCAGACCAAAGCAATACTGCGAATTGGCGCGGGTTTCTTGAACGGTAATAAGCGAATATATTCCGATGCGGCCACGGGTGGCTTTACTGCAAGAATCGGGAGCAAAGTAATGCCGACACCTGCGGCTACCATCTGCCTGAGAGTTTCCAGACTGGTGGCGCGGAAGCCTTCTTTCTCGCCGGCACCTGCAAGCGCACAAACTTCCAGGGCTTGGTCGCGCAGGCAATGCCCGTCTTCAAGCAGTAATAGATGTTGTTCGGATAATTCGTTCAATTGCAGATTGCGGTGCAGGGCGAGCGGATGTTTGGCAGGTACGGCAAGCATGAATGGTTCGTCAAACAGAAATTCGATATCGAGCCAATCTTCATGCAAGGGCAATGCAAGCACAGCGCAATCGAGTCTGCCTTCGCGCAGCATTTGCAAAATGACTTCGGTTTTTTCTTCGACCAATAACAATTCGAGTCGCGGAAACCGCGTGCGGATATTCGGTACGACATGTGGCAGCAAATACGGTGCGAGGGTCGGGAAAATACCAAAGCGAACACTGCCCGCTTCAGGATCGGACGTGCGTCGTCCGGTTTCATGCATTTGGTCTACTTCTGACAACACGCGTCGAGCCCGTGTCACGATATCGCCACCTGCCGGTGTCAGCATAACTTGGCGTGGCGAGCGTTCAATAAGTTGTACGCCAAGTTCTTCCTCGAGTTTTATGATTCGTGTGGACAGTGTGGGTTGGCTGACATGGCAATGCTCGGCAGCGCGGCCGAAGTGCCGAAAGTCGGCGAGGGCAACCAGATAACGCAAATCACGCAGATTCATAATATTTTTCGCGATAGTGAAAAGCTATTGATATGATAATAACAATCAATTTGCTTAATAACCACGAGTCGAGGACAGTAGGTATCCGGAATAAGATTCAGGGCGAGCAAGGGTCTAGGCATCCACGCAGCGCTGAACCAAGCAGCAAATCGTAAACAGCCAAAGGAGAGAACCATGTCAACCGAATCCAAATGCCCGTTCCCGCACGCCCGAGCAAATGCCCCGTCGAATGCTGGCTGGTGGCCGGAGCAGCTCAACCTGAAAATCCTGCATCAGCAATCGGCTAAATCCAATCCGATGGGCGACGAGTTCAAGTACGCCGAAGAGTTCAAGACGCTCGACCTGGATGCCGTGGTCAAGGACCTGCACGCACTGATGACCGATTCGCAACCTTGGTGGCCAGCGGACTACGGCCACTACGGCCCGTTCTTTATCCGTATGGCGTGGCATGCTGCCGGCACCTATCGCACGACCGATGGTCGTGGCGGCAGCGGCAGCGGTGAACAGCGTTTCGCTCCGCTAAACAGCTGGCCTGACAACGGCAACCTCGACAAGGCGCGTCGTTTGCTGTGGCCGATCAAGGCCAAGTATGGCCGCAAACTGTCCTGGGCCGATTTGTTCATCCTCACCGGCAACGTTGCATTGGAATCAATGGGCTTCAAAACCTTCGGTTTCGGCGGCGGTCGTCCGGACGTCTGGGAACCGTCGGAAGATATTTTCTGGGGTCCGGAAAGCGAGTGGCTCGCCACCAGCGACAAACCCAATGGCCGTTATTCCGGCGAGCGTGATCTGGCCGACCCTTTGGGCGCCGTGCAGATGGGCTTGATTTACGTCAATCCGCAAGGACCTGATGGTAATCCAGATCCTGTTGGCTCCGGTCGCGATGTGCGCGAGACCTTTGCGCGCATGGCCATGAACGATTATGAAACCGTAGCACTCGTTGCCGGTGGCCATACCTTTGGAAAGGCCCATGGTGCAGGTGATGCCGCTTTGGTGGGTGTCGAACCCGAAGGCGCGGGTATCGAAAATCAAGGCTTCGGTTGGATAAATAAATACGAATCTGGCATCGGTGCGCATACCATCACCAGTGGTATCGAGGGCGCCTGGAAGCCCAACCCAACGACTTGGGACATGGGTTACTTCGACATGCTGTTCGGTTACGAATGGGAGCTGACCAAGAGCCCGGCCGGTGCGCATCAATGGAAACCGATAAACACCAAGCCCGAACACATGATTCCAGACGCGCATGACCCCTCCATAAAACATCCGCCGATGATGACCACGGCCGATTTGTCGCTGCGCATGGACCCGGCCTACGAAAAGATTTCACGCCACTTCCATCAGAACCCGCAGGAATTCGCCGACGCGTTTGCGCGCGCCTGGTTCAAGCTGACCCATCGCGACATGGGCCCGATTGATCGGTACCTTGGTCCGCTGGTGCCGAAAGAGGAATTGCTGTGGCAGGACCGCGTTCCGGCCCTGGATTACGCGATTATCAATGATGCGGATATTGCAGCCCTGAAAGCCAAACTGCTTTCCTCCGGCCTGACGACATCGCAACTGGTCACGACAGCGTGGGCTTCGGCCTCGACCTTCCGTGGTAGCGACAAGCGCGGTGGTGCGAACGGTGCGCGTATCCGTCTCGCACCGCAGAAAGATTGGGAAGTGAACCAACCGGCCGAATTGGCCAAAGTATTGGCGGAGCTTGAATCGATCCAGAAGGAATTCAACGACGCACAGACCGGCGGTAAAAAAGTATCGATGGCCGACCTGATCGTACTCGGCGGCAGCGCGGCGGTTGAAGCGGCGGCGAAGAAAGCCGGCCACGATGTGAAAGTTTCTTTCTCACCGGGTCGTACCGATGCCACGCAGGAGCAAACCGATGCCGATTCCTTCGCTCCGCTGGAGCCGAAGGCCGATGGTTTCCGCAACTACGTGCGCAAAGGCCACGAAAACGCGGTTGCCGAATTGCTGATCGACCGTGCCAACCTGCTGACCTTGTCCGGACCGGAAATGACCGTGCTGATAGGTGGTCTG
>JAYWIC010000014.1:0-5101 GCA_043789195.1 Arenimonas sp. | reverse complement strand
CGCTTGCGGGCGACGTATGCATTCCGTCGCCCGCAAGCGGCCTCCTACGAAAATAGAATAAACTGCGACCATGCTCATCATCAGCCCCAATCTCATTATCGACGACGCCGAATTGCAGGAACGCTTTGTCCGTTCCAGCGGGCCCGGTGGGCAGAATGTCAATAAAGTATCGACGGCAGTGGAATTGCGTTTCGATATCAAAAATTCAACGAGTTTGCCCGAGCCGCTTCGTGAGCGCTTATTGGCGCGCAGTGATCGCCGTCTGACGGCCGATGGCGTTTTCGTGATCAGCGCGCAACGCTTTCGCACGCAGGAGCGCAATCGCGATGATGCGCGTGATCGTTTGGCCGGCGTCATCTTGACGGCGATGCATGTACCGAAAAAACGTGTTGCCACCAAACCGAGCAAAGGCGCGAAAGAACGCCGTTTGACCGGAAAGCGCGAGCGCTCCAATATCAAGCAGACACGTTCGAAGCAGACTTGGGATTGAGCATGCAGAGCCCATTGTATTTGCCGCCGAATGCGCCCCACACACAAAACGCCAAGTGGGTGCAGAAACTGGGTCGTCTCGTGTTGAAACTCGGTGGCTGGAAGATAGTCGGTGAATGGCCCAATTTGTCGAAGATGGTGATGATCGCCGCCCCGCATTCTTCCGGTTGGGATGCCGTCTGGGGCATGGCGGTCAAAGCGGCCGTGGGCGTGGATATCGTATTTATCGGCAAGGCCGAATTATTCCGAGGGCCGGTAGGCTGGATTTTGCGAAAATTTGGCGGCAGGCCGGTCGACCGCAGTGCCCCTGGCGATATCATCGATCAGATCGTCGAACAAATTAAAGTGTCTGACAAAATGTGGTTCGTACTGGCGCCCGAGGGCACGCGTAAACGCGTCACCAACTGGAAGCCCGGTTTCTGGAAAATTGCCAAAAAAGCCGGTGTGCCGGTCTGTTGTGCCTGGTTTCATTACCCCGAAAAGACGATCGGCGTGGGGCCTGTGGTTGAACTTGGCGATGATTTCGAAGCGGACATGAAACGTTTCCGGGAAATCTATCGACCTTATATCGGCAAAAATCGCGGAATCGAGTAACTAAGTGACGTGCAGCGTCAATCAAATCGAAGATTCGACTGCTTTTTAATCAAAAAAAGCCTCAAAAACGTTAAAACTTGTGAACTAGGACGCAGATTTCAGCTTTTTACGTAAGCTATGTCAGATAGCAAATTTGAAAGGAACTCTCGTGCATATCTTTATTACTGGCGGCGCTGGCTTTATCGGCTCGCATCTTGTCGAGCTACATCTTGCCCGTGGTGACAAAGTGCATGTCGTCGATGATTTATCGACCGGCTCGATGGATAACATCGCCCGTTTCATGGAGTTGCCGAATTTCCGCTTTGATCAGGCCGATATGCTGGTGTGGCCACAACTGGAGCGCACCGCCGGTTGGGCCGATCGCGTGTATCACCTGGCTGCCGTTGTTGGCGTGTACCGTGTATTGGCCGAGCCGACCAAAGTACTGGCAGTCAATATTGCTGCCTGCGAACGCCTGTTGCGCGCCGTGAATGATTCCGGCTGGAAACCCCAGATCGTGCTGGCATCGAGTTCCGAAGTGTATGGCCACAACGACGAAGACGTCCTGCGCGAAACGCAAGATCTGGTCGTCAGTACGCGCGTTGGTACCCGCTGGAATTACTCAGTCAGTAAAATTTGCGATGAGGCGCTGGGTCTTTCGTTTGCGAAAAAATTCGATATTCCGACCGTCGTGGCAAGGTTTTTCAATACCGTCGGTCCGCGTCAATCTTCGCGTTACGGCATGGTGATTCCGCGCTTTATCGAACAGGCCGTACAGGGCCAGGACATCACGGTGTTCGGTAACGGTGAACAAACCCGTTCGTTCTGTGATGTGCGCGATACCGTCACCGCCCTGGATCAGCTGGCTTCCCATGCCAATACCGAAGGTCTGGTCGCGAACGTCGGCAATGACCGGGAAATCTCGATGAATGATCTGGCCACCCTGATCATGGAGCGGGCCGGTAGCAGCGCGGGCATCAAACATATTCCCTATTTGCAGGCTTACGGCGAAGATTTTGAGGATATTCGCCGCCGTCGCCCCGCACTGGACAAGCTGCGAGGCTTGACCGGATTCAAACATCGCTTTACCTTGGAAAATACAATCGATGATTTGATTGCGGCGCAACGAGCCAAGAATATGGAGATAGAGCATCATGGCAACAGCACCGTGGTTCGTCATAAGTCCAAACACACTGCTTAGTATTATCGGATTATTGCGCGGCCCGGATAAAACCGTGCCGACACCGAATAAAGATTGGCACAATGCAGTGGTTGACGTCGTTATTCCTGCCTACAAAGAGGAAGACAATATTATTTTGGCGCTGACATCGATCGCCAGACAAACTTTCAAGCCACGCAACGTGATAGTCGTCGATGATGGCGGCAAGGATCGTACGATTGAACGTGCAAAAGCGTTTTCGGAAATTGTCGGACTCAATGTCACCGTGATCGAACGTGCCAGTTCGATCGGGAAGACACCCACGATCAAGCGACAGGCGCGCGAATTCGACAACGATGTTGAATTCATTCTCGATGGCGATACTTTTCTTGAAAGCGATGATTACATCGAACGCTGCGTGCAGGAGTTGTATCAGGGCGTTGGTATTGCCAGTGCCTGCGGCACCATTCTGCCGATGCGCTTGAAAGATCGCGCCGCGATTGCAGAAACGCCTGAATTCAAGAAATACATGGGCGGCGACACTTTCGACGACCCATTCAAATATATGGGGCGTCTGCATCTGACTTGGTGGTGGATTACCAATCTGTATCGTGAATGTCTCTACACTTTTTTGCAGCGATTCGTGTATCACGGGCAAATGGTGTTCTTTGGCGGCATCACTAATCCGGTCGGTTGCGCGGTGGCGTATCGCCGCGAATACATCAAGGATTTGTTTGACCACTACGAGCCTATTTTCGGCGACGACCTGACCAACTCCGAAGATATTTTCATCGGATTCGCCCTTAATAACGAAGGCTATCGCAATATCCAGTTGATGGACGTGATGGCGCGCTCGGAAGAGCCTGAAGTGCAAAAACTGCCGCGCCAGGTCTATCTTTGGTCGTCCTCGTTTCTGCAGAGTTGCTACTACTTTGACCAGCTTTTGCGCAGCCCGTTCAAATCACCGAAGCGCGCCTGGCGTCGCTTCAAGGCATGGAAAAGCGGTGAAGCCAAACGCATCGAAGAAATGCGCACGGTGAAAGAGCAATATCGACAACCATTCGGCGAAAAATTCACGATGGAAACAGGGCGCCCGATTGGCTGGGTGATGTTTATGTCGGCATTCGAAAAAATCGGATTCCCCACCGCCCTGATCATCTTGATCATCCTGCGCATGTGGGAGCCTTTGGCCGTCACGATGCTGGCAGAAGTTTTATTGTCCACCGGCGTTTTGGTGGCGGTGTCGAAAGGGGCGCGCATCAAGGCTTTCTTCAAGGCCATTTTTGTCACGCCGCTGCGCTACGTCTTGATGGTGCTGGAAGTCGTCACCATCGTGCGCTTCGCGACCGATTTATGGATTACGGGGAATCGCAAATGGCGCAAATAAAACCACTGATTTTCGGCATCGCGCTGGCTTTGTCTGCATCACAAGTGCAGGCACAGCAGGCAGATTCGCTCGATACGCAGGCGCGCACGCGCATGAGCCAGGGCGATAGCCAGGGCGCGCTTGAATTGATGCAGCAGCATGTCGATGCGATGCCCAATGACGATGGCGCACGTCTGGACCTGGTGCGCTATCTCACTTGGGCAGGTAAATATGCCCGCGCTGAAAAAAACCTGCTGGCCAGCCCCGCTTTGGCGGCGACCGAAGAAGGCCGCACGCTGCATGCCAATCTATTGGCCTGGGGTGGTCGCTGGCAGTCGGCAAAAGCGATCAACGACGTATTGTTGAATAATAGTCCGGAAGATTTCATGGCCAATTTCAACCAGGCCATTATTCTGCGGCAGTCGGCACAGCCAAAAACCTCGCTGCCGTTTGTCGAGAAGGTCAATGCATTGCAGCCCGGCACCAAAGATGCACGCGACTTGGCGCGCGGCACCAAGGTACGCACGGATTCGTTTGTGTCGCTGGATTGGCAGCAATCGGATGACTCGATCAATATCAAATCCACCCAGCCCCGGTTGCTGGCAAGTGTTGTACTGAATGATGAATGGCGAATCACGGCCGAAGCCGGACGCAACGACCTCAGTGCTCCCCTATTCAGTCCCTACGCTCCGATTTATGGCGGTCGTTCGGTCAATGAAAATCGCGCGCTGGTGGGCGCGCGTTTTGCACCGAACGAAAAAACCACGTTCGGGTTTGCCATCGGGCAATCCAGTATTCCAAACGATAGCGCCGGTTTATGGCGAGCCAGTGTCGATTTCAGTGCCAGCGATAGTTGGTTCTGGGCCGCGCATGCCGATCATGATCGTGTGATGATTTCGCCGCGCACCGCCAGTCTTGAGATTACCCGCGATGCATTTGAACTACGGACACGCTTTACCCCGGACATGAACTGGACCGCCAATGCCAGCCTGCGCTTCGAGAATTACAGCGACAGCAATAATCGCGATGAATTAAATCTCTCGTTAAGTCGCGCCATCGTGCGGAAGTCGGGTTTCATGCTCGATCTTGGCGGCGCCGTCCAGCATCTGCATTATGATTTCGATCCCGGCAACGGCTATTACGCACCCGATAATTATCAGCGTTACTCGATCACGGCCAGTAGTTATATCGGCATCTCGGAAAATGTGGGTCTGGCGATTCAGGGCGGTCTGGGCCGCCAACACGATGAGAATTTCACTGCCTGGCGCAGTGCCAATGACCTAGGTGCGGAATTGATCGTCGGTATTTTTTCGCCCTGGGAATTACGTGTTCGTGCCGCGTATAGCGAGCGTGTGCAGAACGTCGGCGCTTACGATGGCAGCAGTGTTGGCTTCACGCTAACCCGCCGGTTTTAATTGTAGGAGCAACTGTCTGCATCAGATAGTTGCCGCCTCCCATTCGGTGCCATCGCGCAGCATCGCATTTAGCTGGGTGATGAAGGATCTCAGGCAGGC
>JAYWIC010000013.1:0-5163 GCA_043789195.1 Arenimonas sp. | reverse complement strand
TCGGAATCTTCATGCCATATTCGGTGCCATGACCTCCCGGCGCAGTGGCCAGCGTGCCGGCCGACCACAAGTCGGCTTGATCAACGCGTTCAAGACTTTCACGCTGCTTTTTGGCAGCGGCGAGCATATGCCAATCAGTGAACATATCCATTTCGGTCGTCACGCCAAAACGCAGTGCCTCTTTCTGCGCGTCGCCATAGGTATGGGTATGCGAATCGATCAAGCCAGGCAGCAGAGTTTTTCCGGCACCATCGTAGGTCGGGGTTTTTTCCGGAATTTTGATGTCGCTACCGATAGCCGAAATCTTGCCTTGTTCAATTAATACGGAAGTGCTGTCGATGGTTTTTTCACCATCAAATACGCGAACATTTTTGATCGCATAAGAATTCCCGGTTTGTTGTATCCCTGAAGACTCTGTAGTTTTTTTATCCGCAGCAGGAATCAGAAGAACCACTCCCGCTGCGGCAGCTATCAACACGGAACAAGCCAGTACTATTTGCAATGAACTAGAAATTTTCATGTGTTAATCCTTACTTCAACTTCATGCGTGACCAGAACGTCACGGCAAGCCACAGCATGGCCAGCGTAAAGACGATCAGGTAGCTGATGTGTATCCAGATCGGCGTTCCCAAATCACTACCAATCACTTTCAACGCAATTTGTGCAGCGTGATATGAAGGCCAGATGGGAGCAATGGTGCCGAGAAATTTCGGCAGCAAATTTATCGGCAGCCATAGGCCGGATAAAAATGCCATCGGCAAATAGATGAAGTTCACGATGGCGGGTGCCGCCTGGCCGTTGACAAGGATGCCGATCACCAGGCCCAGAGCACAGAAGGGCAATGAACTCAACAAGCTGACAATCATTAGTTTCGACCACTGCAGCATGGTCAAATCCACGCCGCCGAAACCGGCCGCCAACAAGGACAATTCGATGAAAATAAAGAATGCGAAAATCAGCGCCATCACCATTTTCGAAACGAAGTAGGCACCGGGCAGGGCAGGTACGGCGCTGCGCCATTTCAACCAGCCGCGATCTTTTTCGAGTGCCACACTGACACCAAAACCAAACAGACCCGGGCCCATCACGCCGAAGATGCAATACGTTGCCAGCAAGTAGGCCGCGACATCCGCTTTGCCTTTACCCATCAATACGCCGAACAGCAGATAAAACATGCCCGGAAATACCAGAGCAGGCAATGCGAACATCGGCATGCGTATCATGCGGATGAATTCCAGTTTTGCTTCGGTCGCATACACATGGAAGGCGCTGTATTGTGAAACGTTAGCGACGGCATTCATTACACTTGCTCCTTGGTCAATTCGATAAACGCTTCGGCCAGGCCGGCGCGTTTAATTTCCAGTTGTTTCAGTCCGGCATCTTCATTAAGCAAACGACGCGCTACCGCTTCCGCATCCATGGTTTGAATCGTCAGGTATTGACCATCCTGGATAGCGCTATCGATATGCGGCCATTGCTTTATCGCGGCAATATCGAGGGAACTGATGCAGCGGATCTTGCGAAGCGCCACTCGCGAACGAATCGATTCCACTGTGCCTTCGGCGATCACCGAACCTTGCGCAATAACCATCACGCGGTTGGCCAGCGCTTCGGCTTCTTCCAGATAATGCGTGGTCAAGACGATAGAGCATCCTTCAGCCACCAATTTTCGCAAGCTCACCCACATGGCTTCGCGGGCTTCGATATCTAGTCCGACAGTAGGTTCGTCCAAAAACAGGATTTCCACTTTGGCGCAAATCGCCATCGCGAATTGCACACGGCGTTGCTGGCCGCCGGATAATTTTCCGTACGGGCGTTTCAGCAAATCGCCGATGCCCGCCATCTCGGCGATTTCTTTCAGCTCGCGCAGATTTGGATAATAACTTTGCGTCAGTTCGATTAATTCCGACACGCGCATGGTTTCGGGCAACTCGGCACTTTGCAGCATCACGCCGATGCGTTGCCTTGCCGCCAGCTCCTGCGGGTCCTGGTTGAACAGAGTGACTTTGCCTGAATCCGGTTCGACAAGATTCAACATCAAGGAAACCGACGTCGTCTTGCCGGCACCATTCGGGCCGAGCAGCGCCAGAATTTCGCCGGCGTGAACCGACAGGTTCAAGCCGTTGAGGGCGGTGATGTTGCCGTAGCGCTTGCTGACATTTTCAAGCCGCGCCAGGGTGGTGATACTGGTTTGTAAATCGCACATGGGTGTTTCCTCCGTGCGAGCAGTGTGCTGATTCGGCTTCAAGCTCGTTAGTGGGCATCGTCAGCCGTGTCATATGACATTTGTCAGGTGTGTTGTCGGATCAAGGGCTCTCCTACGTAGGAGGGCCCTTGGGCCCGAGCGCTTTGCTTTAAACTGCGAAGCTATCCATCAAGCTTGGAAGCACCATGACCCAACACATCAGCGGTTCTTTCGACGTAAAACTCAGCCCGCAAGCCGCCGTGGAAAACGAAGAACCCGCCATCGGCCGCATGTTGATCGATAAAATATTCCACGGTGATCTCGATGCCGTCAGCCGGGGTCAGATGCTGGCACACATGACATCGGTGAAAGGTTCGGCCGGTTATGTGGCGATGGAAAAAGTCACCGGAACTTTGCAGGGCCGCAAGGGCAGCTTTGTGCTGCAACATAGCGGCACGATGAATCGAGGAGACGCGAACCTGATATTAAACGTCGTGCCCGATTCCGGTACCGATGAATTAGAAGGTCTAACAGGCGCCATGACGATCACGATTACCGATGGCAAACATTTCTACGGCTTCGATTTTTACTTGCCGGAAACCCTTTAAGCCCCTTTATCCGTGAAAAGGGGCTATTCATCGCAAAGCCCTGTGCCTGTCATCGGCCGTCGATAAGGTGCCTACACCCGAATTGGAGCCCTAATTATGAAAAACCCGATGCTTATACTTGCCGCCGCGATTGCCCTTGCTTCCGGGCAGGCTTCCGCGATGAGTGATGCCGAACTCAAATCCATCGCGGAGCAACGCCTGCTCGGTGACAGAACCGGCGCCTGCTTTGCAGTTGCCGTCATTGATCAAACCATTTCGCGTGCCTATGTTTGCGCCGATCCGAAAGATGCAAGCCGAATTTCACCGATGACCGCATTCGAAATCGGTTCGGTCAGCAAGACCATGACGGCTGCCTTGTTGGCAGACCTTATCCTGCAAGGCAAGGCTTCACTGGATGACCCATTGAGCAATTATTTACCTGAAGGAGCCGTCGTTTCCACATTTGAAGGCAAACCGATTCTGATCAAGCATATCGTGACGCACACCTCCGGCCTCCCGGTCGTGCCGGATTTCGGTCCCGTGCCGAACATGGAAAACCCGTATGCGAATGTCGACGAAGCTTCTTTGTTGAAAACCCTTTCGACGGCAAAATTGCAGCGTGCACCTGGCAGCCAGTTCGAATATTCGAATTACGCCAGCATGTTGCTTTCCAGCATTGTCGCCAAACGTGCAGGCACCGATTTTGAAACACTGCTGCAAACACGCTTGTTCGCGCCGGTCGGCATGAAGAACAGCTACATCAACCAGAAGCCGGCAGACGTAAAAGCGGCACAAGGCCATACCCCCAATAACAAAACCACGCCGGCATGGACCTTCAAAACAAATGCAGCTGGCGTCGGTGGCGTCCGTGCCACGCTGGACGACATGGTGAGCTATGTGCAGGCACAGCTGGGTAAAAACGAATCAACGATATCGCCGGCCTTGAAAATTACGCAGCAGAAAGTAAAAACCGAAACCAATAACAATATGGCCATGAACTGGATGCTCGCACCGCTGGACGCGCATTTTGTGCACTTGCATGAAGGCGGCACCGGTGGTTTCTCGGCATTCACCGCATTTGATCTGGAGAAACAACGCGGCGTCGTGATTCTGAGTGATACCGCACTCACCTCGGTGGGTGGATTAAGCAGCCTCGGCAATCATTTGCTCGATAGCCGCCTGCCGCTTGGCAAGGCCCGCAAGGCAAAACAACCTGATGCCGAATTATTGAAAGCGGTTGTCGGCGATTACGACCTGATGCCGGGTATGAAGATGACGTTGACCGAAAAAGACGGCAAGCTGTTCACGCAGGCGACCGGGCAGGCGAAATTTGAAATGGGTTACGACAGTGCAGGTGATTTTTATCCGCTGGAGTTCGATGCCACCATCAGGCCGCAAAAGAAATCCGATGGCAGCTACGCCTTGTTGTTTCTGCAAAGCGGCGGTGCATTTCCGTTGAAGAAAATCGATCCGGCTGGCACCGCCAAAGCCGCGGTTGAAAAGCCCAGTGCCGAACAGTTGCAGGCGTATGTTGGTGTTTATGAATTGGCACCCGGTTTCGATTTGAAAGTGTTCGTCGAAAACGATAGTTTGAAAACACAGGCGACCGGGCAGGGTGCGTTTGAAGTCGATGCAAAAGCGAAAGATCAATTCACGGCAGATGCCTACGGAATCGAAATCCAGTTCCAACGCGATGAAAAATCGGCAGTGAACGGTTTGCTTTTATTGCAGGGTGGTCGCACCACGCCAGCCAAAAAGAAATAGGAGAACATCATGGACCTGAAAGCACTCAACAAAAAAGAGTGGGAAAATCCGGATAACTGGTCACGCAGGGGTATGTTTGGCATTTATTTCAGCAAGAAAGATACTCGCTGGCTGGTGCCAAAAGCGACGCCGGCATTGGGCTGGACCCTGAATTTCGGACATCGTAATTCGGTATTCTCACTGGCTGTCGTTCTTGTACTGCCGGTGATTGGACTGGTCATTGCCTTGGCATTGCAGAACCGACTCTAAACCGGAATTGAAATGAGCGTTGATCCCATACAACTCAATCAGGCTTTACCCGATGATGTCGTGGTCGGCGGTGGCTTAAGCATCATCGCCTATCGCAATTATCCGGTGTTTAGTCTGCCGTGGCTAAAAAAACGCAGTCTGCTGTTTGCCATCGTGATCGGCTTGTTCGCAATTCCGGCGGCCATCGGTTTATCGGTGGTGTCCCAAAAAATCGGATTGGGAATCCTCTCCGGTGGACATTTCTTTTTGGGCTTTATGGTGATGGCGACAGCGGGGCCGGCACTAGCCACCTGGGTGCGGCATCGCGGCTTCACGATTACCAATGAGAGGCGCGGTGTTGTCTTGGCTGTTCTGATCGGCATGGTCGCCAGCTTTTTT
>JAYWIC010000012.1:0-5191 GCA_043789195.1 Arenimonas sp. | reverse complement strand
ACGCAGGAAGCACCCCATATTGATGTCATCGTAAGGAGACATTTATGTTTAGCAAAGACTTGGAATTTTCGATCGGCCAGTGCTACAAGCAAGCGCGTGAGTCACGTCATGAATTCATGACCGTTGAACACCTGCTGCTCGCGTTGCTGGAAAATCCCTCTGCGATGACGGTGTTGAATGCCTGTTGTGTTGATCAAAACAAACTACTCGAAGGCCTGAAGCAAGTCATCGTTGATAGCGTGCCAGTTTTGCCATCGGAAGACGCGCGCGACACGCAACCCACGCTTGGCTTCCAGCGCGTGCTTCAACGCGCGGTTTACCATGTGCAGTCGTCGGGCAAGAAGGAAGTCACCGGTGCGAATGTGCTGGTAGCGATTTTCGGCGAAAAAGATTCACACGCCGTTTATCTGCTTCAACAACAGGATATTACCCGCCTGGATATTGTCAATTTCCTGTCACACGGCATTTCCAAGATCCAGGATTCTAGCGACGACAAAAATGCCTCGGAAGCCAAGAATGAGGGTGAACCCGGCGAAGAGCCAAAAGGCAACCCGCTGCAGGAATTTGCCAGCAATCTGAATGACTTGGCCCGTGAAGGCAAAATTGATCCTTTGATTGGCCGAGAAGACGAAGTCGAGCGCACCATTCAGGTGCTTTGCCGTCGTCGTAAAAACAATCCGCTCTATGTCGGCGAATCCGGCGTGGGTAAAACCGCATTGGCGGAAGGACTTGCCTATCGAATTGTCGAAGGTAACGTGCCCGAAGTGCTGCATGACGCGATTATCTATTCACTGGATCTCGGTGCTTTGGTTGCCGGGACGAAATATCGCGGTGATTTTGAAAAACGTTTGAAAGGCGTTCTGGCGCAACTGAAGAAAGAACCGCGAGCGATTTTGTTTATTGATGAAATCCATACCATTATCGGTGCAGGTTCGGCCTCCGGTGGCACCATGGATGCGTCGAATTTAATCAAACCTGTCTTGCAAAATGGCGAGTTACGCTGCATCGGCTCGACCACCTTTCAGGAATACCGCGGCGTTTTCGAGAAAGACCGTGCTCTTGCCCGCCGCTTCCAGAAAATCGATGTGGTTGAACCTTCGGTTGCGGAGTCCGTTGCTATTTTGCATGGCCTAAAATCCCGCTTCGAGAAACATCACGAAGTGGAATACACCTCTGAAGCCATTCAGGCAGCGGTGGATCTATCGGTAAAACATATCGCGGATCGTTTATTACCCGATAAGGCCATCGACGTGATCGATGAAGCCGGTGCCCGCCAGCGTTTGCGGACACCCGAGCAGCGTAAAAATATTATTGACGTCGAAGAAGTCGAACTGATCGTCGCCAAGATGGCGCGTATCCCGACCAAGCAGGTGTCGGCATCGGATAAAGATGTGCTGCGTAATCTGGAGCGCAACCTGAAAATGGTGATCTTCGGACAAGACCCTGCGATTGAAACTCTCGTGTCTGCCATCAAAATGGCGCGATCAGGTTTGGCCAGTCCCGACAAGCCGATTGGTAACTTCCTGTTCGCCGGACCTACCGGTGTCGGCAAAACCGAAGTCACCAAACAATTGGCGATGCAATTGGGTATCGAGCTGGTGCGTTTCGATATGTCGGAATACATGGAATCGCATTCGGTAAGCCGTCTGATGGGTGCGCCTCCGGGTTATGTCGGCTTCGACCAGGGCGGCTTGTTGACCGAGAAAATCGTCAAAACGCCACATTGCGTGCTATTGCTGGATGAAATTGAAAAAGCCCATCCGGATGTCTATAACGTATTGCTGCAAATCATGGATCGGGGTGTGCTGACCGACAGTAATGGTCGTGAAGCGAACTTCAAGAACGTGATCGTCGTGATGACGACGAACGCCGGTGCGGCACTGGCTGCCCGTCGTACCATGGGCTTCGTTGAACAAAACCATGCCACTGATGCGATGGAAACCATTCGGAAAGCATTTACCCCGGAATTCCGCAATCGTCTCGATGCCATTGTGCAGTTCCAGGGCCTCGGCTTTGATCATGTCTTGCGCGTGGTAGACAAGTTCCTGATCGAACTCGAAGCACAATTACACGACAAGCACGTCACCATTTCGGCGACACCGGAAGCTCGTCAATGGCTGGCCGAGAATGGATTCGACGCCCAAATGGGTGCGCGTCCGATGTCCCGCTTGCTGCAAGACAAGATCAAGCGTCCGTTGGCTGATGAATTGTTGTTCGGCAAACTGGTAAATGGTGGCCGCGTTGCCGTGATGGTTGAAAATGGCGAGCTGAAGATTGATGCGCAGGCCGAGCCGGAAAAATTATTGCCAGCAACGGTGGATTGAGATCGTAGGGGAGATTCATGAATGGCCCCTGCAAAATGACCCAAACGAAAACGGCAGCCTAGGCTGCCGTTTCTTTATTCGGTTATCGAGACAACTTACTTCATACGATAGGTAATTCGACCCTTGGTCAGATCGTATGGCGTCATCTCTACTTTCACTTTGTCGCCGGTAAGAATACGAATGTAGTTCTTGCGCATGCGGCCGGAAATATGGGCGGTGATGGTATGGCCATTCTCGAGTTTTACCCGGAAGGTGGTGTTAGGCAGGGTATCCATCACCGTGCCTTCAAATTCTATGGAATCGTCTTTTGACATGCTTAAAATATCAGGGGCAGGAGTGCCACGAAGTCGCGAATAATGCCATGGATAGCGGTTTCTTGCAAAGAAACCGTTAAGACGTACATTCCGTGGCGGCAAATGGCGCTATCCGGCCACTCCAAAGTCCGGGGACTTCGGCCAGACTGGATAAACGCGCAACCTCCAGCACGAATTTTTCGCGTTCCATGAACTCTGCCCCCATAAACTGAAGATGCGGATTTTCGACCTGGGCATCCAGCAGAGGCCAGCCCCAGCCATGAAGGATTCTGCCAAGAGCTGCCAAAGCCGCTTTGGAGGCACCACTTTCCAGACTGAACATACTTTCGCCGAAAAACATTCGTCCTATGGAAATACCGTAAATTCCGCCGATTAATTTGCCATTGGAAAAAACCTCAACACTATGAGCATGGCCTTGGCGATGAAGATGGCCGTAGGCGTCGATCATTTCCGGATGAATCCAGGTGCCTCTTTGGCCTGCTCTTGGAACGCTCGCGCATTGCCGGATGACTTCGTCGAAGCAAGTATCCACACATATCTGCCAAGTGGATTGCCGTAGCTGACGTATGAACTTTTGCGATAAATGAATGCCGTTGGTGCGAAAAACCATGCGAGGATTTGGCGACCACCACAAGATGGGCTGGCCATTCGAGAACCACGGAAAAATACCGTGCCGATAAGCATTCAATAAACGGGTTTCCGAAAGATCTCCGCCGGCTGCCAGTAATCCATCAGGTTCATCCAGCGCCATCCCCACATCCGGAAATGGCGCGCTTTCATCTTTGCCAAGCCAGTACAGTTCAATCGACATGTCGGTAGGGGCTATGTTCGAGAATTTGATCGCGATAAAGAACAATATGCTGCCGCTCTTCCTCGCACCATGGTTTTATGGCATCGGCAAAGGCTTTTTCGGTCATGAAATGGCGGCTATGCGTTAACACAGGCATAAAACCCCGGGCGATCTTATGTTCGCCTTGTGCACCGGGCTCGAAGTGGGTCAAGCCTTCCCGAAGGCAATACTCTATTCCCTGGTAATAACAGGTTTCAAAATGCAGGCCGGGTACGTTTTCCGATGCACCCCAATAACGGCCATACAAGGTGGTATCACTTCGCAGGCAATAGGCCCCGGCAATAGCTTGGCCATTTTTTTCGGCAAGGAAAATCACTACGCTTCCCGGCATTTCAAGGTTGAGGTATCGGAAAAACTCAAGCGTCAGGGCAGGGTGGTTACCTTTCTCAAGCTGGGTGGAGCAATAAAAGCCGTACATGGCGTTGATATCTTCGTCGCTGGCTTGATCACCGGGAATACACCGTAAGCCCACTCCCGCCTTGGAGACCTGATGGCGTTCCTGCAGGATATTTTTTCTCTTCTTTCGATTTAACGCCGCCAGAAAATCATCAAAACTTTGCCAGCCAGCATTATTTTGCCAATGAAACTGTATATCGCAGCGTTTCAGCCAGTGATCAGGCATCTGCAGTGTTTCCGATTCGGGCAGGAAATTGATGTGCACCGATGACAAGGCTTCTTCAAGCGCTTTTTGTTCAAGCTGTAGAATCAGTTTTTCTCTCGATAAGTTATCGTTTGCCAATAGCCGTGGCCCGGTTGCCGGCGTGTAGGGCGTTGCCACAATTAATTTTGGATAGTAATCGTGGCCAGTTCTTGCGTAGGCATGCGCCCACGCATGATCGAAGACGAACTCGCCATGGGAATTGTTTTTTAGGTAGGCAGGCGCTGCCGCGATTAATTCATCGCCATCCAATAAAGTGACTGGCGAAGACTCCCAGCCCCAGCGCTCACGCAGGCAATGGTGCTTTTCCAATCCAGATAAAAAAGTGTGCGATAAAAATGGATGTTGACTGCCGTGCAAGGCGTTCCAGCTTGCAGGGGAAATATCGGAAACGGTTTTCCGCTTTTGTGAATAAGGCATTTCTGAAGTTTAACGTACCCAGCTGCTGTGGGAGCTGTTTAAGCGGCGACAAGATGCATCGGTCTTCGGCCCACACACAGTCGCAGCGTGTAGATCCAATCGCTGCTTAAGCAGCTCCCACAAAATCAGCTCCCACAGTGTTTCTTCAGTGTTCTTTATCGAGAAACTTCTCGGCATCCAATGCCGCCATGCAACCAAAACCTGCCGAAGTAATCGCCTGGCGATACACCTGATCGGCAACATCGCCCGCAGCAAACACACCAGGAACACTGGTTGCGGTTGAACCGCCTTCAAGCCCGGATTTGATCGTGATGTAGCCGTTACGCATGGCGAGCTGTTGTTCGAACAGACTGGTATTCGGGGTATGGCCAATCGCGACGAAGAAACCCTGTACATCAATTTCGCGGGTGCTTTCGTCTTTCACGCTGCGGATACGCATACCGGTAACGCCGGTGTCGTCACCCAGCACTTCATCGACGCTGTGATCCCAGATGATTTCAATTTTACCGGCCTGTGCTTTTGCGAATAATTTGTCCTGCAATATTTTTTCCGAGCGCAGTTTGTCTCGGCGATGTACCAAATAGACCTTGCGGGCGATATTCGATAAATACAGCGCTTCTTCAAC
>JAYWIC010000011.1:0-20428 GCA_043789195.1 Arenimonas sp. | reverse complement strand
TTGACGGTGCTGGCCAAGCAGCAAGGCATTCAGCGGATTGATAATGTTGTGCTAAGCGGCGGTAACGGTGCCGTAAAAGCGGGCGAGAATGTAATTATGGTGCAAGGCAAACTTGAAGACCCCTCGCATCATCGTGCGCACATGAAAACACAGGTCGCCATCGATACTCCACTCGCCGACTCGTTTAGAAAACTGGAAGCTGCCCATGCCGAGCAAATACGCCCGCTGCCAATCCCGAATGTCATCCGCGAATCATTGCAAGATCGTGAGCGGGAAACATCAAGACAGGTGGTATCGAGATAGTCCGGGATAATCTGTCCTGCGCATACGGTGCGCTTGAGCGCACCCTACGGAATATGGTCTGTCTTCCGCTGGGATTCTGGCTCCGGACTTTCATCGGCGGCAAACAGATTTTCCAGGTCGCGAAAAGCCTGTTGCGACGAAGCTATCAAGGCGGCTTCATCATCGTAGACAAGATGCTGTTCACGCAGCATGGCTTCATCGTGTAGGCGGAATCTCTCGCGACGATCAGCGGCCACTTCTGCCGGTACGCCGAGGGCATGCATCACCTGCTCGCTTAATTCCAGACTGGAATGAAAAGTTTCACGTATAACCTCAACGCCAAGATCCATCAACTTGAAGGCATGTTGGCGATTGCGGGCGCGGGCAAAAATTTTTAGATGTGGATACAGACGCTTCAACAAGCGCGCCGTTCGAACGGTGGCCTCGGCATTATCGGTCGTCAGCACGAATACTTCGGCGCGATCCGTTCGCGCTGCTTTCAGTAATTCCGGTTTTGATGGATCACCAAAATAAATCGTGCTGCCGAAACGGCGCGACAAACTTACTTGTTCAGCACTGTGCTCGAGTGCGGTGAACGGAATATTTTGTGCTCGCAACATACGGCCGACGATCTGGCCCATACGGCCAAAACCGGCAATGATGACGCGTGGATTATCGTGATCGATTTCATCTGCCTTGATGTCTTCCTTGGCCACCGGATTTTGTTTCCACCAGGCCGATAGTGCGAGCACGGTCAGCGGTGATATCGCCATTGAAAGGCCAACGACCGCAATCAGGCGATCACGAATGGCAGGCTCCAATAATCCGTATTTGAAGGCTTCGGAAAATACGACAAAGGCAAATTCGCCGCCGAGTGCCATCATCGCACCCAGCATCACGATTTCGCGTTTAGGTAACCTGCCAAGACGGCAGCCACCCAGAAACATCAGGATCGCGGATTTCACCAGCAAGAAAGCCAGCACGGCGCCAATGATCAATACCGGCTCGGCCAGTACGATTTTCAGATTAATGCTCATGCCGACCGCAATAAAAAACAGGCCGAGCAATAAACCTTTGAACGGTTCGATTTGTGATTCGAGTTCATGACGGAATTCGGAATCGGCCAACAACACGCCTGCCAGAAACGCGCCGAGCGCCATCGACAAGCCGCCGAGCTGCATCAAGTACGCCGTACCGACCACCACCAGCAAGGCCGTTGCGGTAAACACTTCACTACTCTTGGTCCAGGCAACGATGCGGAATATTTGTTTAAGCAGCAAGCGTCCGAGAATAATCACCAGAAAAATAATGCCGAGTGCCTTCACGATGGCATCGAGTGGCGGTGCCGATTGTGCTGCCGCCTTGGCTTCACCCAGCAGCGGAATCAATGCCAGCAACGGGATGGCGGCAATATCCTGAAACAGCAGAATGGCAAATGACAGACGGCCATAGCCCGTCGTCAGTTCTTTTCTCTCTGCCAATAGCTGCAAGACAACGGCGGTCGATGACAAGGCAAGACCGAGCCCGATAATCAGATTGGTTTTCCAACTCCAGCCGAACACCATCATGGCCAACCCGATGGCGAGTGCCGACAGCACTACCTGCAATCCGCCAATCAGGAAAACCGGGCGTCGCATTATCCATAAACGCGCAGGCGATAATTCCAGCCCGATAATAAACAGCAACAAGACCACGCCCAGTTCGGACAAAGCCAATGTGCTCGACGGATCTTTTATGACCTTCAGGCCGAATGGCCCGATCACGACACCGGCGACTAGATAGGCCAGTACGGCACCCAGGCCAAAACGGCGAAACAAGGGTACGGCAATCACTGCCGACAATAGAAAAATCAATACAAGTTCGAGATTACCCTGATCGTGCATCTACTTTCCCGTCGTGATTAATTATCTTCGCCACCCGATGACATCGGATCATCAAAGCCGAAATGGTCATCGGCGGGCGAAGGGTCTTCCGGTTCCATGTTGGTGGTGGTCACCGGGCCCGCTACCGGCATGCGCTTGTATTTGGGTTGCGGCAGCAAGGCCACTTCGGCTTCGGCGGCCATGATCAACTCGCTGCGGCGTTCGGTCGGAATATCCTGCCAATGACAACCGAGAATTGCACCTTCCATCGCATACAACATATTTAAACTGGGTTTAAAACCGGCGCGTTTGATGCGCACATAGGCCGCTAGCGATCCGGTAGCTTCAAGATCGGCCTGGGTACGGATGCCGGTTTGGCGTAGCCACGCCATGCTTTTCGGGCCGATGTTCTTTATTTTTTCGCCGCTCATACGATCGCATCCAGAAAGATTTTTGCCAGTGCTTCCAAATTCTGCTGATCAACGGCGTTGAAACGATCCAGCTTGGGACTGTCGAGATCAAACACGCCAATTAAATTTTCCCCTTTATACAAAGGCACCACCAGCTCGGACCGCGATGCCGAATCGCAGGGAATGTGCCCGGGAAAAGCGTCGACATCGGCAATGCGTTGCGTTTGTTTTGTGACAGCAGCGGTACCGCAGACACCGCGACCCAGCGCAATGCGAACGCAGGCGGGCAAGCCCTGAAACGGGCCCACTACCAATTCATTGCCGTCGTAAAAATAAAAACCGACCCAATTCAAACCCGGCAACGAGTGATACACCAGCGCCGACAGATTGGCGGCATTGGCAATCTTGTCGGCTTCCCCGTGCACCAGTGCCGTAGCTTGCTGCAGCAGTTGCTCGTACTGTTCGGCCTGGGTTCCGGTAAGCTGTTGGCTTTCAAACATCGGGGGCTCCTTGGAGTCCGCAAGTGTAGCAGCGTCGCGCAGTGAGGTCAGTAAACCATGAATACAATTCGTACCGGCCTGGGACTGGAACGTGGCGACAAAGTCACCAGACTGGAGGCCTTTGTTGATGCCTCTTTTGCCTTTGCGGTAACGCTTTTGGTGATATCGGGCGATCAAATCCCGACCAGTATTTCGATGTTGATCGATGCACTGAAGCAAGTGCCATCGTACGCCGCCAGTTTTGCCGTGATCATGCAATTCTGGCTCAACCATGCCGATTGGAGTCGGCGCTTCGGTATTGAAGAAATTTACAGTGACCGGCTGAGCCTGACGCTAGTATTTGTCTTGCTGATATTTGTCTATCCCCTGAAGATGGTATTTGCTTCATTATTTTCGCTACTTTCAGCCAATTATTTGCCGACTCGATTCGTCATTGATAGTTGGTTGCAAGTACCGGTGTTATTCCAGACTTTTGCCATCGGGTTCGGCGCAATGGCCTTGATCATGTTTTTATTGTTTGCCCGCGCCGAAAAACTGGGGCCAGTCCTGGGTTTTTCCGATGTCGAAATTGGCTATGCAAAATATAAACGCCTGATGTGGGGAAGCGTTGTAGTGTTCTCGGTGCTTTCCCTGATTCTGGCCGCCCTGATTCCCGCAAGGCCCGAAAGTGGCTTATGGATTGGCATGCCCGGATTTATTTTCTTCGGGCTGAATATCATCCAGTTCATGATGCGCCGGCATTATCAGAAGAAAAATATTGCATGACGATAAAGACAATCTACATCACCGGCACCGATACCGATGCCGGAAAAACCTGGGTCACGACCGAGTGCCTGAAAACTTTGCGTGCCGAAGGATTGAATGCCATCGGCATGAAGCCGGTCGCCAGCGGCTGCGAGGTGACGAGTGAAGGCTTACGCAACGACGATGCCATGAAATTGATTGCGGCCTGTTCGACAAAGCTGCCTTATGAATTAATCAATCCGATCGCACTCAATGAGCCGACCGCACCCGAGATTGCCGCCAAACATGATGGCGTCGAAATTTCGATTGCCCCCCTCTTGACTGCAATTAGTCAGGTCCGATCTCACGCCGATGTTGTCTTGGTTGAAGGCGTGGGCGGCTGGCTCGCGCCATTGAGTGACACACTGGATCAGGTCGACCTGGTGCGCTCACTGCATTGCCCGGTGATTCTGGTGGTCGGCCTGAAACTCGGCTGCATCAATCATGCACGACTAACTGAGCTCGCCTTGAAGGCAGATGGCGCCGATTGTGTCGGCTGGATCGTAGCGGATGTCGATCCGGATTTGCTATTTGCAGATGAATATTTCACTGCCTTGCATCGCTGCATGCACACGCCGTTTCTTGGCCGTGTGTTTGCCGACAGGCCTGCGAAGCTAGACGGGTTCATGACTCTAGTGGTAGCGGCTTTAGCAGCGGTTAAATGATCAAGACTGATGCAATCTGAAATTTTTTATTGCTGCTGAAGCAGCTCCCACAGAAAGCCCTTATTTGCCGCTATAACGCGAACCCGCCGTACAGGTTTCATGCACCACCACTTCCGACAACAAAGGCAACAGGGGCTTGGTCTGATTCCAGATCCAGATCGCCAAATTTTCACTGGTCGGATTTTCCAGGCCGGCAATATCATTCAAATAGTGATGATCGAGCTGCTCGTAAAGCGGCTTGAAGATGCTTTTGACTTCGGAAAAGTCCATCACCCAACCGGTATGCGGATCGACTGGACCCTCGAGATGCAATTCGACCCGAAACGAGTGGCCGTGCAGACGGGCGCATTTATGGCCGTCCGGCACATTCGGCAGGCGGTGGGCGGCTTCTAGAGTAAAAATCTTGAAAATATTCATGCCGCTAGTTTACACCCTTGCCCCGATCAGGCGGCCATACGGCTTGACAAGCCCCCCGCCAATGCGGTCTAGTCGGGTCATGAGCACGGCCAATCACTATCTTCCAGGCGTCATCGCAAACCTTTCCGGTTCCGTGATGGCTTGCCCGGTGTCCGTTCTCATTACCACCACGACAACTACCGGTTGCCGGTACGCGTGGTGCGTGGAATGAACGCCTAGTTCAAACCCCCACCCCGCGAGCAGCGCGGGGATTGTCTCCGCGGTGTTCTAACCCGCAGGAGATTCACCATGACGGTACCCGTTTCTTCCATCCTCGCGCACAAGTTCGGCGGCACCAGCATGGCCGACGCCACACGTATTGCGCATGCCGCTCAACTATTGCTGGCCGAAACCGGATTTACTACGCAAGTTACCGTCGTCTCTGCCCTGAAAGGCACGACCGACGGTTTGATTCGCTGTGCACAACTCGCTGCGAATCAGGAGGATGGCTGGCAACCCTTGCTCGATCAAATGCTGAAACGCCATCGTGACGCTGCAGATGATTTGTTAACGAGCAATCGTGCACGAGCGGAAGCATTTTTCGACGCGGAAAGCGAGCGACTCCGTGAAGTGCTACACGCACTTTCC
The DNA here is from genome assembly GCA_043789195.1 of Arenimonas sp. Classification (GTDB taxonomy): domain Bacteria; phylum Pseudomonadota; class Gammaproteobacteria; order Xanthomonadales; family Xanthomonadaceae; genus Arenimonas. Next base: position 14,882 of record JAYWIC010000011.1, on the reverse strand, counting down.
CTGCTGAAATCCCTGCCGGAAACAGCCTTTGAATGGATACAGGGTCTTGGCGAAGTCTGGTCGGCGTGTTTATTGCACGCACATCTGGTTTCGCTTGGCGTGCCAGCTGATTATCTGGATGCAAGAAAAGTATTGGTAGTGCGTGACGATAATAATCTGGGCATCGATATTGACTGGTCTTCGAGTTCGGAAAACTTGAAAGCCTGGCAAATACGACATCAGGCCAACCGCATTGTCGTCACCGGTTTTATCGCCAGCGATAAAGACGGCAAGGCCCGTGTGCTTGGACGCAATGGTAGCGATTGGTCGGGCGCGATTTTCGCCAAATTATTTGCCGCAAAAGAACTCACGATCTGGACCGATGTCGATGGCGTGTTGTCGGCCGACCCGCGTTTGGTACCGGAAGCCGAATGGGTGCCGAGCCTGTCATTTGAAGAAGCCTGTGAACTGGCTTACTTTGGTGCACAGGTATTGCATCCTCGCAGCCTGCAGCCGGTGATGGCGGCGAATATTCCGCTGCGTATCCGCAATAGTTTCAAGCCAGAGCATCCCGGTAGCGTGATCTCGAAAATTCCGAGCACACAACCGCCGGTCAAAGGTGTCAGTGCCATTACTGATTTGGCCCTGGTCACCATTGAAGGCACCGGATTGATGGGAGTGCCAGGCACCGCCGAGCGCGTGTTCGCGGCACTGCATAAAGCCGATGTGTCGGTGGTAATGATTTCGCAGGCATCGAGCGAACATTCGATTTGCTGCACCGTGCGTTTGAATGATCGCGCGGCGGCGGTGAAAACATTGCGCGAAACTTTCGCGCGCGAATTGCAACTCGGGCAAATTGCCGACATCGATGCAAAAGAAGAAGTCGCCGTATTGGCGATTGTCGGTGACGGCATGGTCGGCACCCATGGTATTGCCAGTCGCTTGTTCGACAGTCTGGCACGCGCCAACGTCAATGTGCGTGCGATTGCGCAGGGCTCGTCGGAAAGAAATATTTCGGTCGCCGTAGCTGCGAGCGATATTGCAAAAGCCTTGCGAGCCGTACATGCCGGGTTTTATTTATCGGCACTCACCATTTCGGTTGGTTTGATTGGTCCCGGCAATGTCGGGCGCGTATTACTGCAACAATTTGAAGCGACCCGAAAACGTCTGTTGAAGCAATCCAATATCGAATTACGCCTTTGTGCCATTGCCAATTCAAGTCGCATGGTGTTGAGCGACACCGGTTTGGATTTGAATAAGCTCTCCGAACAACTGGCTGCCGCCGAACCGGTCAACCTCGATGCCATCGGCGAACATTTGCGTAGTCTGCATGGCCCGCATTGCATGATGATTGATTGCAGCTCGAACACCGAAGTGGCATCGCGTTATGCATCATGGTTGCAACAAGGCATGCATGTCATCACCCCAAACAAGCAGGCCGGGAGCGGCGATTTCGCGCGTTATCAGGCGATTCGCGAAGCCTGCCAACACAGCGGTGCACGTTTTCGTTATGAAGCGACCGTGGGTGCCGGTCTTCCCATCATTCAGACCGTCCGAGATTTATTGGATACCGGTGATGAGATCCAAGCGATTGATGGCGTATTTTCCGGCACGCTTTCCTGGTTATTTGGCAGCTATGATGGCTCCTTGCCGTTCTCGCAACTGGTGATGCAGGCGCGCGAGTTGGGTTATACCGAACCGGACCCGCGCGATGATTTAAGCGGCGTCGATGTTGCGCGTAAACTAGTCATTCTGGCTCGCGAAATGGGCCATGATTTGAGTCTTGAACAAGTCGAGATTGAAAGTCTGGTGCCGGAATTTTTACAAGGCTTGTCACGCGAAGATTTTTTCGCACGAATCAATGAAATGGATGCCGATATGTTGCAACGATTCAAGGCAGCGGAAAAAGAAAACAAGGTGTTGCGCCATGTGGCCAGCCTGAGTTCCGATGGTGTGGCAAAAGTGTCGGTAATGGCGTTGGACAAATCCCATGCCATTGCCAGCTTGAAGCCGACCGATAATATTGTGCAATTCACCACACGGCGTTATCAGAAAAACCCGCTCGTGGTGCAAGGCCCGGGCGCTGGGCCCGAAGTCACTGCCGCTGGTGTCTATGCCGATGTGCTGCGTGTTGCTGCGCATCTGGGAGCCAAGCTATGAGTGCTGCTGTTGCAACGGCATTTGCACCGGCCTCGGTCGGCAATGTCGGCGTCGGTTTCGATATTTTGGGTCATAGCATCGAGGGTGCCGGTGATACCGTGACTGTTCGTCGCACCAACACGAACGATATTCGCGTGATCGCCATTCGCGGCACGCTCACCGAACTGCCGCTGGAAACCGAAAACAATACCGCTGCCCGTGCCCTGCGAGCGATGCGGGAAGATTTGAAGCTTGATTATGGTTATGACATCGAAATCGAAAAAGGCATCGCGCTTGGCTCCGGCATGGGCGGTTCTGCAGCAAGTGCGACTGCTGCAGTGGTTGCCGCGAATGCCTTACTGCAAATACCCTTGCCGCGCGAAGCCTTATATCGTTACGCACTCGAAGGCGAAGCCGCCGCATCGGGCAGTTATCACGGTGACAATGTGGGTCCGCAATTACTTGGCGGCTTGGTACTGGCAACAAAAGATTCCGTTATCGCGATTCCGACGCCGGAAAATTTATATTGCGCCCTGGTGCATCCACATTTTGTTTTGGAAACCCGCAAGGCCCGTGAAGCACTTGCCGGCAACTACGCTTTGAAAGAATTTATCGGACAAAGTGAGGGCTTAGCCTTGTTGCTGGCCGGTTGTTTCAAATCCGATTTTTCATTGATTCAACGCGGTTTGAAGGATGTGTTGATCGAACCACGACGTTCGCCATTGATTCCAGGCTTTGCCAAAGTGAAGCAGGCTGCGCTCGGTCATGGCGCACTTGGTGCCAGTATTTCCGGTGCAGGTCCAAGCATTTTCGCCTGGTGTGTCGGAAAAGACATTGCCGAAACAACGGCAGCCGATATGCAAAAAGCATTTCTCGAAGTGGGTTTGGAAAGCGATATCTTTATTTCAAAAGTAGCCGGCCCGCGCGCCGAGGTGTTGTCATGCTCTGTTTAAGTACACGTGGACAATCACCGTCTATTCCTTTGCATCAGGCGATTATCGAAGGCATCGCACCCGACGGCGGCTTGTACCTTCCCGAGCAAATTCCGCAAATTGATATGAAGGCTTTGCTCGCGGCCTCCACTTATCAGGAAGCCGCCTTGCAGGTCATGGCGCCATTTTTTGCGGGCGATCTTTTGTCGGAAAAACTGCCCGGCATGATTGAACGGGCGTTTAATTTTCCGGTTCCGTTAAAATTATTAAATACGAAGAATGATTTTCTGCTAGAACTCTTCCACGGTCCGACTTCCGCCTTCAAGGACGTGGGTGCCCGTTTTCTGGCGGAATGTTTTTCGGCAGTGCCGGCAAAAAATAAAACCCGCACGATTTTGGTGGCCACCTCCGGCGATACCGGCGGTGCCGTTGCCGCTGCTTTTCATCAACATGAAAATGTCCGGGTGGTAGTTTTATTTCCCGATGGTCGGGTGTCGGCAAGACAGGCCCATCAATTGAGTTGCTTTGGCGACAATATTCACAGCTATCGCGTGCAAGGCAACTTTGATGATTGCCAACGCCTGGTGAAAGCGGCATTCGCCGATAAAGAGCTATCCGAACAATACGCACTCACCTCGGCCAATAGCATCAATCTCGGCCGACTTCTGCCGCAGATGAGTTATTACGTCTGGGCCGCCTTGCAATACGCGAACCAGAGCAGTGCAAACGATAAATTGAATTTCATTATTCCCTCCGGAAATCTGGGCAATACCTTTGCAGCCGTACTGGCGAAAATGGCCGGCGCCCCTCTCGGCGATCTTGTTTTGGCCACTAATGCCAATACCGTGTTGTCGGATTTTTTTGATAGCGGCCAATACTCTCCACGAGACAGCGTGAGCACGCTCGCCAATGCAATGGATGTCGGTGCACCGAGCAATCTTGAACGTTTGCGGCACCTGTATCCCGACAACAAAATACAGCAGGCGATAATGAAAGTGGAAAACGTTGGCGATGACGAAATCCGTCGTGCCATTCCGGTAACGCTCGATAGATTCGATGAAGTCATCTGTCCGCATACCGCTTGCGGCATGGTGGCACTCGAACGCATTCGTGATAGCGGTGATCAACGCGATTGGTGCGTGGTCGCCACCGCGCATCCGGCCAAATTTGAAACCGTGGTCGAGCCACTCATTCATCAAACGATAGCGGTGCCATCCGCATTGCAATCGCTAATGGATCGTCCGGCCTATGCTGAGCCTCTGGCACCGGCATTAAGCGATTTAAAGAAAATATTGAATGCGGCGGGCTGAATACAATTCCATTGGTTGGAGAAGTTCTGTCCTTGCAACGGCATATACCCCGTTCTAAACACCGATATCAGTAGCTTCTGGTCATCACTGTTGCAAGTGCTCGCCCACAATCAAACTATCGCCTTCATTGCCCTTCCGATATGGCATTTGCAGGTCTATGATGCCAGCAAAGGGGCTACAGAATGAAAACACGTCTGGGTCATTACGAAATCATTGCCGAGCTGGGTCGCGGCGGCATGGGCGTGGTTTATAAGGGCTACGAAGCTTCGTTAGCCCGATATGTCGCGATCAAGGAGCTCTCGCCTGCCCTGGCCAACGACGAGATCGTCGTTGAGCGCTTCCTGCGCGAAGCACGCTCGATGGCCAAGCTCAATGACCCGCATATCATCCAGATTTATTCGATCGGACAAGAAGACGATCAACCCTTCTTCGTCATGGAGTTTGTCGATGGGGCATCGATTGCCGACCTGATCAAACGCGAAGGCCGAATTGCACCCTCGGATGCACTGAAAATCGTCGAGCAGACGGCACATGGCCTGATCACGGCCCATAGCTACGGCGTTGTCCATCGCGACATCAAACCGGCCAATATGATTCTGAGCCAGCGGGGTCAAATCAAAATCGCCGATTTCGGCATTGCACTGGCCAATCACGACATGCACAACAAGCTCACCTCACAAGGTGAGTTTGTCGGAACGCCGGGATATCTCGCGCCCGAAGCCCTGCTCGGCAAACAGGTTGACCAGCGTTCCGATGTTTATGCGCTCGGCATTGTCTTGTTCGAAATGCTGACCGGTCGCACACCGTTTTCCAATTCCGGGGTGTATCAGCTGATGCTCGATTCGGTGCAATCGCAAGTGCCCGATGTGCGTGAATTTAATGCCGACATTGACGCCAGTGTTGCCGATATTCTGGCCAAAATGCTGCATAAAAATGCCGCTGATCGCTACCAGAGCATGACCGAGTTACTGGCCGACCTGGAAAAAAACCCTCTGCTCACGCGCGGGCCATTAGCAATCAAGGCACTGGCACCCGCATCAAACGATGCCGGCACGATGTTGCATTCGGCAATACCCAAAACCCCTGGCGCGATGCCGCTGGTTCGACCCTCGGTCAAGGTATCGAACCTGCCTATCTCCTCATCATCCAACAAGGGCGAGGCGGCCAACACTCCGAAAATCACCCCGGTTGCCGCGGAGCCGCACAAGTTTGTCGAAGAGTTTCTGGTGACGCCGGAAGTAACGGCCAAACCCAGTGGCAAACATTCGATGCGCAAATATCTTGTCACCGGTGTTTTTTTGCTGGTAGCGGTGGCGGGACTTTGGCTGGCCAATACCGATAGCCCTACCGTTAGTGAACAGGTCGCAAGCACTAGCAGCACTAGCAAACCTAGCAAACCTAGCAGCCCTAGCAGTTCTGACAGCTCTAGCAGCGAGCAGATCACCCAAGCCAAATTCGCGATTATTAATTTCTATGCCAGTGCAAAATCCGTCGGCGTCCAGCTGATCAGCCCACTGTTGCGCAAGATCAATTTGCCATTGCCTGCCGGCTTGCTATTCGACGTGTTGATGTTGCTGCTGGCAGCGGCGCTACTGAAAAGTGTGGCCTCTAGCGTGTTCAGAAGACGCTCGAAGAATAAGCGCGCTTAGTGTTCCCCTTTTGCAGCATCGAACACCTCCAGATTGAGCGAACTGAGGGCAATTTGACCTAGATCAATATCGTTCATGCACGAAGGTCTATCTTGCTACCGATGCCAACACACCATCGGAGCACTCGTCATGTTCAAGGATATCGTGATTGCGATAACGCGTTCCAATAGCGATGACACTGCGCTCGCTGTCTGCATTGCATTGGCCAGAAAAGACGACGCCAATCTTGCAGTCGTCATTCCCGTCGAATTTCCGGTGCCGGTACCCAACGAATGGGGCGTCTACCCCTATCAAATGTAAAGCGTGTTTTACGACGATGCGCTGAAGAATGCCGAGACTCTGGCCGAGCAACTGCGTGCGCAGTTAAGCAACGAATCGATCAGGTTCAGCGTACGTGTTGAAAGCACGGTATTGATGACCGGCGCACAAACCTGTGCTTTGCATGCACGCTACAGCGACCTAGCGATCGTCGGCGCGGTCGCGCCCGGGCAGAATAATTATCCGGCGGAGGCTTATTTTATCGAGTTGCTGATGAATTCCGGTCGGCCTGTCTTGCGTGTTCCGCATTCAAGCGAAAGCGATGTTACCTTTGAGCGGGCATTAATTGCCTGGCAGCCTTGCCGTGAAGCGACGCGTGCCGTGCACGACGCGATGCCGCTCCTGCGGCGCGCAAAAAACATCGATATCCTGATGATAGATCCACACGTCGGAGAGAATGGCCATGGCGAACAACCCGGTGCCGATATCGCGGCGCACCTTGCACGACACGATTTGACTATTCGCGCTGTGGCACAGCCTGCGATGGGCAAGAACATCGGGGAGGCTATCGTGGAGTACGCCAAACAAACCGATGCCCAATTCATCGTGGCAGGGGGTTATAGCCATTCGCGCTTTCGCGAATTTATTCTGGGCGGTGTTACCCGGGAATTAACCCAGCACTCGCCGATACCGATTTTGTTCTCTCACTGATGTCAAATTTTGGTGTAGGCGATTTTGTCCGGCGTGATATGCGCCATTGCCGACAGGCGTTTCATATCGAGAATTTTTACCTGCCGGCCATGCACGCTGATCAACCCGTCTTCCTGCATCTTGTTCAAGGTGCGGCTGACGGTTTCAATGACCAAGCCTAGATAGCTGCCAATATCCTGCCGGCTCATCGGTAACACGATCAATTCTGCCGGGCGACCTAACAGACGATAGCGCTCGGACATTCCATGCAGGAATAACGCCATGCGATCACTGGCACTTTTTACGCCGAGCATTTCAAGATGGCTATGATCCCGATTGATGCTCTGGCCAATAATTCTGAGCAATTGATGCTGCAAGCCAGGCACCTGGGATGCAATGGCTTCCAGTTGCGTCAGTGGCACCTCGCAAACATTGGCCTGCGTCAGGGCCTGTGCATCGCAGGCATGTAACCCGGTGCCTAGTGCATCCAATCCGATCAGTTCACCGGGCAAATGAAAGCCGATGACCTGACTCTGACCCTGTTCATCAGTAATCGTCGTTTTAAACGCACCTTCGCGGGCCACATAAAGCGCACCGAGATTTTGCCCTGAACGATATAAATGGTCGCCCACCGCCATCGGGCGACGGTTTCGCACCACGCGGTCGAGTTGTTCCATATCGTCAAGGCCAATAGCCGCCGGCAAACACAGGGTTTGCAGCGAGCATTTCGCGCAACTCTGACGCAAACGAGCGAGATCGATTACCGAATCAGCCATGACGGGTTAAAACTCTCCGGGTTGAATGGGCACCAGTAGACACCCGCCAGTCTCTTGTCCGCACTATATCAAGTACGGCAAGCGCCCTATGTGCGCTGGCAAACAGACCATTTGGATATTTCAAACCGAGCATAGCAAACCTGTCCAAGGCAGTGCGGTGACATCGACTTGATCTGGGTCAAACGGCTGGCGGTCGATCCCGTTGAAAATTACCTCAGATTCCATGGAGAACAGCATGAGTACAAGCCCGGATACCTATAACGACAAGGTCGTTTTGCAATTTTCAGTGATGACCGTTGTATGGGGTGTCATCGGTATGTTGGTGGGTGTGCTGATTGCCGCCCAGCTGATGTGGCCGGCCCTGAATTTCGATTTGGCCTGGTTTAGCTATGGTCGCTTGCGGCCTCTGCATACCAATGCCGTCATTTTTGCCTTTGGTGGCTGCGCACTTTTCGGTACCAGTCTTTATGTGGTGCAACGCACCTGCCATGTTCGTCTGATTTCAGATCGGCTGGCCAGCTTTGTATTCTGGGGCTATCAGTTGGTGATTGTGCTGGCGGTACTCACTTTGCCGCTGGGTTATACGCAGGGCAAGGAATACGCCGAGCTGGCCTGGCCTATCGATATTTTATTGGCCGTGGTCTGGGTGGCCTACGCAGTGCTGTTTTTCGGCACAATCGTCAAACGCAAGATTCGCCACATCTATGTCGCGAACTGGTTTTATGGTGCCTTCATCCTGACCGTTGCGGTGTTGCACATCGTCAATTCGCTGGCGATACCCACCAGCCTGATGCACAGCTATCCGATTTATTCCGGTGCCGTCGATGCCATGGTGCAGTGGTGGTACGGCCATAACGCGGTCGGCTTTTTCCTTACCGCCGGCTTTCTCGGCATGATGTATTACTTCGTACCGCGTCGTGCAGGCCGTCCGATTTATTCGTATCGTTTGTCGATCGTGCATTTCTGGGCATTGATCGCGATCTACATGTGGGCCGGTCCGCATCACCTGCATTACACCGCGATTCCCGATTGGGCGCAGTCGGTCGGCGTAGTGTTCTCGCTCATTTTGTTGGCGCCGAGCTGGGGCGGCATGATCAACGGCATGATGACGCTCTCGGGTGCCTGGCATAAATTACGCACCGATCCCATCTTGAAGTTTTTAATTGTCTCGCTGTCGTTCTACGGCATGAGTACGTTTGAAGGTCCAATGATGTCGATCAAAACCGTCAACGCACTCAGTCATTACACCGACTGGACCATCGGCCATGTGCACTCGGGTGCTTTGGGTTGGGTCGCTATGATTTCGATTGGTTCGGTTTACATGCTGATCCCGTTCTGTCTTGGTTTGAAAGAAATGGCCTCGACCAAATTAATCGAATCACATTTCTGGATACACACCATCGGCGTGGTGCTTTACACGGTGTCGATGTGGATTTCGGGTATCGGCCAGGGCTTGATGAGCCGCGCTACCAATGAAGACGGCACGCTGACTTATGCCTTCGTCGAAATTCTGAAATTCACCTATCCGTATTACTTCATCCGTTTCTGCGGCGGCTTGTTGGTGATTATCGGCATGGTGCTGATGGTGATCAACATGATCAAGACCTTCCAGCTGGCGAAAGCCCCGCATGCCAATCCGGTATTGATTCCCGTTGTCGACACCACGCACGCCTGAGAGACTATTTATGAGTCATGAAAAACTGGAAACCAATGTCGGCTTGATGGCGATTTTGATTGCTATCGTCATCTCGTTCGGCGGTTTGGCGGAAATCATTCCCCTGATGTATCAAGCCGAGACCATCAAACCCCTGCCGGGCGTAAAGCCCTACCCTGCGCTTGAATTGGCGGGTCGCGATATTTATGTCCGCGAAGGTTGCTACAACTGCCATTCGCAAATGATTCGTACGCTGCGTTTTGAAACCGAGCGTTATGGTCATTACTCCTTGGCCGGCGAATCGGTGTACGACCGTCCGTTCCAATGGGGCAGCAAACGCACAGGGCCGGATCTGGCGCGCGTCGGCGGTCGTTATTCCGATGATTGGCATCGCGTGCATTTGGATAATCCGCGCGACGTCGTGCCCGAATCGAATATGCCCGGTTACCCGTGGCTGGCAAAAAATACCGTGAATGCCGAGGAAATTATCGGCCGCATGCAGGCATTGAGAAAACTCGGCGACCCCTACACCGATGCCGATATCGAAAATGCCGCCGAGCAGGTATCGGGTAAAACCGAGCAGGACGCTGTCGTTGCCTATTTGCAGGCGCTGGGCAAACACGCGCCAAAAGGAGAGTCAAAATGATTTCCGGAATCATCAGTCTGATTTTGTTGCTCGCGTTTATTGCGGGTACTTTCTGGGCATACAGCAGCAAACGCCATGATGAATTCAGCGACGCAGCACAAATTCCACTCGACAATAATGATGACGAGGTAATGCCATGAGTTTTGCCTGGTCCACTTACATAATTTTTTTCGTCGTTTTGAATATCGTCGCCTGCGTCTGGCTGCTCTGGTGGACAGCACAACGCAAGAAAGGCGATAGCATCGATACGAAAACCACCGGCCATGTCTGGGATGGCGACCTGACTGAATTCAACAATCCGTTGCCACGCTGGTGGATCAATCTTTTTTATCTGACGATTGTTTTCGGGATTGCGTACTTGGTCTGGTTTCCGGGTCTTGGCGCGTTCGAGGGCAAGAGCGAATGGAGCTCGGTAAAACAGCATGACCTCGACAAGAAAGTAGCGGATGCGAAGCTGGCAAAAAGCTTTGCCAAATTCCAAAACCAGCCGATTGACGTCATTGCCAAAGATACTAAGGCGCTGACGACCGGTAAACGCATATTTATCAATAATTGTGCAATGTGCCATGGCTCGGATGCACGCGGTGGCCGGGGTTTCCCTAACCTGACCAATAGTGACTGGCAATGGCCGAATTCACCGGAAGATATTCTGGTGACTTTACGCGATGGCCGTCAGGCCGCGATGCCGGCTCTTGCCGGGCCGATGGAAAGCGAAACCGGTATTTCGGAAGTGGTGGTCTATGTGCAGAGTCTTTCCGGCATGCAGGTAAGCGATGCTTTGGCATCGGCCGGCAAAAAACGTTTCGAGGGCATTTGCGCTGCCTGTCACGGGGCCGACGGCAAGGGCAATCCGGTACTTGGTGCACCGAATTTGACCGACGATGTCTGGCTGTACGGCAATGATTTTGAATCGATGGCCAAAACCGTGCGCGAAGGTCGTAACGGACATATGCCGGCACATAAAGGCATTCTGTCAGACACTCAAATCCGTCTGGTCGGTGCCTACGTCTGGTCAGCGTCACATGACAAAGACAAGCCTGCGAAGTAATCATGAAAACCAACGAGGCCTTCGATCACCCGCCCCGCCCGATGATTCAACGCATCGGGGCGATCCTGTGGCCCTCGTTTTTTGCTGCCGGTGTCGCGACGATGGTGTTCTTTGCTTTCATCGACCCCATTCAACTACGCGATATCAGTTTTGCCAACATCACGATCAATCGAGAAGCTGGCTACACGATTGGATTTTTCATGTTTTGGCTGGCGACCGCCAGCTCTAGTCTGTTTACCTGGATCCTGCTCAGACCCGCGAGTCGCTTCAATAAGCCGTTGTCGAAGGACCCGCAGTGAACAAGCACATCGCGGCGCAGTTGGTCGATGATGGTCCGATGTACGTGTCGGAAAAGAAAATTTATCCGCGCGAAATCAAGGGTCGTTATCAGCGATTGCAAAGACTGTCATTGTTGGTTCTGCTCGGGCTTTATTATCTTGTCGCCTGGTTGCAATGGGATGGTCGACAGGCCGTGCTGTGGGATTTGCCGGCCCGCAAATTCTATATTTTCAATCTGGTGTTCTGGCCGCAGGATTTTATTTTTCTTGCACTGCTATTGATCATGGCCGGACTCGCCTTGTTTTTCTTTACGGCTCTCGCTGGCCGTTTATGGTGCGGCTATGCCTGTCCGCAAACGGTCTGGACCGAAGCGTTTTTATGGATCGAACAAAAACTCGAAGGTGATCGCAACCAACGCATGAAGCTGGATGCGAGTAACTGGAATGCCAACAAAATTTGGCGCAAATTCGGCAAGCATAGCCTGTGGCTGATTCTGGCCTTGTGGACCGGCTTCACTTTTGTCGGTTATTTCACGCCGATCCGGGAGCTGGCCGATCGCTTCATGCCCTACGACTGGAGTCACTGGGAATTGTTCTGGGTCTTGTTCTATTCGTTGGCGACCTGGGGTAATGCCGGCTTCATGCGCGAACAAGTGTGCAAGTACATGTGTCCTTACGCCCGTTTCCAGGCGGTGATGTTTGATCGGAACACCTTGATCATCGCCTACGACAGTTTGCGTGGCGAAACCCGCGGCTCGCGCCGAAAAGGCAGTATCGCCAGTGTGCTGGAACGTGCTCGTGGATTACTACCAACCAGTAAACTCAATGACCACGGTTTCGTGCCGTTTGAACCTACCGACAGCAAACCGGCGCCCGAGGAACTGGGCGATTGTATTGATTGCACATTGTGTGTGCAGGTTTGCCCGACCGGCATCGATATTCGCGAAGGCTTGCAATACGAATGCATCGCCTGCGGTGCCTGCATCGATGCCTGCAATTCAATCATGGACAAACTCGATTATCCGCACGGTCTGATTCGCTACACCACGCAGAACCAGCTGGAAGCAAAAGCCAGCCGCGTGCTGCGTCCGCGCATTTTTGTCTATGGCTTTCTGTTGCTGGGTTTATTGGTGTTGTTTGCGGTCGGCATTGTGCAACGCAGCCCTTTGATCGTTGATGTTATGCGCGACAAGCAGTTGTACCGGATCAATAATGAAGGCCATATCGAAAATTCCTATACGCTGCGCGTCATCAATAAGGATACTCAAGCGCATACCTACAAAATCCGGATTGATACCGAGGCAGATATCAAAGTGGCAGCAACCAACGTGGCACTTTCGCTGACTTCCGAGGAAGTACAGACGCTGGGCATCACTCTTGTCGCCGACAAGGGCGACGTGAAAGGCGTGGCCGACGTCAAATTCATCATCGAGCAAACCGATGGCGACGTAAAAGTGATCGAGGAAAGCCGTTTTATCGCACCGGTGGAATCACCATGAAGAAAACCAGCGCCCTGCGTGAACCGATGGTCTGGCTGATGTTTGGCATTCCCGTTTTGACTGCAATAGCTGGTTTTTATACTTTGCATATCGCCGGTCTGGCCAATGCGAGCGATGTCGTCAACATGCCGGTGGCACGGATGGCGCAGGTGCAGGAAACCGATTTGACCGCCGACGAGAATGCCGCGCGCGCCAATATTTCCGCGCGTCTTGATATTGCCGGAGGGCACTGGGTAATTTCGAGTCCGGCCTCATTGGGAAGCGATATTTTATTGCTGGATTTGCAGCATCCGATCGACAAGACACAGGATCTGAGTCTCGAACTGCACAAGCAAGGCGACACCTTTGTCAGCCGTGCGCCCGTCAACAAAAACAATGACTGGCTATTGCAGCTGAGTGATCCGAAGAAACAATGGCGATTGGTCGGGCGCCTGCACAAGCAGGCGGACACTGCCGACTTGCGTGCGTCTGTCAGGATGCCATGAACGCGATACCGCGCAACTTCGCTACGCCAGTCGCCATTGATAACGGCGATCTGTGTTTCCACTGCGGCCAGGCGATCAAAGGCGAGTTAATTCGGGAAGACGTCGAGGGAAGATCGCAGGCTTTTTGCTGCACCGGTTGCAGTGCCGCCACGCTATGGATTAACGACGCCGGGCTGTCGGATTATTACGACTTACGGACGCAACAAGCTCCAAAAGCCAATGTCGACAACGTAGACCTCGCCGCCTGGGACCATCCTGACACGCTGGCAAAACACGCACACACAAGCGGCACCGGCGACGGCTGCAATGACATGATTATTTCGGTACAAGGCATGCATTGCGCAGCCTGCGCCTGGCTGATCGATCGTGCGTTGAGCAAACAGGCCGGCGTCAGTGAAGTCAGCGTCAACGCAGTGACCGGACGTTTGCATATGCAATGGCAACAGAACGTAACCCGGCTTTCCACATTGATTGCCTGCCTGCAACGCTTGGGCTATCGCGCATTTCTAACGCGCGGCGGCGAACTTGAACAATCGCGGGAAAAGGAAAACAAGCAATTATTGTTGCGCATCGGTTTGGCCGCTCTGGTCGCGATGCAAACCATGATGTTTTCCGAAGCCCTGTATCTCGATACCGCCAATGCGATGCCTGCCGGAACCCGCGATATGTTTCGCTGGCTGTGTTTCATCACTGCGACACCGGTCGTTTTTTACAGTGGCATGCCGTTTATAAGAGGCATGCTGAACGAATTGAAACAGAAAGCACTCGGCATGGATTTTCTCGCGGCCAGTTCGATACTGCTGGCCTATGCCGGAAGTTTTTATCAGACTTTGATCGGCGGACAGCATGTCTGGTACGACGCAGCCGTGATGTTTGTGTTGTTTTTATTGGTGGCGCGTTTTCTCGAATATCGCACGCGGCAAATCGCCTACGAACAATCCGATACGCTGGCACGTGCACAGCCATTTCTGGCCAACGTGGTGCGCGGCGAAAAAAATATTGCCATTCCGGTGGACCAACTCAAACCCGACGATGTGCTTTGCATCAACCCCGGCGAATCGGTCGCTGCCGACGGCATGCTGCTCAGTGATGCCGCCGCTTTCGACGAAAGCCTGCTCACCGGTGAAGCCAATCCGGTGATGAAGCGCAAAGGCGATTTTGTTTTCGCCGGCAGCATCGGCAGTTTGCAATCGGCGCGCATGCGGGTGACCAAGGCCGGTCACGATACCGAATTATCGCAACTGCTGTATCGGGTGGAATCGGCGCAACTGAAAAAATCCGGCGTCGTGCATTACGCGGAAGCAATTGCCCGCTATTTCGTGCTCGGCATTTTGTTCATCACGGCGATGGTGTATTTCTACTGGCAACACGTCGATGCCTCGCGTGCATTCGAAATCGCGCTCGCCGTCTTGGTTGTAAGTTGTCCATGCGCCTTGGCGCTGGCGCTGCCGGCTGCCTATGCCAGTGCCCAAAGTGCGCTGGCGAAAATCGGCGTGCTGGGATTCAATAACGATAGTCTGGTGGCGCTGGCGAAAATCG
>JAYWIC010000010.1:0-5243 GCA_043789195.1 Arenimonas sp. | reverse complement strand
AAGCCTGCGCGTATACGTGCGTATCGCGGCGGCTATTTGCCGACCGAACGCCGCGAGGCAGAAAAAGCCATGCGCGACGGAAATATCGACGGCATCGTTAGCACCTCGGCATTGGAGCTTGGCGTGGACATCGGCAGCCTGGACGTCGTGATATTGAATGGTTATCCGGGCTCGGTCGCCGCGACCTGGCAACGCATTGGCCGCGCCGGACGACGACAACAGGCATCGCTGGGCGTATTGGTCGCGAGCAGCGATCCGCTCGACCAATATTTGATCCGGCATCCGGAATTTTTCTCGGGTGCTTCGCCGGAACATGCGCGTATTCATTCCGATCAAGCGTTGATTTTATTGGATCATATTCGTTGCGCGGCCTTCGAGTTACCGTTTCTATCCGGCGAACGCTTCGGACCGATTGATGCTGCGCCGTATCTGGAAGTATTGGGCGAAAGCGGCGTGCTGCATCAGGAAGGCGAACGCTGGGAATGGATTGCCGATTCGTATCCGGCCAATGCGGTGAGTTTGCGTTCGGTCGCCGACGGCAATTTCGTGGTGGTGAACCGCACTGATGGCCGGCAAACGATTATTGCCGAGGTGGATTTTTCCTCGGCACCGCTGACCTTGTACGAAGGCGCGATCCACATGATTCAATCAACGCCTTACCAGGTCGAAAAACTCGACTGGGAAGGCCGCAAAGCTTACGTCACGCGCACCCACGTCGATTACTACACCGACGCGATTGATTACACCAAGTTGAAAGTACTGGAACGCTTCGACGGCGTGAATGCCGGCAAAGGTAATGCACATCATGGCGAAGTGCACGTTGTACGGCGGGTATCGGGCTACAAAAAGATCCGCTACTACACACACGAAAACATCGGCTACGGCCCGGTGAATTTACCGGATCAGGAATTGCATACGACGGCCGCGTGGTGGCAATTGCCGCAAACCGTGCTGGACGAAGCCTTTGATTCACGACATGCCGCACTTGATGGATTTCTCGGTGCCGCTTACGCACTGCATGTCGTCGCGACCGTTTCAGTGATGGCCGAAGCCCGCGACTTGCAGAAAGCAGTCGGCAGCGGCGACGGTGCGTGGTTCGCTGTGAGTGATGGCCGTGGACGCGGGCAACTGCGCAGCGACGACGGCAATATTTCCGATATCAGCCGTGCCGAACGATTTATCCCGACCGTGTATTTGTACGACAACTATCCCGGAGGTGTCGGCTTGAGCGAACCGCTGTGGAAACGGCAAGCGGAATTGTTGAAACGCGCAATTGAGTTAGTGAAAGAATGTGACTGCAAAAGCGGCTGCCCGGCCTGTGTTGGCCCGGTGCTGGCCGCCGATGAAAGCCTGATCGAATCGCCGAAGATCTTATCTGCGAAAGTATTGTCGCTGCTGGTGAATGCATGAGCGCCCTGCTCGATCAATTACGAACATTGCGAAAGCAGGCCGGTGTTGTTACTACTGTGTCTGCAGAACGGCCGGTCGTTCCGGATGATTTACGGAAACTGCTCGGCATTCGGATGGCTTTGGAGAAACGTGGCTATTCTCAGGATCGTGTTTTGCCCGGCGTTGAAATTGCGCCGGGTGTTTTGTATCTGGAAGAATTTTTTGCTTGTGAAGATTCGCCGAACATCATCAATGCCGAATTCGCGAAGTTCGGTTCGATACGTCACGAGCATTGCCTGTATTTCGACACCGAAACAACGGGATTGTCGGGCGGCACCGGAACCCGTGCTTTCATGATCGGCGCAGCCGATTGGTTGAACGGCCAATTGCGGGTGCGGCAATTGTATTTGACCACGATGAGCGGCGAGCTCGCGATGCTGAAAGAGTTTGCATCCTGGCTGCAACCGGAAACCGTGCTGGTCAGTTACAACGGACGCTGCTACGACTCGCCACTATTGAAAACGCGATACCGGCTGGCGCGAATGCCTGATCCGATTTCCGAATTGCGACATCTGGATTTGCTCTTTCCTACCCGCCGGTTTTATCGCGGCGTGTGGGAGAACTGCAAACTTTCGACCATCGAACGCAATGCGTTGGGCGTCATTCGCGAAGACGACCTACCCGGCTCCGAAGCGCCACGCGCATGGCGGGATTTTCTGCGTGGTGAAAGCGCAAGGGATTTTCGCCGCGTGATTCAACATAACTCGCAGGATATGAAGAGTTTGCACTCCCTGCTGATTCATCTATCCGGAATTTAATTACGATACACTCGCGCGCCGTCCAAAATAATGCCCGACATGAAAAAGCCTACAACCTCGTGGTCTGGGCCGATTTGAGTTTCGATGAAAAATCGTCACTGACCCAAGTCGTGCTCCCTGAGTAATCCAGCTTTCCGGCACCCTTCGTTAATTAACTGGCCACATCCGTTTCGACCGGCCGGTTGATGAAGCCGGAAAATAGCCTGGGAGGAAAAGCACCGGCAGACTATGCCAGACATCTGCAGATACAAAACACAGTGAAAACCATTACAGTTCAAACCATCGGACTCTAAACCAAATCACTACTCAAATTAGGGTCACATCGCTGCGTGCCTCGATGCTTTTTAATTAGCCCTAACAGGGTGCGCCTAAGCTCTAACGCAGTCGGCGCATAAGCACCACGGCTCATATCTGTTTCGAGCATAGCGCCCCATGGAATCGAACACGGACACGATAACGCTTTGTGCCGTCACTTAAAGTGCGCGGTTCTATAGTGGTAATAAGGGACTTTATAGGAGCTATTATCCCGTGAGTGTCCCGCCGAGTTAGCCCCGTCAACTGCAAGGCCTAACTCATTGATTTAATTGGTGCCTGGGGCGGGACTCGAACCCGCATGAACTTGCGTTCGAGGGATTTTAAGTCCCTTGCGTATACCATTTCGCCACCCAGGCAGCGTATCCATATTGCCGCAAGATGCCGGACGAATAAAGACTGACGTATTCCACTTGTTCAAAAAAAAGCCCCTGACGGGGCTGAATTTTGGAGGCCGAGGTCGGAATCGAACCGGCGTACGCGGCTTTGCAGGCCGCTACATGACCACTCTGCCACCCGGCCAAGGGTGAAAACATCAGGGCTTAGTTTAACCTAAGGAATATTTATTGGTAAATAAAAACACCAGCAAAAATCCTGCCCTGAAAAAACAAAACCCCGGCGAACCGAGGCTTTTTGAAACTGGAGCGGGAAAAGAGACTCGAACTCTCGACCCCGACCTTGGCAAGGTCGTGCTCTACCAACTGAGCTATTCCCGCGGAGAACGCATATTTTCAAGGATTGACGCTTTTGTGTCAACACCTTTTTTCAAAAAAAGTTACAAGAGCGCGTCAATACAGGCTTTCAGCCCTTGCGCATCGTGGGCCAGGCAGCGCGAATATAATCAAAACCCGACCAAAGTGTGAGTGCCGCGGCGATTGCAAGCAGCCATTCACCAATTTTAAAAATCGGAATGCCAAAAAGATCTTCGTAAAATAAAACAAAACTAATCGCGACCATTTGCACGATGGTTTTTATTTTGCCCAGCGCCGCCACTTTGACCAAGCCATGGGCCCCCATTTGAGCCATCCATTCACGCAATGCGGAGATAGTGATCTCGCGACCAACAATAATCGCGCTCAACAATGCCATCCATGCGGTGGGATGCCGCTGCGTTACCAGAAACAAGGCAAACGTTACCGCCAACTTATCGGCAACGGGATCAAGAAACGCACCGAATGCAGAATACATGTTGTAGCGACGCGCAATCCAGCCATCCAGCCAATCGGTCAATGCGCCAAGCACAAAAACGGCACAGGCCAGAATATTGCTCCACGGATGCTGCCAGTAAAAAACCACTACCAATACCGGCACCAAGGCGATACGAAACAAGGTGAGTATGGTGGGGATAGTTAAATTCACTGGGGTTCCTGTGCTGTCACGATCGTGTTCGCCTTGGATTCTAACCCATGTAGCGAGGCATAAATACGCGAGGCAAGCGCATCGTTCACACCGGCCACACGCGCAATTTCTTCGCTACCGGCCTCTTTTAAAGCAGCAAGACCACCGAAGTGTTTCAGCAACGCAGCACGTCGACGTGGACCGATTCCGGGAATATCTTCGAGTTTGGAAACATCGCGTTTTTTCTGGCGACGGCCGCGATGACCCGTGATAGCAAACCTATGCGCCTCATCGCGAATCTGCTGTATCCATTGCAAAGCCGGTGAATGCGCACCGGGGCGCAATACACGGCCATCTGGCAGAATAATTTGCTCATCGCCCGCCCTACGCTCGACACCTTTGGCTACGCCAACCAGCAGCACCTGGCTGACTCCCAATTGTTCAAGCACATCACGGGCTTGCGTCAGCTGACCTTCACCGCCATCGATAAACAAAACATCAGGCAACACACCTTCTTCGACCGCACGTTTGAAGCGACGCGTGAGCGCCTGATGCATGGCGGCGTAATCATCGCCGGGCGTAATGCCATCAATATTGAAGCGGCGATAATGATTACGCACTGCGCCTTCCTGATTGAATACAACACAAGAGGCCACTGTTGCTTCACCTTGCGTGTGGCTGATATCAAAACATTCCATGCGCTGCGGCAGATGGTCCATGCCAAGCATTTCCTGCAGGGCTTCCAGGCGTTTTCGCTGCGCCACATTACTGGTGATTTCGGTACTTAGCGCCAGTACTGCATTGCTGGCCGCCATGTCGAGATAGCGTGCTCGGTCGCCGCGTACCGATGTTTTAATGTCGACTTTCCTGCCGGCCTGGCTCGACAACACTTTTTCGAGTAATTCCGCATCTTCAATGACATGACTCAGGATGATTTCACGCGGCGGCCGCTGTTCGAAATAATATTGGCTGACAAAGGCATCCAGTATTTCGCTGGCGCTATCGACGCCATTGGTTTTCGGAAAAAACGAACGGGTGCCGAGATTCATGCCGCTGCGAAACGAAAGCAATAAAACACAAGCGGTGCCCTGATCCATGGCGCAGGCCAATATATCCATGTCGGCCTGTTCGCCTTCGATGTATTGCTTGGCCTGTATGCGGCGAATTCCGCTGACCTGATCACGTAGATAAGCCGCTAGCTCGAACTGCAAACTGGCGCTGGCCGCTTCCATTGACCGCGTCAAATCATCCACGACTTCACCACTGCGGCCATCGAGAAATAAAGCAGCACGTTTTGTGTCGGCGTCATAATCACGCGGTGCAATCAAACCGACACAAGGTGCGGTACAACGGCCAATTTGGTGCTGCAAACAAGGCCGCGAACGA
>JAYWIC010000009.1:0-20589 GCA_043789195.1 Arenimonas sp. | reverse complement strand
GGCGCCAGCGCTGGCAAAAGCGGGGCATTGGGTAATTGCAATTGATTTGCCCGGGTATGGCTACAGCCAACGGAACGCGTTCGCCGGTACGGCAGCCGACGCGCTGTGGCAATTACTGGAACACGAGAGTCCGGCCCAGTCCTGGTGTTTATTGGGACATTCAATGGGGGCAAAGCTGGTGGGGCAAATGGCTGCGTTGAAGCCGGATCGTGTCCAGGCAATCGTTTATTCGAACGGATCGCCACTAGTATCGTCCGAGCGCAGAAAAAAATGGTTTTCGACTTCGAGTTTTATTCGCGATGCGGCAATTCGCTGGATTGAAAAGCATTATTTGAACGAAAAAAAATTTATTGAAGTCCTCGGCAAGGCCTATGCACGTCCGGCGAGTCGCGAAGAAGCGCAAGGGTATCTTACGCCACTGCTGATTCCGGGCACGGTCACGGCAGCATTTTCGGGTTATGCAAAAAAATGGTCTGACGACACTAGCGCGGCCCAGATAAACAAAATCCCAAGCCTGATTATCTGGGGTAATAAAGACATCTGGGTGAAACCGGAGGTGGGACAAACGCTGGCAAAAAATATTCCATCAGCGACATTCGTGATGGTTAGCGGAGCGGGCCATTGCCCGATCGAGACCCACTTCGAAAAAGTACTATCCCTGATAGTCGAAAAGTTTTCAGCGAATGCTAAAACAGCGAAAGCGCAATAAGCTCTCTTACCGGAGCAAAACTGCGGCGGTGTTCGGGGCAGGGGCCATGTAATTTCAGGGTCTCGAAATGCGCTGCCGTTGGATAACCCTTGTGTTGGGCGAAGTCGTATTGTGGGAATTGTGTATGCAATTTCAGCATGTAGGCATCGCGCGCGACTTTCGCCAATATTGATGCGGCCATGATGCACGGTTCTCTGGCATCGCCTTTGACTAGCGCCTCGGCCGAGCAGGGCAGCCCTGGCGGGATTTTATTGCCGTCGATGAGCGCATGATGCGGCGCAATGACGAGTTCGCTGACAGCCCTTCTCATGCCTTCCATCGTCGCCTTGAAAATATTCAGGTGGTCAACCTCGGTGGAGGTGATGAAGATGATTTTCCATGCCAACGATTGTTGCTGGATCAACGGAAAAAGCTCCTGCCGCTTTTTTTCGGAGAGGGCTTTCGAGTCACCCAGCCCGGCGATGGGTTTCTTTGGATCCAGAATCACGGCGGCGCAAACGACCGGCCCTGCCAGAGGCCCGCGACCAGCCTCGTCTACTCCGGCAACCAGACGAAGGTTTTTACTCATGGCGGGTTTGCAAGCTCAAGCACGACGTCTGCCGCCAGATGGTTGGCATCTCGACGCAAATACTGGTGAATCAGCGTGAATTTCTGCATCAAGAGTGCGTAATTTTCCGGCGATGCCAGCATGGGTTTGATGGCGTCCGCGATCTGGCTGGCCGTACAGTTTTCCTGCATCAGTTCCGGCACAACGACTTCATTTGCCAGCACATTAGGCAGACTGTAATGGGTGATTTTCATCAAACCGAAAGTTTTCACGATGAAATACGTCAGCGAGGAAATTCGATACGCCACTACCATGGGGCGTTTTGCCAGAAGCGCTTCCAAAGCGGCTGTGCCGGAAGCGAGCAAAATCGCATCGGCGGCAATCATGGCATCGTGGGCCTTGCCGTCGACAATGTGCAGATTCGACACATTCCTGTTTTTCAACAAAGTTTCGATGCCGTTGCGGCAGGTAGTGTTGGCAGCCGGAATAACAAAGTGAAGTGGTGGATCACGGGCTTGCAATAAAGACATGGCATCGAGAAACACCGGCAGCAATCGCTGGATTTCGCTCAATCGGCTACCTGGCAATACGGCAAGAATTTTTTTATCCTGCGGAAGCTTGAGGTGTTCACGTGCCGATGTTTTATCGGGATCAATGTCAAAGCGATCGGCAATCGGATGGCCGACGAAATCGGCAGCGATGTTGTAGCGGGCGTAGATGGGCGGCTCCATCGGGAACAGGCAAAGCACTCGATCAGCCGACTCGCCGATTTTCTTTGCACGTGATTCGCGCCAGGCCCAGACCGAAGGGCTGACATAGTGGACGGTCTTGATGCCTTTGCGCTTGAGTTTCTTTTCGAGCCCGAGATTGAAATCAGGCGCATCGATACCGACAAACACATCCGGTTGCCAAGCGAGTATTCGCTCAAAAATGCTGTGGCGAAGCCGTAACAGGCGAGGCAGGTGTTTCAATACTTCGACCAGCCCCATGACGGCCAATTCCTGACTGTCATGCCAGGCTTTGATGCCGGCTTGACGCATCAAGTCTCCGCCGATACCCACAAATTCGGCGTCGGGATGACGCGATTTTATTTCAGAAATTAAACCAGCACCGAGTTGGTCGCCGGAAGCTTCGCCCGCAATCAAGGCAAATCGCAGTGGTTTTTTCGATGTCGTTGCTTCGCCCACGCCTAGCGAAGAATGCCGCGTTCGCTACGGTTGATGAACTCCAGCATCATCCCGACATCGGCAGATGTCAGTGCACTTTGTGCAAGTTCTTCCTTGACAACGGCCATCGGTTTGCCCGACATAAACACGGTGCGATAGGCCTTTTTAATCGCGCTGATGCGCTCGGCATCGAAGCCACGGCGTTTCAGGCCTTCGGAATTGATGCCGCGTGCTTCGGCATATTTATCGGCCACCATCACAAAAGGCGGTACATCGGCATTGATCAAGCTGCCCATGCCGACAAACGCGTGGGCACCAATTTTGCAGAATTGATGTACGCCGACAAAGCCGCCCAGAATCACCCAGTCTTCGACAATCGCATGGCCGGCGAGTGTGGCGTTATTGGCGAAGATCGTGTTGTTGTTAACCTGGCAATCATGCGCAATGTGTACGTACGCCATGATCCAGTTGTCGTTGCCGATGCGTGTCGTACCGCCACCGTCGGCAGTGCCGCGACTTAAGGTCGTAAATTCGCGGATCGTATTGCGATCACCGATGATTAGATCAGCGTCTTCGCCAAAAAATTTCTTGTCCTGGGGGTCGCCACCAATAATGGCATGCGAATAAATTTTATTCTCGCGCCCGATGTTAGTCGGTCCCTGAATGACGCAATGGGAACCAATGCTGGTGTCATCGCCGATCTCGACACGGGCGCCGATGATGGAGTACGCACCGATGGAAACATTGGCACCTATTTTCGCACTGGCATCTACGAGGGCAGTTGCATGAATCATCAAGCTTTACCTTCTGCACAAAGTATTTCGGCACTTGCGGCCACTTTGCCGTCGACGCTGGCAGTGCATGCATACATCGCCATATTGCGAATAGTGCGTTTCAGAATGACTTCGATATCGAGTTGATCGCCGGGTACGACCATTTTCGAAAAACGGGCGTTATCGACTTTGACCAAATAGAACAGTTTTTCAGATTTCTCCGGGGCATTTTCCAGCGATAATTGGGTCAGCAAGCCACCGACTTGCGCCATGGCTTCAACGACAAGAACACCTGGCATCACCGGGTGACCGGGGAAATGGCCCTGGAAAAAAGGTTCATTGATTGTGACGTTTTTGATCGCCCGGATGCGCTTATTGGGTTCCAGTTCGATAACGCGATCAACGAGCAGAAAGGGGTAGCGATGCGGTAGTAATGACTGGATTTTGATGACGTCAACAGGCAGGGTGATGCTCATGGTTAATCTTCTTTTTGAGTGCTTCGCTTGATTTTACGCGCCATTTCATCGAGTTGCTTGAAACGGGCAGCGTTTTTTCGCCATTCGCGGCTTTCCTGCAAGGGTGAGCCTGAGGTGTATTCGCCGGGTTCGGTAATCGAACTGGTGACGAGGCTAAAGGCGTTGATACGAACTTTGTCGCAAATTTCGATGTGGCCAACGATGCCCGCACCGCCTCCAATCAGGCAATAGCGGCCAATTTTTGTCGAGCCGGCTACCGCGACGGCACCGGCCATTGCCGTGTGCGCACCGATATGTACGTTGTGGCCAATTTGTATTTGATTATCCAGACGGACGTCTTCTTCCAATACGGTATCGCCCAATGCGCCGCGATCAATCGTAGTGTTTGCTCCGATTTCGCAATCATCGCCAATGACAACGCCACCAAGTTGCGGGACTTTCAACCAGCGTCCTGCGTCCATCGCAAGACCAAAACCTTCGGCACCTAGCACCGCGCCCGGATGAATCAGCACGCGTTGTCCCAGCATCACGCGTGTTACCAGTGTCACGCGTGCCACGAGCTGGCTGTTGGTAGCGATGTGGCAATCGTCGCCAATAATGCAGCTGGGGCCGATGACAACGTTTGCTTCAATGCGAACATTCGCGCCAATGCTGGCAAACGGGCCGATACTCGCGCTGGCTTCTATGGTCGCACTTGGATCGATAACCGCAGTCGAATGTATGCCCGGCTTCGCCGTGTTTTTTATTTCAAACAAGGCGGAAATTTTGGCGAATGCCACATAGGGATCTTTAGCGATCAGGCAGGGAACCGACGCCAATGATGCATCGGCTTCCCTCAAAATAATTGCAGCAGCTTGTGTCTGGGATAACAGTTTTCGATAAAGGGAATTCGCCAGAAAACTGATGTGGTCATTATTGGCCGTCGCCAAGGGAGCAACGCCGATAATTTGCGTATCGGCGTTACCAGTGACCTTCAGGTCAAACTTTTCAGCGAGCTGCGCGAGCGTGTATCGGGCGCCTGACATAACAGGCCCCCGACTTAGAACGACTGGCCGAAGCTGAACTGAAGTCTCTCGATCTTGTCGCCGTCTTCGCTGCGCAAGGGTGTCGAGTAGCTGATCGAAATTGGGCCAACAGGTGCCTGCCACTGCAAGGCAATACCGGCTGACGCGCGTAGTTCGCCGGCATCGAAATCGCTTGGCGTCTTGTACACATTGCCGAAATCGATGAAGGCGGAAAGCCGCGTACCGCGTGATTTACTGAAAAGTTTAGGGAATAGCAATTCAACGCTACCTACGGTTTTCAGGCCGCCGCCGAGAGGTTGGCGGAAAGGATTCGCAGGTGTTCCGGTTTCAAGGAATGGACCCAGACTATTTTGCTCGAAACCACGGACAGAGTTTGGCCCGCCTGCATAGAAATACTGAAAGAAAGGTAATCCGCATTTACTTGTAGTGCCCGCAACGATAATTCCGAGGGCATCATAGTCGGAACACAGAAACTCGGCGGTTTTGCCATAGCTATCGCCATAACCAATATCGGCACTCAACTTGAGTACCAGCCAAGAGTTTAGTGGTTTGAAATGTTCAAACTGGTATTGCAGTTTGTAGTATTCCAGATCGCTACCAGGCAATACCACTTCGGCGCCGATGCGATGATAGGTACCACGGGTGGGCAACAAGAAATCATTGCGAGTATCGCGGGCCCAGGAGGCACGGGCACGCCAGGCATTGATGTTCCAAAGCCGATTGGCTTCACACCGTGTAGTGTCAGGAGTAAGCGGGTTATTGTCAAAGTCATCCGTGTAGCATGGCCCACGCGCTCTGTCGCCCAAAGTGCTGACGAGGTAGTTAATGAGTGTGTCGGGTGTCGAGCCATCACTGGTAGTGATCTGATTGCGATCAATGCCGAGCGCAAATTGAACTGTGTCGGTTTCAGTCAATGGAATGCCAAAAGTAGCTTCGCCGGAAGCGGTCTTTCCGTTATAACGCGTGATGCCATTATCTTCATTGCTATTGGTCGTTCCCTGATTGTTGTCGGAATAGTTAACGTTGTATCCAACGCTGATACCGTCATCAGTAAAGTAGGGGTCGAAATAAGAGAAGTTAATGCGGTTGGAGTAGGCATTGGATTGCAAAGTGACGCCCAAACGATTGCCGGAACCCAGAAAGTTGTTTTCGTTAAGCTGCACATTGGTGGTCAGCCCATAAAGCGCTTGATAACCCAGGCCAAACACAAAGCTACCGGAGTTGCGCTCTTTGACGTTGATGACCACATCGACCTGGTCGGCGCTACCGGCGACTTCCGGGGTTTCAATATCAACTGTTTCGAAGAAGCCCAAACGCTGCAGGCGGATCTTCGATCGATCAAGTGCTGCCTGGGAATACCAGGAGCCTTCGAATTGGCGCATCTCGCGACGCAATACCTCGTCTGAAGTTCTTACGTTACCGACATAACGGATACGGCGGACTTGTACGCGCGGGCCTGGTTCGACGACAAAATTGATGCCGATGGTTTTTTCCTCGCGATTAATATCAGGAACCGGATTGACCTTGGCAAAGGCATAGCCAATATTGCCAAGCGTGGAGGTAATTGCGTCGGAAGTGAATTCGAGACGGGCGCGTGAGAAAGTATCGCCCTCTTTTACCAGTAGCAGTTTGTTGAGCTCTTCTACAGGAAGCACGGTGTCGCCTGAAATGCGTACGCTCGAGACTTTATAGATATCGCCTTCTGTCATGTTGGCCGAAAGGAAAATATCGTTTTTATCCGGCGAAATCGCAACCTGGGTAGATTCAATATTAAAATCCGCGTAGCCGCGATCAAGATAGAAGTTGGATAGTTTTTCAAAATCACCCGATAATTTTTCGCGGGAGTATTGGTCGTCGCGGCGATACCAAGACAGCCAGTTGCTGGTGCCGGATTCCCAAGATTCGCGAAGTTCAGCATCGGTGAATTTTTCATTGCCGACCAGATTGATGTCACGAATGCGTGTTGCCTTGCCTTCGGTGATATTGAGTACGATGTTGACGCGGTTACGGTCGAGCTCCGTGACTTCAGGAACGACAGTGGCATTGTACTTGCCGCGATTATTGTACTGGCGGTTAAGCTCTTGAGTAATCTTGTCAAGATTGACGGGGTTGAAGGTCTCGCCTTCGGCAACCCCCACACTTTTCAAACCTTTTTCCAGTTCTTCGGTTTTGAGTTCTTTATTCCCCACCAATGTCACCGCATTGATGGCCGGCCTTTCCTTTACCGTAATGACCAGAATGTCGCCCTGTCGTTCAAGTTTGACGTCCGTGAAGAAGCCGGTTTTGTATAAGGCACGAATGGCGGCAGCCGATTGGCTTGACGTCATCGATTCGCCTTTCTCGACCGGCAGGTAGCTATAAACCGTACCGGCCGAAATCCGCTGGAGGCCTTCGACCCGGATATCGCTGACCGTGAACGCTTCAATCGATTGAGCGCTTACGGGCCCAGCCAGGGCGGCGGCAAGTGCGAGACTCAGGATGTGGTGACGGGCGATAGGTCGCTTCATTGATTAATCCAAAAGGGAGGCGAGGGTATCGCCAGAGTTAACGGGTAAATTTATAAACAATTCAAAACGGTGTCGGGCTCGTCAATTCGAAAACAGACGGGCAAAATCATTGTAATGCGCCAGCAGCATCAAGCCAGCCAAAAGCACCAGGCCGATAAACTGCCCCGCATTCTGGATGCCCTCTGCCACGGGATGGCCTGTGAGCAGCTCAATCAGGTAATACAGCAGATGTCCGCCGTCCAATACCGGGATCGGCAATAGGTTCATGATGCAAAGGCTCAGCGAAAAGAACGCCAGAAACCCCAAAAATGAACCGACACTCGTACCGGCTTCCTGATTAGCCACCTGAGCCACGGTTATTGTACCAGAGACATTTTTAACTGAGGCTTCCCCGCTGATAAGCCGTTTGAGCATGGAAAAGGTGGTGCGAGTCATTTCCCAGGTCTGTGCGAAGGATTTCCCTATCGACTCGATAGGGCCGTAGCGCAGCAGTGTCTGTTTCGGAGCGGCTTGGGCCCAGCCGATGCCGATTTGCCATACTCCCTGAACTTTTTTGGCTTCCATGCCCAATGATGACTTTATCCTGTCGATGAGGCCGGATTCGGCTGTCACAAATTTAGGCTGAATGAAAACTTCCCGAGCCTGACCTCCCCGCACGAAGAAGATAGAGAGTGATTGACCGGCTTTCGCCTGTTGTTTGATCGCGGGGGTCAATTGAGTCGAATCGGTGATATCGACCGAACCGATTCTGGTGATTCTGTCTCCGACTTCCAGGCGGCCGACCGATGCACCGTCGGGGACCAATAAACCGACAATGGCGGGCCGGGCTTTCGAGGTTGCCTTAATGCCTACCGCCTGGAATATTTTTGTCTGGTCGAAATCGACCGGTAACTGGCTCAATTTCAGGGTGCTGTTTCTTTGGTTGCCGGAGGCGTCTTTCAATACAATTTCGATGTCGCGTCGATCAATGGCCGCCAACATCAAGGGCGGAACCACTTGCGTAAGCGTAGGAGTATCCGTGTTGTCGACCCGAAGTAAAATATCACCGTCGCGAATGCCGGCTTCAGCAGCAATGCCGGTGCCTTTACCCATCTCGGGCACATAATCGGGCTTGCCGAAAACGAACATTCCCCAATAAAAAATCAGACACAGCAGCAAATTCGCCAGCGGGCCGGCAGCGATAATCGCGATTCGCTTACCCACTGGCTGATTGTTGAAAGCGACGCTTTGTTCGGAAGACGCGACCAAGTCATCGCGGCCATCGAGCATTTTGACGTAGCCACCCAGAGGAATCAGGGCGATCTGAAATTCGGTCCCGTGTTTATCGGTACGTGACCATAGTTTGCGACCAAAACCTACCGAAAACCGAAGCACTTTAACGCCACACCAGCGGGCCACAATATAGTGGCCAAATTCGTGAAAGGTGACCAAAATGCCAATCGTGACGATTAGCCACCAAAATGATCCGACAAATTCGTTCATTGGGCCCCCATCTTGTTCACGAACTCCTGAGCCTTGGTGCGGGCTTGATGATCAACGGCCAGTAGGACATCGAGATCGCCAACAGGTTCCGCAGAAAGTGCAGAAAGTGTCGCATCAATGACATTGGCGATATCGAGAAAGCGTAATTTTTCGTTGAGAAATGCCGCCACGGCAATTTCGTTAGCGGCATTTAAGATCGTGGGTGCGGTGCCGCCGAGGCGTAATGCATCGAATGCCAGCGCAAGGCATGGAAATACCTCGGTATCGGCCCGCTCGAAATCAAAACGTGACAGGGCAATCAGGTCCAGCGGTGCAACGCCGGAGTCGATGCGTTCCGGCCAGGCAAGGCCATAGGCAATCGCCGCACGCATATCCGGATTGCCCAGTTGTGCCAACACCGAGCCGTCAACGTAATCGACCAGTGAATGAATGATGCTTTGCGGATGCACCACGACTTCAATTTTTTCAGCGCCGATGTTGAACAGATGGTGTGCCTCGATGACTTCCAGCCCTTTGTTCATCAAGGTGGCGGAATCGACGGAAATTTTTCTGCCCATTACCCAATTGGGATGGGCACATGCTTGGTCGGGCGTAATGTCGGCGAGTGATTCACGACTGCGGCCACGAAACGGGCCGCCGGAGGCCGTTAATAACAAACGACGCACGGCATGGTGTTGTCCATGCGTGGGCATGCATTGGTAGATGGCATTGTGTTCGCTATCAATCGGTAAAATTTCCGCGTTGTTTTCGCGTGCGGCACGCATCAGAATTTCGCCGGCGACGACGATCGATTCCTTGTTTGCCAATAGCAATCGCTTTCCGGCATTGGCTGCCGCAAGCGTCGATGGCATACCGGCTGCACCAACGATGGCGGCCAGCACCGTATCGAATTCAGCAGCGGCCGCGATGTCACTCAAGGCCTGGTGCCCTGACATTGCCTGGGTGGGCAATCCGAGTTTTTTCAAACCGTCCCGTAGTGCTCGATAGCCTTCGGGCTCCGAAATCACTGCGATATCGGGTTTGAATGTAGCGCACAGATTTAATAAATCATCGACTTTGGAGTGGGCGCTTAAAGCGGCCGCCCGATATTTATCGGGATGCCGTGCAATGACATCCAGGGTCGACAAACCGATCGAACCGGTCGCGCCGAGCAGGGCGATATTTTTTATAGTTCCAGCCATGATTTGCCAATGACGAAAATCGGCAATACCGCCAACAGGCTATCCAGACGGTCCATCAAGCCACCGTGCCCAGGAATCAAATCACTGGAGTCCTTGTAGCCGGAGTGTCGCTTCATCAGGCTTTCGAACAGATCGCCGATGACGGAAAAAAACATCGTGATAATTGTCAGCAAGAGAAGCCAGTGCAACTCCGACCAATCCAGATACAGCCAAGATTGGTTTGCCGCGACGGCCAATAATAAAATCGCGACCACGCCACCGATAACGCCTTCCCAGCTTTTGCCGGGACTGATGCGAGGTGCCAGTTTGGTTTTTCCATAACGAACGCCGGCAAAGTAGGCGCCGCTATCGGCAGCCCAGGCAATGGCAAGCGCGAACAGGGCCCAGCGCGGCCCAAGGTCGCTGCTGCCATGTAGCCAGGCGAGTGCGCACCAAGCGGGGATGACAGACAAGCTGCCGGCCAATAGTTTGATGCTGCGATTTAGCGAAGTATCGGCCTTGGCGAATTCAAACCGCCACAACCAAAGGCAGACAACAATCCACCAAACAGCACCAATTAAACTGATGAGTTTGAGGCCAAACAAACCACGGCCGCTGCCCCAAGCGAGCGCGAGCATCATCAAGGCATTGCCGGCGACATAAAGCGAGCGGGGGATTTTATCGGTGAGTCCGGAAAGGGCAGACCATTCCCAAAGACCGGCAAGCAATATGGCGGCAACAAGGGCGGCAAGATACGGCGTTGGCAGGTAATAAACTGCTCCGATTGCCACAGGCGCCATCAGCAGGGCGACGATAATCCGGGTGCGACGACCACTCATGCAGCATCTCCGGGTTTTACCTGTGCACTGGTCAAGCCAAAACGTCTTTCACGACTTACAAAATCATCCATGGCTTGTTGCAAGGTAATGTCATCCAGATCGGGCCAAAGAGTTTCAGTAAACCACATTTCGGTATAGGCCAATTGCCATAATAGAAAATTGCTGATGCGCAGATCGCCACCGGTGCGAATAAACAAGTCGGGTGGCGCTTGATCAGCCAGTGACATGCGCGAGGCCAGCATGGCTTCATCGATGCTGTCGACGCTCATTTTTCCATTGGCAACGTCCTGCGCCAACGAACGTGCGGCTTGGGTGATATCGGCGCGACCACCGTAACCTGCGGCAATATTCATGGTGAGTTGCTGATTGTTTTTCGTGATGGCTTCGGCGCGCAGCATTCTTTCGCGAATGGCGTCGGGAAAATCCTTTCGGTCACCGATGAAGGTGATGCGTACACCGCGACGATGCAGTTCCTCCACTTCGCTATCGAGCATGTAGAGAAACAGTTTCATCAACGCGCCCACTTCTTCGGCGGGGCGATTCCAGTTTTCACTTGAAAATGCGAATAGGGTGAGACTGTCGATGCCTCGATTGATGCAAAACTCCATGCAAACGCGAACGGCTTTTGCGCCGGCGCGGTGGCCCAGACTGCGAGGACGATGGCGGCGTTCGGCCCAGCGTCCGTTGCCATCCATGATGATGGCAAGGTGTTTCGGCATTTGTCGGCTAGAAGCATTCATGCGGTGGAAGAAGCCTTAAACCGCCATCAGTTCTTGCTCTTTCGCTTTCACGACTTCATCAATGTCCTTGACGGCTTTATCGGTAATCTTTTGCACATCGTCTTCCGCCGCACGCACTTCGTCTTCGGTGGCGGTTTTTTGTTTCAGCATTTCCTTGATGTGCTGGATGGCATCGCGGCGTACGTTTCGAATCGCAATTTTGGAATCTTCGCCATCGCCATGCACCTGTTTGGAGAGCTGCTTGCGGCGTTCTTCGGTGAGCGGGGGCAGATTGATGCGGATAATTTGACCAGCGGTGTTCGGGGTCAAGCCAAGATCGGACGCCAAAATCGCTTTTTCAACCGCCGCGACCATGGGTTTTTCCCAGGGGGTGATCACCAAAGAGCGGGCATCGGCAACGGCAATTGTTGCTACCTGCGAAAGCGGCATTTCGGAGCCGTAATAATTCACTTTTAGATGGTCAACTATGGCCGTTGTGGCTCGGCCGGTACGCAGTTTGGTGAGATCCTGACGCAGCGCTTCCACGCTTTTGGTCATTCGGGTTTGCGCATCTTTTTTTATGTCGATCAGGGACATGGGGCTTACCTAAAACGTGTTGACGGTCGATTATAGCCGCTGGAGCAAGGCTTGGGGGTGCCAAATCCGCCTGAAACAGGCTTGTTGAAGGGCTAGGCGTGAACCAAGGTGCCTATTTCTTCGCCCCGCAATATGCGCATCAAGGCGCCGGGCTGCATCATGTCGTAAATGCGCAAGGGCACGCGATTATCGCGGCAAAGTGCGAAGGCGGCGGTATCCATCACTTGCAGATTGCGGGCAATCACTTCGTCGTAGGTCAGGTGTTCAAAACGTTTCGCGCCGGGGTTCTTTTTCGGATCGGAGTCGTATATGCCATCGACTTTGGTCGCTTTGAGCAATAAGTCGGCACCGATTTCCGTGGCGCGCAGGGCTGCCGCCGAATCGGTGGTGAAAAACGGGTTGCCGGTGCCGGCGGCGAAAATGGCAATGCGGCCTTTTTCCAGATGGCGGATCGCGCGGCGACGGATGTAATCCTCGCAAACTTCATTGATTTTGATGGCGCTCATGACGCGGGAGTAGGCGCCGTGTTTTTCCAGAGCATCGGCCATGGCCAGTGCATTGATGACCGTGGCCAGCATGCCCATGTGGTCGCCGGTAACCCGGTCCATGCCATTTTCAGCCAATCCGGCGCCGCGAAAAATATTGCCGCCACCGATGACCAAGCCAATTTGCGCACCGGCTTTCTGTGCTTCGATGATGTCTTTCGCCATCGCGTTGATGACGACCGGATCGATACCGTAGTTTTCATTGCCCATCAGGGCTTCGCCAGATAACTTCAGCACAACGCGACGGTATTTCAGGGGCGAGGGGCTCATTGATCAGACTCCGGGATGGGCAAACAGCGGAAGTTTAGCGGATTTGCCCCTTTCCTGTCGCGTTCAAATATTGCTTTTATGGCTGACGCTCGAAAATCACGTAGATTTTTTTTGCCGTTTCGAGGGTTTCCCAAGTTCCCTTGAAACCCGCTGCAATCACGAAATTGTCGCCAGGGCCGACCGTGATGCTTGTCCCGGCCTCATCGGTGATGCGAATCGTGCCTTGCAGAATATGGCAGAACTCGTATTCGGAGTAACTGACTCGCCAAAGTGCGGGCGCGCCCTGCCAGATGCCGCAATGGAATTGATTTCCGGCGTCGGAAAACATATTCAATGTCGATTGTGCAGATTCGCCGCGAATGAGTTTTTCCGGGGCGACCTGATAATCCGTCCGTTCGGCGTTTTCCGGCGAAAAAGGAATGAAATTTGAGGGTGTCATCCATTTACTCCTGGATTGATTTGATTGTCGGTTTCAACAGGCCGCCTTTTCCATTCGGGAAATTGCGATGCAGAAAATCCTCGATACTGCGTTTGATTCTCATGAAAGTTCTACCCGGTTTTTGCCATTTTGTTTTGCCAGATACAAGGCGGCATCGGCGGCGGCAATGAGGGACTCGGTATTCGCGCCTGCGTGTGGCCGTATAGAGGCAACGCCAATGCTAACGGTGCCTGATCGCAAACACTTATACATACGATCTAGTTGATGGCAGCCTGTATTTTGTCTGTAGATATCAAAACACCCGCGATGCGGGTGTTTTGATGCGCTATTCACAAGAGCGTTTAGTTCATTAAATTCCGGGTTTTGACGGCAGCCCAAGCAATAAAGCCAAAGCCCAGCATCCAGCCGATATCCACAGGATGACCGGTCGCGTAAGTTTCCTGCCCGACAAGATAGGTATAAGCCTGATTAGCAATAAAATACAGCAGGATACCGATCACTACATACCACCATGCCTTGCCGACTTCACCGCCACGGAACGATGATGCCGTCAGGACGGTAACCGCCAACAACACGGGGTCAAATACCAGATATCCGATTGCCGTGATTTTCATCGCGATGTCGGGATCCAATACCCCTTCCCAGTTTGCCTTATAGGCAAAATAGCCCGACACGAGCAATAGGATCAGGGCCAGTATCGTGCCCCACATAGGGGTTTCAAGCCCGAGCGATTTTTTGAAAATTAGCAGGCCGGCAATGATGAACGGGCCGGTCAATAGATAGCCGATATCGGAGTAATACGGATAGGGGGTTTCTGCACCCGCGTTCAAGAGTGGATAGGTGCCAAATATCGTGGCACCGATACCCCAGGCAAGCACCCCGGCACCGATGGCGGCCCAGACTTTCCGCAGCGGGCTCTGGTCAGGAAACGCGCTCATGGCGCTGAAACAAAGAAATGCCGCGATCAAACTGGATAAGGTTTGCAAGGCGTTTGAATAATAAAGTCGAAACTGCGGGTCTGTGCCCATGAAAGGGAACACCGCCAACAACAGAGTGCTGCCCACCCAAATAACCGCCCCTAACTTTGACATTGTGCCCATAGAAATCTCCCCCTGAGAGTACGTTATGAAAACAGTTGCTTCGTTAAAATTTTAATCTATAGAAAACCTGGGAATAAATGGATTGGCTACTTACGCTAATTTGTCGTAAATCGACTTGAATAATTCGTCTGCTTTTTTAGGCCCGAGCATCATGCTGGCATGCACTTTGCACTTGTCCAGAAAATCCACCGGGAATTGATGTGGCGGCGAGGTCAAAGCAATATCCTCGACTTTTTTGGCCGCACTCGAGCCATACAGTGTTTCGAGTACCCGTGTGACATCCTGCTGCATGGCGACATGGGAGTAAAACACATGCGCTTTCGCAGCGACCACGGGTTCTTCGGCAGCGGGGGCTTCGGCGGCCGGTTCAGGCTCGGGCGTTGCTACCACAAAGTTTTCCGGGTTTAGTCTATCCAGAGCTTCATCGAGCGAGCATACGCCGGAGGGGTCGTTTGAAAGGTCCATCGGTGTAGCAGGCAACGACATTACTTTGGTGATGCGTAGTGACGGTATTTCGCCAAGCGCATCACTGGTCGATTTGCCCAGATAACTAATCGAACAGGTGTGTCCCTCGTTGATTGAAAAAAATCCAGAATGCATCTGGCTGTCGTCTTTGCTTGTGAAATAGAAAAAAAGCTTGGCTGATTTGCTATTTTGTTTGATAGCCTCAAGTGCTTTGTACAATTCATTCAGGTCAGCCATGCAGAGCTCCTAGAAATGTTACCTATCAACAAGCCGACTCCCGCCGGATTCAACGCTTTACCGAGCTAGAGTGCCTGAATTATGAA
Source organism: Arenimonas sp. (assembly GCA_043789195.1). Classification (GTDB taxonomy): domain Bacteria; phylum Pseudomonadota; class Gammaproteobacteria; order Xanthomonadales; family Xanthomonadaceae; genus Arenimonas. The sequence continues at coordinate 5,447 of JAYWIC010000009.1, read as the reverse complement.
CGGTTTGCCAGTAGAGTATTGCTGGCCACCTCAAGTTTGGCGCTACCCACATGGGCAGGGCTGAAAACTCGGGTTGAGGCATTTTTTTGAGGCACTGAATGTGACGAACCGCGCCAAGGATTTGAATTGAAACCAATGAATTTCGACAACCGCTTTATTCGGGAATTGCCAGCCGATTTACAAACCGGCCCCGGAACAAGGCAAGTGCTAGAGGCTGCGTATTCGTTGGTGACGCCAACGCCTGTTATTAAGCCCGACTTGCTGGCGTTTTCGACTGACGTTGCCAAGCTGCTAGATCTGGAAGATTCCGATGTCCGGTCATCCGGATTTTTGAATGCTTTTTCCGGGAACAAACTGTTGCCGGGAATGCAGGCCTATTCGGCCAACTATGGCGGCCACCAGTTTGGTCATTGGGCAGGGCAATTGGGGGATGGCCGTGCAATCGGGCTGGGGGAGGTTATTTCGAAGACGGGTCAACGATGGGAGTTGCAACTCAAAGGCGCTGGCCCGACGCCTTATTCGCGACATGCTGATGGCCGTGCCGTTTTGCGATCCTCGTTGCGGGAATTTTTATGTAGTGAAGCCATGCATCATCTTGGCGTGCCAACAACGCGTGCGCTTTCGTTGATGACTACCCGTGAAGATGTTGTGCGTGACATGTTTTATAGCGGTGATGCCAAACCCGAGCCTGGTGCCATTGTCTGCCGAGTTTCGCCCAGTTTTATCCGGTTTGGTAATTTCGAATTACCCGCCTCACGTGGTGATACAAATTTACTGCAGAAGCTTGTCACGTTCTGTATTGAACGGGACTTTCCGCATTTGGCAAATCGCGGTGAAAACATAATCGGCGACTGGTTTGCCGAGGTCTGCGAACGCACGGCATCATTGATGGCGCACTGGATGCGGGTCGGCTTCGTGCATGGCGTAATGAATACCGACAATATGTCGATACTTGGCTTGACTATCGATTACGGCCCGTATGGCTGGCTCGAGAATTTTGATCCGGACTGGACGCCCAATACCACCGATGCAAATGGACGGCGTTATGCCTACGGAAAACAGCCGCAGATAGCCCAATGGAATTTGAGTCGTCTAGCCGGTTCGCTTGCACCCTTGTTGCCAGATCATGAGGTATTGCATTCGGGCTTGAATCGTTACGGCGATGTTTTCAACACGATGCATCGAGCGATGAATGCCGAAAAACTGGGCTTGGCCCATGCAAATGAAAGCGACTCCGTGCTGGTGCAGGATTTATTCCGCCTGATGCAGAAAATGCAAATGGATATGACATTGTTTTTCCGGAAACTAGCCGATGTGGATTTGAATGCGGTTTCGCTGGAGCAGTTCGATTCCGTCTTTTATGACCCATTGCTGCGAGATGAGCATCATGACCCATTCATTGGCTGGCTTTCCCGGTATGTCGCCAGGATTAAAGAACAGGACGAACCGGCAGACATCAGGCGGGCAAGGATGAATGCGGTCAATCCGCTTTATGTGCCGCGAAACTGGCTTGCACAGCAAGCGATCGACGCTGCCGAACAGGGCGATGCAAGCGAACTGCAGACATTGATGAAAGTGTTGCGTCATCCATATGCCGAACAAACCGGCCGCGAGCGGTTTGCCTTGCCAAGACCGGAATGGGCTCGCAATCGGGCGGGATGTTCGATGTTATCGTGTAGCTCGTAATTTTATAGTCGCCGCATTGCCGGAAATTTATCATTTCACTATTGGGTCGTCATCATGCCAGTCAATCAATCGAGCGCTCATCCAACACCCTACGAACTCGGCAATCAAAACCAGACGGCCACGTGGCAGCAATGCATCTCGTTCTATGAAAAATTGGCTGCGAATTTTCCGTCCATATTGCACTTTCAGCAAATCGGGGTCTCGGATAACGGAATGCCGATGCATGCCGGCATCATCACTTCCGATGCCGTATTCGATCGTGAACAACTGAAACACCAGGGCCGCCCGGTATTTTTCAATAACAACGGTATTCATCCCGGAGAACCCGAGGGAATCGATAGCTGCATGGCATTGGTGCGCGATTTCTGCATTCAAGCGGAACGATTGGCAGCCTTGGGCAATACGGTATTTTTATTTATCCCGGTCTACAACGTGGATGGTTGTTTAAATCGCCAGAATACCTCGCGGGTGAACCAGGATGGCCCTGAATTATTCGGCTTTCGTGCCAATGGCCGGAATCTGGATTTGAATCGCGACTTTGTTAAATGCGACAGTCAGGCGGCACAGGTATTCAATCGTTTCTTTAGTGCCTGGGATCCCGATGTCATGGTGGACACCCATACATCCAACGGTGCTGATTATCTTTATACGATGACGTTAATTCAAACGCAGGCAGATAAGCTGGGTAAAGAACTCGGTGGATTTCTCCGTGACACGATGCTGCCAAAAATTTATCAGGCTATGGACGCCAGAGGTTGGCCAACTTGCCCGTACGTGAATCCAGTAAAAGAAACGCCGGACGATGGCATCGAGGACTTTCTGGAAGTGCCGCGTTTCTCGACGGGTTACGCCGCCTTGCATCACACCATCGGCTTCATGCCGGAAACCCATATGCTGAAGCCTTTCGCCGATCGTTATGCAGCAATGCGTGCACTGGTGGAAACGGTGCTGGAATTCACGATTGGAAATGCAGAAAAAATTCTGGCTTTGCGCGCTACCGCAAAAAAAACCGGAAGAACGCAATGGCCGGTGCAATGGAAGGCGGATTACGACAAGCCATCGACGTTTCGTTTCAAGGGTTATAAAGCCATTTATTCACCGAGCAAAATCGGTAACTACATGCGCCTTTCCTATGATCGCAACCAGCCATGGGAAAAAGAGATTGCCTATTACGATCATTTCGTCGAAGACGTCGTTATTCCAGCACCGAAAGCCTATTTGATTCCGCAAGCTTGGCGCGAAGTGATCGAACGGCTGCAATGGAACGGAGTGGAGCTTCAGCGTATTGAAGCAGATCGAGAAATTAAAGCTCAAACCTATCGCATCAAGAATGTAACTTCCCGTGTGACGGCATACGAAGGCCATATGTTTCACGATGACATGGAATTAAGCACGCAAACCGAAACCATTTATGCACGGGCAGGCGATTACTTGCTGTCACTCAATCAGGCGAATGCCCGTTACGCCGTAGAAACGCTCGAGCCTCAAGCGCACGACAGTTTTTTCCGCTGGGGATTTTTCAATAGTGTGCTGGAAAAGAAAGAAGCGTTTTCCGATTATGTGTTTGAAGACAGCGCATTTGAAATGCTGCAGGATGAGCCGAAACTAAAGGCCGAATTTGATCTGTGGAAAGAAAATAACCCCGAATTATTGACGGACCAGACAGCCGTTCTGAATTTTATTTATGCGAACGGAAAACGATTTAATGAGCCGGAGTGGCGGCGTTATCCGGTGTTTTCGTTGTTTGATTTGAGCTGATTGTATTTTTCAATTCGTAAGGGCCCATGTGCGCGACAGCTCTGCGACAAACATTCGGGCCCAAGGGCTCTCTTGCTTATCAGCTTCACTCTGACTCGACTTCTGCCAAATCCAATTGGCGTCGCGCTATCTACACCCAATAAAAAACCCGCGATAAACGCGGGTTTTTCGTGAACAGTGCAGGGCGATTAGACCTGCATCGCCTTCGCCACTTCGGCAGCGTAATCTTCAACGACTTTTTCGATGCCTTCACCTACCGCAATGCGCTGGAAGCCGATCACGTCGGCACCGGCAGCTTTCACTGCGGCTTCAACGGAAAGATCGGTGTTCAACACATACGCTTGGCCGTACAAAGTAACTTCGTTGATGATCTTGGCAACTTTGCCACCAATGATTTTTTCCAGGATTTCGGCAGGCTTCGCCTTGTCCTTGTCGGTCATTTTGGCCATTTCGATTTCTTTTTCTTTCGCTACGAAATCGGCAGGAACGTCGGCAGCCTTGTTGTAAGGAGGGTTCATGGCAGCAATGTGCATGGCGATGCCGCGAGCTAGTTCCATATCGCCACCTTTCACTTCCACCAGCACGCCGATACGGCCGCCGTGGATGTAAGCGGCAACGTTGTTGGCCGAATCGATTTTAATCATTCGGCGAACCTGAACGTTTTCGCCGATTTTTGCGATCAGTGCAGCACGGGTTTCTTCAACGCTGGCACCATTGATGGCAACCGATTTCAGTGCTTCAACATCGGCAACGCCGGATTTGAGAGCAGCATCGGCAACGGCTTTTGTGAATGACAAGAAGTTTGCATCCTTGGCAACGAAATCGGTTTCGGAATTGATTTCCACCAACACGGCCTTGCCGCCTTCCGAAGCCATTTCAATGCGGCCTTCGGCAGCAACGCGGTCGGCTTTCTTGTCGGCTTTCGCCATACCTGTTTTACGCAGGTATTCCATAGCAGCATCGATATCACCAGCATTGGCTGAAAGTGCTTTTTTGCATTCCATCATGCCGGCGCCGGAGCGCTCGCGCAGTTCTTTAACTAAACCGGCTGAAATTTCCATGTGTTTCCTCTCTGATTTCTAGATGACAACACGGCAGCCGAAGCTGCCGTGCAGATTTTGCTTGATAATAAGTCGAATTACTTGGCAGCGCGTGGAGCGCCGTCACGGCGTGGTGCGCCTTTCTTGGCTGGAGCTGGTGCACGACGTGGCGCGTCTTTTTTGTCTGCCTTCGCCACTGGATTGCCTTCGGCATCCAATTCAACGAATTCGTCATCGCGGGCAGCCATTTGTGGAGCAGCGGCTTTGCCTTCCAGAACACCGTCGGCAGCAGCGCGGACGTACAACTGAACGGCGCGGATGGCGTCGTCGTTGCCCGGGATAGCATAGTCAACGAGGTTAGGGTCGTAGTTGGTGTCGACAACGGCGATAACTGGAATACCGAGTTTCTTGGCTTCCTGTACGGCGATGTCTTCGTGGCCGATATCGATAACAAACAAGGCGTCAGGCAGACGGTTCATGTCCTTGATGCCGCCCAAAGAAGCTTCGAGCTTGTCGCGTTCGCGACGCGCGCTGAGCACTTCATGCTTCACCATTTTTTCGAACACGCCATTGGTTTCATTGGCTTCCAGTTCTTTCAAACGGGCAACCGAGGCTTTAACGGTACGGAAATTTGTCAGCGTGCCGCCCAACCAGCGCATGCTCATATAAGGCATGCCGCAGCGTGTGGCTTCTTCTTTAATCGATTCGCGGGCCGAACGTTTGGTGCCGACGAACAGGATGGTGCCGCGCTTTTGGGCGATGGCCGAGATGAAATTCATCGCGTCATTGAACAAAGGCATGGTTTTTTCGAGGTTGATGATGTGGATCTTGCCGCGGGCGCCGAAGATGAACGGGCCCATTTTCGGATTCCAGTAACGGGTTTGGTGGCCGAAGTGAACGCCGGCTTCCAGCATTTGACGCATAGTGACCTGGGGCATGAGATGCTCCTAAATGAATGAAATC
>JAYWIC010000008.1:0-5254 GCA_043789195.1 Arenimonas sp. | reverse complement strand
TTCACGGATGCGACCGGGGTTCGAATCCCCGTGGGGACGCCACCTAATTAGTGGCGATTCGATAAATACCCAGCGAAAGCTGGGTTTTTTATTGGGCTCAATAAAAATATTATGATGCCCAGAACCGGATTTTTAAGCATGAGCATACGTTTCACCATTGAAGAGTGGGCCGCCTATGGGCCTGGACTGCATGATCAAGCGGCTTGGAAGGCTTGGTCGCAAGATGCCTTTTTGCCTGAAGGCGATGACGTACCTGCTTTGTCGGAAATGCCCGCCATGCAGAGAAGGCGACTTGAACGTATGGGGCGTATTGCACTGCAGACAGCCTACTGGTGCCAAACCGCCGATTCATCCGATATCCCGCTAATATTTGCCAGTCGCCATGGTGATATTCAGCGCACCTACGAGATGCTGGAGGCGCTGGCAAGAAAGGAATCGCTTTCGCCAACGCACTTTGGTTTGTCTATTCATAATGCCGTCGTTGCACAGTACTCGATTGCCCGCAAACTAAAGCAAAACTATCTTGCGGTGGCCGCTGGAATTGCCACAGCAGAAGCTGCCGTCATTGAAGCGCTTGGTCTGCTTCATGAGGGTGCTCAAGAGGTGATGGTAGTGATGTATGACGGGTTACTACCGGACTCCTATCAGATATTCCTGAATGAAAGTACGGCTGAATATGCCTGGGCATGGCGACTCAGGAAGGCAGAAGTGGATGCTGGCTCGTTTTCATTGGAAATTTTGGATGGCGGCAAGACGGTGTCAATGAGTCAATCCTTGCTGCCACATGGGCTCGATGTCATGCGCTTCATGCTTTCCGATGAAAAATCGATGCACTTTCATGACGGCTTACGGCATTGGTGCTGGCTGCGTCATGCTTAGACAAATTAGTTACCTCTGGCGCCTATTCGCTACCGGTAGCGCTTTTGCAATATTCGGGCTTGGTGGTGCCATATTATGGCTCATCGCGTTCCCGGCGCTTCATTTGCTGATATGGGACAAGGCAGAGCGTGGGCGTGTAGCCAGAGGCGTCATCAATCGATCCTTCGCGCTTTTCATAGGCTATATGCACCGGGTCGGCATCCTGACCTACGAAATTAAGGGTTTGGTGAATTTGCAGCGACCCGGCTTGTTAATTCTTGCAAATCATCCGACCCTGATCGACATCGTTTTTCTCATTTCCCTGCTGAAAAACGCCGATTGTGTCGTTCGTTCAGGTCTGGCAAAAAATATTGCTACGCGGGGCGCCGTTGGCGCAACGGGATACATCTGCAACGACAATGGCGCCGATTTAATTGGCGCTTGCATCGATTCGGTAAAATCGGGCAAGAATCTCGTGATATTTCCCGAAGGAAGCCGGAGCAAGCCAGACCACTTGCTGCCCTTCCAAAGAGGGGCTGCCAACATCGCAGTCAGGGGGCGTCTGGACATCACGCCGGTCCTCATCAAATGTAGCCCGCCGACGCTTTCCAAGGGGCTGGGATGGTACAATATTCCTTCACGCCGCTTTCACGTCAGTATCGAGGTTCTGCCAGATATTCCGGTAGCTAGTTTCTGTGTCGACACAGAGGCATTGGCGGCAAGAAAACTCACCGACTATCTGACGCATTTCTTTGAAACGGAGTTAAAACGTGCAGGCGCTTGAATTGGAAATAAAGGACTTGATCATCACGACGATGTCGCTTGAAGACATGACGACAGATGATATTGATTCAGCCGCCCCCCTGTTTAACGAAGGTTTGGGTCTCGACTCAATTGATGCGCTCGAGCTGGGTCTTGCTTTGCAAAAACGTTATGGCGTAACGCTGGCTGCCGATTCCGAGGAAACCCGGAAACATTTCGCCAGTGTGAAGACACTGTCTGCATTCATTGCAGAACAACGTAAACAGTGACGCTAGGTACACAAGATTCTCGCCATGAATAAAGAAGAACTCTATTTGCATATTGTTGGCATCATGCGTGACACGTTTGCCATTGATCCCGACAAGGTAAAGCCCGATGCTAGGCTTGGCGAGGATCTGGACATCGACAGCATCGATGCGGTCGATTTGATCGTCCAGCTCAAGCCGCTTTTGGGAAGCAGCCTGAAGCCTGAAGCTTTCAAAGCCGTTCGTACCGTGCAGGACGTAATCGATGTAGTGCACGACATGATGCATTCCGAGAACGAAATTAAATCCGGCACTTGAACGTGCGGATGCGAAATGCCCTGATCGGGCTGGTCACTGTTCTGTATCCGATTGCCATTTATTTTAGTCTTGGACGAATCGAGCCGCGCTGGATTGCCTTGTTGCTTTTAGCCGTTGCCGTATTGCGAGCTTTGGCTTCGCCGGAAAAATTCTGGCGCTATGCCGCCGCTGCGGCATTCATATTGGCATTGCTCAGCATCTATCTGAATCACGCAACGCCATTGAAGCTATATCCGGTCATCGTTAGTGCAACCTTATTGAGTGTTTTTTCTATCAGCCTATGGCATCCGCCATCGGTGATCGAACGTTTTGCCAGATTGCAGGACCCGGCGCTGCCCGATGAAGCGATTCCCTACACAAGAAAAGTCACCGTCATCTGGTGCGGATTTTTTATGCTAAACGGCGTTATTGCATTGATAACAGCGCTATATGCCTCAGACCGGATATGGGCTCTCTACAACGGGCTGATTTCGTATTGCCTGATGGGCATGCTGTTTGCCGGCGAGTGGCTTGTCAGGCCTAAGCATAAGGCGGGTCCAGACAATGCTTGATCTGGATTCGCTGTGTCATCTGGCTCTGGAGCCAACCGGCGCTGATGCCGAAAAACCTGTTGCACTTTCGCCAGCCGGAAATGTTGGCCGTACCGATTTCATGGCACGAGTTCGCGACTGGAAATGTTTTTTCCACGGACTGCCTGGCGATAAATTTGCCCTCAGTCTGGACGATGCTGCCGAATTGGCAGCAGCCTTGCTAGGCGCCTGGCACGCTAAAAAAATTATCGCTTTGCCTGGCGATAAATTGCCTTCCACGCTGAAACAACTTTCTGCCTTGGTGGATGCCAGTGTCGGCGAATTGCCGTCCGCAATAGCCGCGCCGGCAAATGGTTTTTCGACAACAAAAGTGTTACTAGGCGAACTCGATTCGCAATCAACAGCCCTGATAATTTTTACCTCGGGCTCGACCGGCGAGCCATGCGCCATCGAGAAAAAAATAGGCCAGCTGGATGCGGAGTTACGGGCACTTGAAGCATGCTTCGGTCAAACCGCAGGCAACGCGGTTATTTACGGCACGGTGTCGCACCAGCATATCTACGGATTGCTTTTCCGGGTGTTGTGGCCCTTGGCAGCAGGCAGAGTTTTTTATACACAGCGTCTCGAGTACCCAGAGCAAATTGCGAAACAACTGGCCGCAGGGCCAAGTGTGTTGATCGCCAGTCCGGCGCATTTAAAACGATTGCCCGAGAGCCTCGACTGGCGGGGTATGACGCAGCAGCTTAAAGCGGTATTTTCTTCGGGCGGCCCCTTGAGTGCGGAGTCTGCGGACAAAGTCACACAGTTATGGCACCGTCGTCCGATTGAAGTTTTCGGAAGCAGTGAAACCGGCGGGATAGCCTGGCGTCAGTCGGAAAATGGTTCGACCAGCTGGCAGCCATTACCGGGCGTTGAATGGCGTGTGTCCGATGAGCATCTGCAAATTCGATCACCCCATTTGCCCAATAACGAATGGTTTGTCACGCAAGACAAGGCTGCACTGCGTGACGGAAAAAAATTTGAATTGCTGGGTCGTAGTGATCGCATCATCAAGCTCGAAGAGCGCCGCATTTCATTGACCTCCATTGAAAACAGCCTGAGTCAAAATGACTGGGTTCAAGAATGTCGACTTCTGGTATTGCCGGGCCAGCGCGAAAGGCTGGCCGCGGTGGTGTTGCTGAATGCGGAAGGCAATCGGGATCTGCAGGCAAACGGCAAACTGGCGATCGTCAATCACCTCAGAAAAGCGCTCGAAACATCGGTAGATCCGATTGCGATACCGAGGCATTGGCGTTTTGTTGATGCGATGCCGGTCGATAGCCAGGGAAAAACCAGCCAGCGAGTCTTGGCCGAACTATTCCGCATGAGCTTGCCGTCCTCCAGAATTTTGCAGCGGACTGAATATTCGGCCCAGCTCGAATTGAAGGTCACCAAAGATCTGGTGGTTTTCGATGGACATTTTTCACAACATGCCGCTGTCGTTCCCGGTGTCGCCCTGATTGATTGGGCGATAAAAAATGGACGCGCACTATTTCCGTTACACCCACGCTTTGTTCGTATTGAAGCGCTGAAGTTTCAGCAAGTGATTCGCCCCGATACCGACGTCAATCTCGATATTCAATGGAATGAAGCCAAGGGAATGTTGATGTTCCGCTATGAGTCCACGCATGGCGTGCATGCCAATGGCCGAATTTTGTTTTCCCGGATAGAAGCCGCGAGCGCGACGGCATGATGAAAACAAACACATTCAAGCCGCTGATCGTGGTGCCGGTCTATAACCATGCAAAACCTGCGTCGATACTGGTTGAAAAAATCCAGTCGTTCAACATTCCATGCTTGCTAGTCGACGATGGATCGGAGCCGGCTTGCGGTATTGCATTGGACGCATTGCGGGAGAGGTTTCCGCAGACGGTGCAGGTTTTGCACCTGTCAGAAAATCAGGGCAAGGGTGGCGCTGTCATGACCGGGTTCCGTCACGCAGCAGGGCAGGGATACACCCATGTTTTGCAAATCGATGCGGATGGTCAACACGTACCCGCCGATATCCCGGGATTTCTGACTGAGGCGGAACAGTATCCGGAACAAATCATCTGTGGTTGTCCGATTTACGACGATTCAGTGCCGAAGGCGCGTTTATACGGCCGGTATGCCACGCATATCTGGGTCTGGATAAACACGCTGTCGTTTGAAATCCGTGATTCGATGTGCGGCTTTCGCGTCTATCCGCTGAGCCGCATCATGGTGGTGCTTGATCGCTACAACATCGGCAAGCGGATGGATTTCGATATCGACATCATGGTACGTGCACACTGGAGTGGTATCCGGGTTCGCAATCATCCGACGCGCGTAACTTATCCGGAAGATGGCGTCTCGCATTTCGACGCGCTTCACGACAATATCCGCATTTCAAAAATGCACACGAAATTTTTCTTCATCATGGCGTTCACCTGGCCCGCGATTCTTTACCGGCGCTGGACACGCGCATGAAGAAGAATCACTGGGCCGATTTCGGCGAAAGCACTTTCGTGACCGGCATCTGGT
>JAYWIC010000007.1:0-20784 GCA_043789195.1 Arenimonas sp. | reverse complement strand
GCAGCTCATGCTCCTACTCGTGCTTTAAGCACATCGCCTTACCGGCTTGCCGTACTCTGCTCTCACTTTCACAGTAGTACATATTGCAGACACAAGCGCCTTTAGGCGCGACAGCTCTGCGACCTTGCCAAATGGAGGAGCGAGCTCTGCTCGCGAAAATCAGCGGCGAGGCATTTCGCGAGCAGAGCTTGTTCCTACCTCAGATTATTTCGCGCCTGAAGGCGCTCCTACGGTGGTTTATAACAACACTTTGCGCGGGTATTTACCTTTCGCACAATGTTCGAAGGTGACATCAATTCCGTGGGCCTGAAATAGAGCTGCCATTTGCCTCTGCCGCATTTCGAATTGTTCGAATAGAAATTCGCAGCGTTCCGGAGTTTCCTCATCGCCGCAGTAACCCAGATGTTGCCAGTCGTCGGCATCCAGTAGTGTCATGTGGATTTCACCATCTCGATACAGCGCAAGCGGATCCGGCATCGCATCGCACCAGCAGGTTTCGTTCGGCGCCAGCAAGGCGGTTTCGATCAGCGGCCAGACATTTTTCAGGCCGGCGTGTTCGTATTGCATCGCCATCATCGCGGCCAGATCGTGCACGGTCAGATAGCGTGCGTGTTCAATCTGTGTCTTGAAGTTTTCTTGTGCGAACAAGGCCGTGTCGGCAGGTGCCATGCCGATATCGAGCAAGCTCGCTTCGAGTTGTTCGCCGACGACTTTTATCAGTTCGGCGTCGCCGCGCAGTAAAAACGGCACGAGACGAAACGGACCTTCTGCATATTCTTTCGCCGGCGCCAGTGTTTCCGGCAATGCACTGTCATTGGCACCCAGTGCGATGATGCGGGCTTGCCCTTGACCCGGTGCCTGCGCAGTGAGGCGTTCGAGTTCGGCATGTAGCGGAAAGCCTGGGCGCAGAATTTCGACCGGATCAAACAAGGCGGCCAGCACCGTGAAATCGCAATCCCGTACTTCGGGCACCCAGCGCGCGAGATCGCGCGCCAGTAAAGCGGCCAATTCCGCGGCTTGCGCCTGCGGTAGTTGTGGCGACAGAGCACGCGTTTGCGGGCTTAACTCCAGTGCAAAGGCACCCAGGCAACTTACCGTGTCAGTCATCGCTTTTCATACCTAAATTTGAACCCTGCAAAGTTTGGAAATCTTGCTCTAGACCACTAAGCTATCCTCAGGGCACCCCATTATGCCAGCGCCAGCCGCTGACCTTGAATAAGGATTTCACCATGAGCACTCCCCGTCGCGTAGCCATTCTCGGTGGCGTCCGTATTCCTTTCTGCCGCAACAACAGCGTGTATTTCGATGTCGGCAATATGGGCATGTCGATCAAGACGCTCGGCGCCCTGGTCGAAAAATTCAATCTGCAAGACAAGCAGCTCGGCGAAGTGGCGATGGGTGCGGTGCTCAAACACTCCAGCGATTTCAATCTCGCACGAGAAGCGACTCTGTCCTCCGGCCTGTCGCCAGCGACGCCCGGCCTGACCATGCAACGCGCCTGCGGCACCGGTCTGGATACGATCATTGCGGTGAGCAATAAAATCGCGTTGGGCCAAATTGATTCAGGCATCGGCGGCGGTTCGGATACGACTTCCGATGTGCCGATAGCGGTCGGTAAAAAAATGCGTCGTCGTTTGTTGAACGCCAATATGGCGAAGACGGCCGGCCAGCGCATTGGTGCCTTGTTGAAAGGATTTTCCTTCGGTGAATTCAAACCCGAATTCCCCGGCGTTGCCGAGCCACGCACCGGCAAGAGCATGGGTGAAAGCTGCGAACAAATGGCGAAGGAATGGAAAATTACTCGCGCCGACCAGGATCAGCTGGCCTTTGAATCGCACAAGAAAGCCGCAGCAGCGTATGAGCGCGGTTTTTACAAGGATTTGGTGGTGCCGTTCCGCGGCATCGATAGAGACAATATTTTGCGCGCCGACACGACGATCGAAAAACTCACGACACTCAAGCCCGCCTTTGATAAATCCAGCGGACAAGGAACACTCACTGCCGGCAACTCGACCAATTTGTCTGACGGTGCATCGGCGGCCTTGCTGGCTTCCGAAGAATGGGCGGCGGCGAATGGTCTCGAAGTGCAGGCGTACTTGGTGGACTCGCAAGTGGCTGCCGTCGATTTCGTGCATGGCGAAGGTTTGTTGATGGCGCCGGCCTGGGCCGTGTCGCAATTGCTCGAACGCAATAATTTGACGTTGCAGGATTTCGATTTCTACGAAATCCATGAAGCGTTCGCGGCACAAGTATTGTGCACGTTGAAAGCCTGGGAATCGGAAGAATTCTGCAAGACAAAATTGGGTCGTGACAAGGCGATGGGATCGATTGATCGCAGCAAGCTCAATGTCGTCGGCTCATCGCTGGCGATGGGTCATCCCTTCGCGGCAACCGGCGCCCGTATTGTGGCTACTGCAGCCAAGTTGCTGAAAGAAAAAGGCAGTGGTCGTGTTTTGATTTCGGTGTGTACCGCTGGTGGTATGGGCGTGGCGGCGATTGTTGAACGCTGATTGATAAATAGAAATAGAGTTGATCCATAAAAAGCGCATGTGCCTTTACAGCCACATGCGTTTTTTTCATCAGTAAAATTTTATCGGCAGAACGGATCAGTCTTCGTGCGAATAGAAACCGCAAATCTGGCCCATGCAGGCACCTGTATTCATGTCCAGTATTGGGCTATGTTCCGGATCGCCCGAGGGATACGGAACGCGTTTGTCCAGGATGAAAAGCACGGCATTGGCACCGGCAAGACTTTCGTCGGCTGAAAAAGTGTAGTCGCCAATAATGACGTAGATGGGTAACCGGCTAATGTTTTCGTTCAGAAGTTTGCCCATTTCGCGTTGATTCACGGCACGGTATTTGGCGCGAAAGCGATCCAGGTCGGCCGGAGCGCCGGGACGTATCACGCTGGCACGAAGTGCCTGGCTCAGTGTCATTGGCGCTGCCGGCGGATTCAGTGGTGGTGCGGGAGCTTTTACTGCCGGCGTTGGTTCAGTCGCGACGATGAGCTCGGGAGTAGCTTGCAGGATGGAATTTTCCGGCCCCGCTATGTTTGGTCCGAGTGACCTCACATCGACCGAACCATTGACGATTTTTGGTAGCGCGACATACGGCTTGCCAAATACCTGGCGCGAAAATTCATAAAGCTGGTGAACCTGGAATTCCGGTGCCCAGTAAACGCCGCAATTATCACCCAGGCTTCGGTAGTGCTCCTGGAATTTTGTCGGCGTGATAATGCCCGATACACGCTGCGGCTCAAAAGCGGAAACGTAAACGCCCCATAATTTTGTGCGTGGTGTCGTGGTGATACGCCAGCGGGCCGCATTTTTTGCGGTGAGCAAAAGCGCGACCGGATCGGGAGTATCGACATTGATCGTGATCAGTGTCGACTCGCTATCGACCGATTCAAGTTTTGCAGCCTGATCAATCCAGGCCTGTCCATCAATCGCGAACACCTCGATGTTTTCCGGTGCTGCTGCTTGTGGGAAAAGGCAGGCCGGCGACATTGTAAAGTCGAGCTTGGATGGCTTCAGCGCAGAGGGCTGTACCGCGTCAGATGAATGGGCGCCGGATTTGTTCGAACCCGAGAATAATTTTTCTAGATCACTGCAGGCGCTTAAACTGGCAGTGGCCAGCAAGAAAATCAAAAAACGGGTCGCAAAACTTATTAATTTCATCTGAGCCGGGCTCTGGTTAGTCAGTGCGCATTGTACTTGCGGCCACGCAGCGATGCCGCATTACCGCCAATAGGTCAGTCATTTACTACCTAAAGGCCGCTTACGGTCTACCGGCGGCGCAAATGCAAGATAGAATATCCACCTGATAATCAACGAGGTTCCCCTGATGTCCATGCCAGCCATTCCCGACGTAGCGTTAGTCGACAACACCGAACAACGCACGCCCTTAGTCCTCGTGTTAGACCGTTCCGGCAGCATGGCTGGCACATCGATAGAGCAATTGAACGAAGGGCTGAAATTGCTTGAGCAGGAGCTGAAAAGCGATGCGATCGCCGCCAAACGTGTTCGTATTCTGGTCGTGCAATACGGCGGTTTCGATGAAGCCGAAATTCTGGAAGACTGGAAAGATGCAATGGATTTCGTCGCGCCGGTGCTCATAGCGAACGGTACGACGCCGACCGGCCAGGCAGTCGATTTGGCGCTCGCAAAAATCGAAGAAGAGAAACAGAACTTCAAAAATGCCGGCGTTGCCTATACCCGGCCTTGGCTTTTCCTGATGTCGGACGGCCAGCCTACCGATGATTGGACGGCCTCGGCAGAACAGTGCCGTAACGCTGAACTTGCTAACAAGGTGGCGGTGTTTCCAATTGCCGTTGGCGGTGGTGCCCAATCCGATGCGATGGGCCAATTCAGCAGCAAGGGTGCTGCCAACGTCAAACGCCTGGATGGCCTTAAATTCCAGGAATTATTCCTGTGGTTGAGCGCCAGCATGAAAGTGGTGTCGCAGGCGCGCCCTGGCGGCCAAGCGCAATTGCCGGCTGCCGATAGCTGGTCCAACGCGCCAACCTGATGCAGTGCCGGGTCTACGCGGCTTCCGCCATCGGCAAATCGCATATTGATGGCGGTATCCCGTGTCAGGATGCATTTGCATTAAATGCCATTGACGACATATTGATTGCTGCTGTTTGCGATGGTGCCGGTTCCGCCGCTTTGAGTGATGTCGGCTCGAATCTGGTTGCCAGCACGCTGGTGTCGGCGATCGCCGATCAATACCGCGCCGGTGAAGCAATACACCTGCTCGATGTCGATGCCTTCAAAATTAAAATTGAAGCCATGGTGGCGGTGGCACGGGGAAATCTTGAATCATTGGCGCAAACCGAAAACAGGACCTTGGGCGATTATTCGGCGACATTGGTCGGCGTGATCACGTCTGCAAATCTTGGTTATTTTTTCCATATCGGCGATGGTCTCGCGATTGCGCAATGCGAAGCACCCGAGCAAGGCAATATTATTTCCCTGCCCGAAAACGGCGAATATGCCAACGAAACCTATTTCATCACCGGTACGGAGTGGGCAGCCCATTTGCGGGTCACGCCCATCGGCAATGCGATCAATATGGTTGCCCTGATGTCGGACGGAGCCATGCCGTTCGTGATGAGCAAAGGCAATACCGATTTTTTTCGTCCGTTTATCGATCCGGTCGCCGCTTATCTGGAAACGGTATCGGAAGCCGATGGCAGCAAGGCGCTGGAGGGCACCTTGTCGGATGTCAGGACACATCAAATCACTTCGGATGACAAAGCCCTGCTCATCGCGTTGTGGCGCTAATCGAGTCAAATGAGTTTTGCTCCCGGCAGCAAGGTATGGATTGAAGGACCGATAAAACGCTCCGTCACGCTGGGCGCGCTGCTGAAAAGTGGCGGCGCCGGCAGTGTTTTTTTAATTCGCGAAATGCCGGCGCAGGTCGCAAAAATTTATCATCGCGATTTGTCGTTGGCGGTCTACGAACGCAAATTGAAAGCGATGCTTTTGCTGACACCGAATCTTCCCGATATCGATGAAGCCGGCAAGAAATTTGTGCAAATTGCCTGGCCGCAGGCCATTTTGTGCGATGACCGTGGCCGTTTTATCGGCTTCACGATGCCGATGCTGGATATCAAGGCAACCAGCGAACTTGAATACATCATGCAGGAAAGGCAAGCGCGCGCCGAAGGTCTGCCGATTGGTCTAGGGACGAAAATTACCCTTGCCGCCAATCTGAGTTCGGTGATTGCCGAATTGCATCGGCAACATCATTACGTGGTGGATATGAAGCCGGTGAACCTGCGCTTCTATCGACATTCGCTTTATATGGCAATGCTCGATTGCGATGGTTTCAGTATCCAGGGGCAGGGCGAGCGTTTTGAAGCTCCGCAATTTACGCCGGACTATCTAGCGCCGGAGTTTCATGCAAAAGGCATTGATAATGCTGGCGAGGAACAGCAGGATCGATTCGCACTCGCCGTCGTGATTTTCCAATTATTGAATTTTGGCATTCATCCTTTTACCGGAAAGCCGTCTGCCGACCATGTGCCTACCGATATTCCCGGACGTATTGCGGCGCGTTGTTACGCCTATGGCTTGAAGCCGCATAAATTCATCACGCCGAGCATGGTGAGTGGTCATGAAACCATCAATGCCCGTTTGCGACATTTATTCGATCGCGCTTTTGAAAGTACCGGTGCTACACGGCCGTCGGCAACCGAGTGGGCGAATGCACTGAAGCAATTCGCCCAAAAATCGACCGGCAGCCTGGTAGTTTGCAAAACCAATAAAGAGCATCAGCATTTTGTCGAATATGGCTGTGCGGCTTGCACGCGCGAAAACCTGCTGAAAAAAGCCAGACAGGCACCGCGCAATCCTCCTGCGACAAAGTCACATCCGACCATGCGCCCCGCATTGCGTCAGCCGCCGCGAGCGGCTGCAAAGAACAAGCGCTCATTGCGTAATTTGCGTTCACCGGTTCCGGCTATACATCGGCCCAAGACAATCGGAAAGTCGGCACCGTATCCGTTTAAAAAATATGTGCCGATTTATACGCCGCCATCGTCACAATTTAATCAATGGACGAACTGGAAATGGTTTTATGGGCTTCCGGTGCTTGTCATCGCCGTGCTGTTTTTCTTGATCAGCCGATTCGATCCGCACGGTAGCTCGTCGGAGCGACAAAATGAATTTGGCAGAACAGCGAACGAAGAAATTGCCTATCAACGGGCCGCTGAAGAGTGGCGTCGGGTCAATATGGAAAAGGTCGTTGAAGCTCAATTTGTCGCTACACCTGATCTGGATGAAACAGGTCGCTTAGCGAACGAGGCGGCCAGTGCGATGGCGGCCGGTGTCATTGAAACCGGCAAGACTGCCATTGCCCAATTAAAACGTGTTGCCAGTACGCAGCGAGGGCCGCTCGCTTCGAGCACGGATCGACACAATAGTGCCATGTCGGAATACTTGGCTTCGCGGGATATGGCGCCCGAGGCCATCGATGCTAGGCAGAAAAAAATGATTCAGCAGTTCAACCATATCCTTTCTCTCGACCCGCTTGCAGCGCAAACGGCGGAAGAACTGGCCTGGCTTTATGCGATGAACAAGAAAAAGCCAGATGCCAGGGCCTGGTTTTTGCAGACACTATGGGCGCAACCTGAAAATGCATCTGCCTGGTATGGCCTTGGCGTCAGCGAGCTGGAGGCCGGAAATGATGATGCCATTGTCGGCATGTTTGTCATCGCCGAGCTTTTTTTGTATCAAAGAAATGTCGAGCAAGGTTCCCGGTCTTCAAAAAATCCCGCTAGAAGCAATGCGTCGAGAAGTATTCAATCGAGAATCGAATATCTTTACTATCAGCTGTCGCCCACCGAAAAAAAGAGATTTACGGTACTCAAAGTAAGGGCGCAGCAATTGGTCGATGAAATGCTTGGCAATGGCTTTCAATTCGGGGAAAACAAGCCAGCCAGTACGGAAGCGGAAGTAACACAAAAGCAGCCGATTAATTAGGCAATATCGGAAACCCGTGCTCGTTGCGCACTTCAGCCACGGCATTATTGGCGATTTGCTCGCGCAGGCTCTGGCCACTCAGCAGCAACGGAAGTTGTTCGCGCTGCAGCCGCAGCGCATTGGCGAAAGCGGTGCTGGCTTGCTCGTTTTTTTGTTGGGCGGCATAGACATTGCCTATCGCTTCCCATGTTTCACTGTCGGGATGCAACGAAACGGCACGATTCAACAAGGCTTCGGCTTTCGAATAATTTTTTTGCAGGCCGTGCAGCTTGCCGAGTGCTGCGTGCAGCGATGCGTCATCGGGATGTTGTGATAACCAGGCTTCGCAAATGCCGATACGCTGGTCATTGGCATGCGAGGAAATGGCAGCAAGACTGCCAAGCAATTCAGGCGTCCACGACAGGCTAAGATGATCACTCAACACCTGTACGGCCCTGGTTTCCAGTGCCAGTGCATCTGCACGTGCCGCGAATGCCTGCAGAATTGGAGTGTATTGTTTTAGGCGATCCGGCAAAGTGTTCCATAGCTGCAAGAAGGTATCGGCATCGGCGCTTTGCCCAAGTGCGCTGGCCTGTAGTTGTATCTCCATATCTGCCAATGCTTGCGCTGGTAACGCCTGTTCTTTTCGAAGTGCATTAAGCAGGCCCAGTGCTTCGACGGCGCGATGGTTTTTTTCAAGTGCCTGTAAATAGTAAAACTGGCCCAGGGGTGACAGTTTTCTTGCATCGTGAAGAGGAGTAAGCAGGGCCAGTGCGTTCTCGGGGTTGCCATTTTCCATCGCACGCACGGCAGCCTGTTCCCGCGCTGCACTCGGATTGTGCTTTAACAGTGCGGTGTAATGCTGCATGGCCCGCTGTGGTTCATCGAGTTTCGTCGCGGCATCGTAGGCGGACATCAGCGCAATCGTTTTGATGTCGAGCTCGTTGGCGGCTTTCAATAGTAAATTTTCAGCGCGGGCATAGCGGCCTTCATGCAGGGCCTGCATGCCATTGATCAGGCGAAGCCGCGCCTGCTTTTTTGCCAGTGATTGCCAAGCATTGAACGGCAATCGCAGCAAAAACCAAAGCGACCAAAGTGCTACCGATATCAACAACCAGAAAATCAGGCCATAAGCGACAGTGGTTTCGATGATTTTTCCGTGCCAGCGGATCAGCACGAAACCCATGTCGGTCGACAATACTTCCCAGGCGATCGCACCTACCGCCGCCAGCAACAAGCACCAGATCAGTCCGCGAAAAACATTCATGGATTTTGTCCACGTTGCAGCGAGATCGAACGCAGTAATTGCAGTGAACTGCCGGCCGTCGGAACATTGAGTCG
Source organism: Arenimonas sp. (assembly GCA_043789195.1). GTDB lineage: Bacteria > Pseudomonadota > Gammaproteobacteria > Xanthomonadales > Xanthomonadaceae > Arenimonas. Next base: position 11,977 of record JAYWIC010000007.1, on the reverse strand, counting down.
AATATCCTGTTTGGCGAGCAGGGCTAATTTTTCGCGACGTTCACGCAGTACCGGGCCATCGGCATATAAACGTTTTAGCCAGATGTCGATGCGACGCACGCTGGCCTGGAAGCCGGTGTTGTCGCGCTTGTCTAGCGCGCTGCGTGCGAGTGCGATTTCAAGAAACAAGGCCGCTTCGGCGGCACTGCGGTCATTCGCCCCGAGCAGTGATTGCTCATCGGCCGAACGCACTTGCACCATCGCATCGAGTAAACGCTGGAAGCCGTTTCGGTTGGTTTTCGACGCCGTGTCCGTTTGTCCTGGCAAGCGTGCGGACAATTGCGGCAAGCTCGCTTCGAGCGCATCGAGTTCGCCTGCAGCAAGGGGTTTCCTATCGCTAACGCTACTCATGGCCTGCATTTCCTGCAGCAGACTTTGGCGCATATTAATCATCTGCGAATCACGCATGTCGGAAGCCACTTCATTGGCCAGACGCATCGCGCGCAATGCGCCCTGTAAGTCGCCATCCACCCGAATACGGGCATCGGCGAGTATCAATAATAATTCGAGCGCTTCCAGTTGCACCGATTGTTTGGAGTCATTTTGTTCTTTCGCCATCTCGCGGACGTTTTCCTCGAGAATGGCGGCGCGCTGATTCACGCCAAGCACTTCATCACGCAACAAACCGGTACGTGATTGTGCATCGGCCAGTTTTTTCTCGAGGCTTTGCTGCAGTCGCAAGGCACGTTGAAGTTGTTGCTCAGTGCTCAGCAGACGTGCATCGAGTGCTTCCGGGCTCAAATCGACGGCATCGGTCGGCAAGTTCGGTTTCGACCAAGGCTGCCACAAGAACAGCGCCACCGCGGTGACAACCAGCAAAAAAACTAAAATCCAGACGCCCGATCGCCTGACAACGGGGCTTCGGGCTTCCGAGTTGAATGGGCTATCGTCATTCACGGCATGGGCTCTTTCTGGGATGCGACATGCTATCGCACATGTTGCATTTGCACATGTTCTAAATGGGCCAGCATGGCATCGGGACTCGGCGAGGGGCTAACGGTGGTCTGGGGGATGTTAGCTGCATGCAAGATTCCCTGAAGGCGAATGCTGCTGACAACCCATAGCCCCTGCGCCAGTTTTTTTTGCAGTGCTGTATCGACTTGCTGCCAGAACGACAGAAAAACTTCCTGACTGCTGCACAGCACGGCAAACGGCGGCGTCAAATGTCGCAGCGATTCCAATTCCCTTTCTTCGATCGGGAGATGCACCCTTCGATACATATTGGCGACCTGGATAATGGCGTCGCGTTCGAGCAAGGTCGCTTCGATCAAGCCGCGACCTCCCGGGGCCGTGATCAAGCCGATATGCCGCCCTTTTACATTCTGAAATTCAGGCATCGACAATAGGTTTTCCGACTGGTTTCCATCGCTTGGAATCGCGATGTGGGTGACGCCGCTTTTTTGCAGTGCCCTAGCGCTGCCCTCACCCAATGCAAACCAGTGTGATTCCGGAGTGTTTTTAAATACCGCCGACTGGGCTGCGAAACGCGCCGCCGCCGGGCTGGTAACGATGATGTACTCGCAAGCCAAAACGTCTTTCAAGGCATTGTCGTTTTCAATGGCGTCGAGCTTTATGCTCGAACACGCCAGAATTTTCGCTCCGCGCAATTGGCTCTCACAATGCGCCACCGCATGTTGTCCGAGCGGCCGTAACGACAACACGGTCCATTCACGCAGTGGCAGGTTAGGCTGGAGGTCAGGCATGCTAATAGCTTGGCATAAAACAGGTTTTCACATGACTATGGGTTCAAATGATCTGACAATTTTAAATAGCGAGTTTTCGGCTATGCCGCCTGTTCAAGCAATGGCAATACAAGCAACCCGATTGCACGAAGGGGTGTTATCCGTGACCGCGCCCTTGGCGAATAATGTCAATGACAAAGCCTGTGCATTTGGCGGCAGCCTGGTAAGTGTCATGACGATGGCGGCCTGGGGTTTATTGAGCGAATCTTGCCGACGTGAAAATATCGAAGCAGACGTCTTTATTGCCGACAGCCAGGTACGATTTCTGGCCCCGGTGTTTGGTGACTTGCAGGCAAATGCCTGTTTGCATGTCGATACCCAATGGCAGGTTTTTTTCCAGACCTTGCTCAGCCGGGGGCGTGCGCGTGCCGTGACGCACTCGAGCATTAAAAATGAACAAGGACAAACTCTTTGTGAAATGACGGCCCGTTTTGCCGCCATTCGCAAAAAAAATGCGTAAGCTGGGCAAACTTCAGAACAGGCATTTCCTTATGACCTCCGGCATTAAAAAGTCATTATTACTCTTCGCAGCGGTTCTGGGCTTGCTGCTTGGATTGCCGGCTGAAGCCGCCAGTAAACGCTCGCAAGGCAAGCAGTTAGTCGCAGCGCTGTCAAATTACTCCACGGCGATCCGCTGGAACGAATTTGAACAAGCCTGGGCCCAGGTCGACCCCAAATATCGCAAAGAGAATCCACTCACTGACTTGGAAAAGGGGCGATTCAAGCTTATCCAGGTCACCGGCTATGACGAAAAGTCGCAGGATTTCCTCGACGATGGCGGTGTAGTGGTGGTGGTGGAGATACGCCTGATCAACAGAAGTTCGCAGGCGGAAAGGATCATCATGGATACCCAGGTATGGCGCTGGGATGCCGAAGCCAAGCGTTGGTGGTTGAGCACGGGTTTGCCGGATTTCACGGCCAAGTCTTTTTGAAACAAGCACGAACAAGGGATTACATCACTCATTGGGTCTCCTGGACTCGGTCTCCGTCTCCTAAATGCAATAAAACTTGGCGTACGGCCCTCGCACGCGGATAATGCGCGTCCCAGTCTTTTCTGCTGATTTTCATGAATTTTGAATCGCTGCAAACTTTTGCAAGTCAAAGCCCGATGCTTTCACTGGCTTTCGTCGGTCTGACGATTGCCATCCTCTACACGGAAATCGCCCGTTTCTTTACCGGCTACAAAACCGTTAATTCAGCGAGTTTGACGGCATTGATCAATCGGGAAGATGCCCAGGTATTCGATGTCAGCGCCATTGCCGACTTTGAAAAAGGCCATATTGCCGGTGCTAAAAACATCGTTTTAAGCCAAATCAGCCCAGACAACAAATGGCTTGCCAAGGCCAAGGAGCAACCTGTGGTGTTGGTCTGCCGCACCGGAATACAATCTGCGGAGGCCGCAAAAAAACTGGTGAAAGCCGGTTTTGCCAAGATATTTTGGCTCGATGGCGGTGTGGCCGCTTGGCAACAGGCAGATTTGCCCCTGGTAAAAGGCAAAAACTGAGCCGCCCCTTTTCCTCTTTGCTTGCCCTTGTTTGGGCGAGCCACGGCCCCATGTGATAATGCGGCAATCATAAATTTTTTGGAGTAACACCATGACCGATAACAGCGCGGCAACCGAGCAAGCAGGCGAAGCCCAATTCACCGTCCAGAAAATTTACGTCAAAGACGTATCTTTCGAGGCACCAAACACGCCTGGCGTATTCAATGAGTCCGGTCAGCCAGCGCTCAACATGAACCTGAACCAAAAAGTCGCACGTCTTGAAGATGGCGTATTTGAAGTGGTTCTCGGCATTACCCTGACATGCACCATCAATGAAAAGAATGTCTATCTGGCTGAAATCGAACAGGCAGGCGTCTTTGGCCTGGCCGGCTTTGACGAGCGCAATCTTGACATGATGCTCGGCACCTATTGCCCGAATGTGCTGTTCCCTTACGCACGTCAGGCGGTTAGCGATCTGATCTCGGCTGGCGGCTTTCCGCCGTTTTATCTGCAGCCGATCAATTTTGAAGCGCTTTATGCCGAAGGCCTGCGCCGTCGCGCTGAAAACTTCGCGCAACAGTCGTCCTCGGGCGCCATCATGGCGGAAGGCGGCAACGCGTAACCCGAGCGGCCGCCATGAGCGACCCCATCAAAATAGCAGTACTGGGTGCCGGCTCTTGGGGCACGGCGCTGGCATCGCTGACGGCAAGGCACGGGTTTCCCACCTTAATCTGGGGCCGGAATGCCGAGCAGATCGAAGCGATTGATAAGCGGCATGAAAATACCCGGTATTTGCCGGGTATTGCACTGCCGGAAAGTCTGCATGCCAGCACGGATCTACCAAAGGTTGTTGCCTGGGCAGATTTGATTATTGTAGTAACCCCGAGCCATGCTTTCACGGAAACTCTTCATGCGCTTGCGAAGCATCGACGCCCGGAAGTGGGCGTGGCATGGGCGACCAAGGGCTTCGAGCCCGGTTCCGGCCGTTTCTTGCACGAGGTGGCTGAAGAGGTACTTGGCCCCGATGTGCCGATTGCGGTCATCACCGGCCCCTCGTTTGCCAAGGAAGTGACCCAGGGCCTACCGACAGCCGTTACTGTGCATTCGGACCATGAAGAGTTTGCCCAAACGGTTGCCGAGGCATTGCACGGCCCGGCTTTTCGCGCCTATACCGGCAGCGACATGTTGGGGGCCGAGTTGAGCGGTGCGATGAAAAACGTATTGGCCGTCGCTACCGGTATCGCCGATGGCATGAATCTGGGGCTAAACGCGCGCGCAGGCCTGATAACCCGCGGACTGAACGAAATGCTTCGCCTGAACGTCGCTTTGGGTGGCAGGGCCGAAACCTTGATGGGCTTGGCCGGTCTGGGCGATCTGGTACTGACCAGTACCGGCGATCTATCGCGAAACCGTCGCTTAGGTCTGGCGCTGGGGCGCGGCCAATCAATCAAAGAAGCGGTTGCCGCGATCGGCCAAGTGGTTGAATCGGTGCAAACGGTCGATGAAGTGATGCGTCTTGCAAATCGCCATGGCATTGAGTTGCCAATTTCGATGCTCGTGCAACGTGTGCTTCATGAAGAAATTACCCCGGCAGAAGGTTTAAAAATCATTCTGTCACGTGAGCAGAAACCGGAATATCCGGAAGGTCTTTTCGAAAAGCACCAGCTCCCGCGCGAAATCAAGACATAAAAAAACCCGGCCGAAGCCGGGTTTTTTATTCATCACTACAAATCATTAGAAGCTGGCACGAACGCCCAGGCTCCAAGTGTCGAGTTCTACGTTGCTGCCGCGATCCGAGTAGTCATAGGAAGCATAAGCGCCCCAGGTATCGTTAAAGCTGAGCAATGCGCCCACGCCCACGCCGAAGCCGTCACCGAAATCACCAACATCGGTATAGCTGAGCTTGCCGTTGAGTTCAAACTTGTCGCTTACCTTTGCACGAACGCCGCCGGCAATGGCAAAACCATCGTCATCAAAGCTGCCGAAACCAAAGTCAATTTCATTGTTGATGTAGTTGGCTTCAACAAACCACTGCGTATCACCTGCGGTGTGCCAGCCGGCACCCAGAGTTGTTTGGTTCAGGTCGACGCTGCTGTCTTCGCCGGAGTCGTAGCTGGCAAAACCATAGAAGCTGTCGTTAAAAGCGAATGAACCCTTGAGACCAAAGCCGTTAAAGTCCCCGCCGTCGACGCTGGCAGCCGAGTAGCCACCTTGAATATAGCTGTAACTGATTTCACCGGCTTGTGCAGACATTGGCAAAGCGGCGGCGAGTGCCAGAGCAAATAAAGTGCGTTTCATTTAGTAATCTCCAATCATATGTTGTTATCGTGTATGCAACTGTCGCAATAGCCATTTTACATAAATTACAGGCCGGCGCGCAAATGAGACTTGCCTAGGGTCGAAAAGTTTCACTTCACGACATTCATTTAACAAAAAACCCGGCCTAAGCCGGGTTTTTAAATTAACAATCCTTGGAAGGATTATTAGAAGCTGGCACGCACGCCGAGGGTGTAATCGGTGTCGTCTTCGTAGGCTTCAATTTCGCCCACGATGCCCCACATTTCATTGATGCGCCATTGCAGGCCGACCGTCGCCGAGATGGCACCGTCGTATTGCGGGTAGAAACCGCCGCTGAAATCGGCACCATCGTTGTAACTCAGTTTGGCGATACCTTCGAAACGGTCGCTGATGCTGCCGCGCAGACCGATGGAAACGTCGTAGTAGTTGTCATCCAGCACTGGAGCGAAGGAGCTGATATCGGTATAGCCGACTTCAACGAACCAATCAGCTTGGTCATACAGGGCGCGGTGGTAACCGAAACCGAGGTTCCAGCGATCTTCGTCTGCACCGCCAAAGCCAAAATCGTTATTTGCATAGCCACCGGAGACATAGAAGTTTTCGGCAAAGCCGAAGGAACCGCGGACGCCGTAACCTTCGGTATCGAAATTACTGGAACTGAAAATTTCGGAACTGCTGTTCAGGTAGTCGACTTCGACGAAGGAATAGCTAAGTTCGGAAGCTTGGGCCGACATTGGCAGAGCGGCGGCAAGCGCCAGGGCAAATAAAGCACGTTTCATGTTTTTTCCTTTTTTAACTGACAAGGGGGTGGACTTAAATGAGTGACACAGCGGGCACACAAAAAATTAACAAGTGGACAATAACGCAAGTTTTACATAGTTTCAAGGGGTAGGCATCTCAAGTGATGCCGCCCTTCAGCCCGGCTGCGGTCGTCTAAAATGCAAAAACCCGGCCTAGGCCGGGTTTTCAGATTTAACAATTGGCCCGCTCTTAGAACGTGGCACGTACGCCAAAAGTGTAGAAAGTACCAAAATCGGTAGGCATTTCTGCTTCAAACACAGCATCGAAATTATTGCTGATGTTGTAGCTCAGGCCCAATTTTGCCGTGGTCAGGTTGTCATACATATAGTCGCCGCCGGTGTTATAACCCAGCATGGCCGAAGCTTCGAGACGCTTGGTGATCGCAGTGCGAATACCTGCCGACACATTGAAGCCTTCTTCACCGCAACCGCTTGATGGGCAATATTCGTAATGTCCGTAAGACACGTCGGCAACGAAGTCGTTGCTTGGCGTCATTTCGGTATGGTAGCCGAAGCCCACTTCATAACGCTTGTCTTCTTCTGCGTTCAGTTCGGAATACAGGGCACGAACATAGTAGTTATTGGCAAAACCGATCGAGCCGCGGACGTCGAAGCCTGGTTCCAGTTGGTCGCCGTAGCCATAATCAAGGGCGGTCACGCCGGCCTGGATATAGCTGTAGCTGAATGCATGTTCGTCGGAGGAAGAGGAGTTCGACGAAGTGTTGTCGCCGTTGCCACCGAAGCTGCCACGCACCGATAAGGTGTAATGGGTTTCCCAGTCGTTGACCATTTTGGTATTGAAGCTGACGCCCCAGTTCGGGTTGATTTTGTACATGACGCCAACTTCAGCGGTTGTCAGGCCTTCAAAATAATCGTCGCCCCCACCCTGGCGACCGAGCTTGGCAACGGTTTCCCATTTGTCGCCGATGGCGGTACGCAAACCTACGGCAAAACGCACGCCGCTGTCGTCATTTTGGCCGCCAAACCAAGGCGTATTTGGATAGAAGTAATACTGGTAATCGCTCGACCAGTCGGCATAGCCGATTTCTGCAATGAAATCATTGTTGGCATTGACGCTGCGGTGATATCCGAAGTTGACGTCCCAGTAATCGCTGTCTGTGTCATTAAAGTAAAAGCTTTGCTTGCTTATACCGTCGGTTTGACGGTAAGTGCCGGAAACATAGAAGTTTTCGGCAAAACCCAGCGAACCGGAAGCGGTGTATCCGCTTTGGGATGAATCCGAGTAGCCGTAATCCTGCTGAGTAAAGCCAACTTCAAAATAGCTGTAATCGAAATCCGAGGCCTGTGCAGACATTGGAAGTGCAGCAGCCATAGCTAGGGCAAAGAGTGAACGCTTCATGTGTTTGAATCCCCTGTGGTGAAAAAATGGTGTAAGTAGAAAGCTGAACGAGATTGTGAAATAAAACTTAACAAAAAATAACAAGAATTTTACAGAATGCACCGATATTATGTGATGCACTCGACACTTAAACGACTTGTAACAAGATTTCAGTTTGAACCCGAGTCCACAGGGTCCAGAAATAATGATGGGCGGCAATCATTGGAATCAATGACGCCCACATTACAAATAACGATAATTTTACTTAATACCGGACAAAAGTCATCGCCCATAAAAAGACCCGGTCAATGCCGGGTCTTTTCTTGTGACAGGACCAATTAATCAGAAGCTGGCACGCACGCCGAGGGTGTAATCGGTAGCATCTTCATAGGCTTCAATTTCGCCTACGATGCCCCACATTTCATTGATACGCCATTGCATACCGACGGTGGCCGAAATAGCGCCATCGTATTGCGGGTAGAAGGCGCCGCCAAAATTCGCACCGTCGTTGTAGCTAAGCTTGGCGATACCTTCAAAGCGGTCGCTGATGCTGCCGCGGATACCGGCCGATACTTTGTAGAAGTTGTCATCGACAAAAAAGTTGTTGGAGTCGATTTCGGTGTAGCTGGCTTCAACAAACCAATCGGCTTGGTCGTACATGGCGCGGTGGTAACCGAAACCTACATTCCACTTGTCGTTGTCGATGCCGATCCCGCTACCGCCCACGCGAAGTTCGCTGTTTGCATAGGCAGCACTTACGTAGAAGTTTTCGGCAAAGCCGAATGAACCGCGTAAACCATAGCCTTCGCTGTCGAGACCTTGGCCGCTGAAGCCATCGGTCACGCCATTGCTGCTGTTGAGGTAGTCGAGTTCGACGAAGGAATAGTTCAGTTCTTTAGCTTGAGCAGACATTGGCAGAGCGGCGGCAAGCGCCAGTGCAAAAATAGTACGTTTCATTAGTGTATTTCCTAAAAAGGCCCGGTTATGGGCGGTCAATGATCAGCTGTACATCAGACCATCGCCCATTTTAATGCAAAATTAACAAATTTATCAAGTGCTTAGCGTCATATTGGCGCCGAGCCCGTGTAACCCAGTTGTCGCCAGGCTTCATATACCGCTACTGCCACTGCGTTGGAGAGATTCAGGCTTCGCTGGTTTGCCATCATCGGCAGTTTCAATTTATGGGACTCAGGTAATAACGCAAGAACTTCGTCTGGCAGGCCTTTGGTTTCACGGCCAAACAGAAAGGAGTCGCCGTCCTGATAAGAAACCTCGCCAAACGGACGTTTGGAATGGCGACTGAAAGCGAAAACGCGCTCCTTGTTTATCTGAGAAAAGCAGGCTTCGATCGTCGAATGGACACGAACGTCGGCGAATTCATGATAATCGAGCCCTGCACGGCGCAACTTTGTATCGTCCAGTTCGAAACCCAGTGGTTCGATTAAATGCAAAGCGGCCCCTGTGTTCGCGCAAAGCCGGATGATGTTGCCGGTATTGGGAGGTATTTCAGGTTGGAACAAGATGACATTGAGCATCTCGGCATTATGCCTCAAGCACGGCAAAGCTTGATTTGATGCAAGGGCAGTGCGGTCTGGCCAGTGGGGTCTCGCGGGATTTGCGATCGGCTTTCAGTCCGATCGGTGTTTAGGGGGTCAGCTTGCACGCAGCCAGTGGCATCACCTGCTGCTGCCGCCATTCCGATTCCTGGGCCTGTCGCGGTGCCTTGGGAAAATCAATTTGTGCCATCAGATCAAATTCGCCGGCATCGTCCCGTAGATTGCTCAGGCCCTGAAAACGCAAGAGGCGACGGCTCGATTTGTCATACGTCACTTCAATCGGATCGGCCAATAACGACAGTAATCCGGAAAGTTTGAGCTGGTAGGTGACCGAGGGAACGCCGGCAAACAGACTCTCCTTTGTCTGCTTGAGATTGAATTTGTATGCCTGCAGCCGCGTGGGGACGGCAAAGCGAAGTGGCAATGCCGCACCTGTGCGCAGCTTTAGCCAGTTAATTCTGATGAACTCGTTGAAACCGGCATCGGCGACCAGATTCTGTACGGCCAGAATGGCGTTTTTCTCGGACAATTTGCCAGGAATCCGATACCAAAGCGCCGCCTTGTTTTTAATGTAGCGCAGACCTTCGTTGTAGCCTTTGCGAGCATCGACAAATTCGAAAGCCGGCGCTTGCGCCGAGGGCTGGTAATTCACCCGTTTGCGGGCAAACGGTGTCCCGTCCATGCAGCGGTAGATCACCAGGCGTTCGACCGGGCTGGCTTCATCGAGGCGTATCCAGTGATGTTCGGTGTAGAGCACCTGTTTGTTCGAAGGGTTTCGGGCGACGCCTTCTTCGTAGCGAAGACTGGCATGGGCCTGGTTGCCGGCAAGCAACACCAGCAGCATCGGCCAAAACTTGTTTGATAAGCGCTTTCTCAAGAAGTACCCCTTCGTCAGCGTACGGTAACTATAGTGAATATAAGTCCCACTATGCCTTTTGACCTAGTGTATGCAGTGTCAACACCGGTTAGGATGTCGGGCCGTTTTTTAAAACGTGTCTCTCATCACACTTCATCTTCTGCAGGAACCCTCAATGTTCAAATGTTCTCAACGTAGTCTGCCTTTGGCACTGGCCTTGGCACTTTTTAGCAGCACGGCGGTTTTTGCTGACACTATCGCTACCCCCAAGGGCGTTGTGACTGGCGCGCAGGTGGAAGGGATTTCCGAATACACCCTGGCTAATGGCATGAAGGTACTGTTGTTTCCGGATGCCAGCAAGGCAACCACGACAGTGAACGTGACTTATAACGTTGGCTCGCTGCACGAAAATTACGGCGAAACCGGAATGGCGCATTTGCTGGAACATTTATTGTTCAAAGGTACGCCGACCAATAAAGACATTACGGCAGACATGAAGAAGCGCGGGATGGGCTACAACGCCAGTACCTGGCTTGATCGCACCAATTATTTTGAAACCTTCTCGGCCGACCAAGCCCAGTTGAACTGGGCTCTGCAACTGGAAGCCGATCGCATGATCAATTCCTTCGTTGCCCGCAAGGACCTGGATAGCGAAATGACCGTTGTCCGCAATGAAATGGAATCTGGCGAAAACAGCCCGATCGGTGTTTTGCTTGAGCGCATGATGTCCACGGCGTATCTGTGGCACAACTACGGGAAAAGCACGATTGGTGCACGTGCCGATGTTGAAAACGTATCGATTGATCGCCTGCAAGCTTTCTACAGAAATTATTACCAGCCCGATAATGCGGTGCTTCTGGTCGCTGGCCGTTTTGACTCTGCCCTGACGCTGGCGCAGATCAATGAAACTTTCGGCAAGATCAAAAAGCCGTCACGCGTATTACCAAAAATCTACACCACCGAACCGGTGCAGGATGGCGAACGCGAAGTGATCGTCCGTCGCGTCGGCGATACCCAGTTGGCCGGCGTGGTGTATCACATGCCACCGGTATCACATGTCGATGCCGCGCCCATGTCGGTGCTCGCCAATATCCTGGGCGAAACGCCTACCGGCCGTTTACACAAGGCCTTGGTCGAAACCAAACAAGCAACATCGGTATTCGGCTTTAACTTCGAATTACGCGAACCAGGCGCGATGCTTTATATGGCGCAACTGCCGCTGACGGCGGATGGACGGCAGGTCTCCACTTCATTACTGGGCCAAATCGAAGGTCTTGGCGGCAAGCCGGTGACTGCAGAAGAAGTCGAGCGTGCGAAAAATGCCTTGCTGAAGAACTATGACATCGTGATGAACGATGCCAACCGATTGGGCACGGAAATGTCGGAAGCGATTGCCTCCGGCGACTGGCGTTTGTTCTTCATCAATCGCGATCGTATCAAGACGGTGACCGCCGCCGACGTGAACCGCGTTGCCGCGTCTTATCTCAAGCCCAGCAATCGTACCCTCGGCCTGTTCTTCCCGGATGCAAAACCCAATCGTGCCGAAATCCCGGGCGCTCCCGATATCGCTGCCTTGGTAAAAGATTACAAAGGCCAGGCTGCGATTGCCGCCGGTGAAGCATTCGATCCTTCTCCAGCCAACATCGAATCCCGTACCGAACGCGGCCAATTCAAGTTTGGCGCTAAATATGCTCTGCTCACCAAAAAGACCCGTGGCGAAACCGTTCGCGGCGTGATCAATCTGCGCTTCGGCGATGTAAAAACACTGAAGAACACCAAAACCGCCGCAGAAATGGCGGGGGCCATGTTGATGTACGGCACCCCGACCATGAGCCGCGAGCAGATTGCCACCACGTTCGACAAA
>JAYWIC010000006.1:0-1545 GCA_043789195.1 Arenimonas sp. | reverse complement strand
CTACATTCCCTTTTTTATCGGGGCAGGGAGCGGCTTGCTGATGTCGATGTATTTTAATTTACTGTGGCTTATCAGCATTCCCGTCGTGATCTTCCTGATGCGCCAGATGGCAAGGCGCGATGAAATGATCTTCAATTTAATCGGGTTGCGCTGGCGGTTCAAATTCAAGGCCCGTAACTTGAAACACCATTCCGGCATGTGGGTATTTACGCCTAACGGTTACATCGATAGATCAGCTGCAAAAAAGCAGTAAGTACGAAGGGTGCGGTGGCCTGTTCGCCACCGCACTTGGTTTTAATGTCCTGCAGCAATAGATTTCAAGTAGATGTATTGAAGCTCACCTCCATTATTGGAATTTGACGTATGTTTTCTCCTGATACCCCCGTCAGTGAATTTATCCAGCTTTCGACACACGTTTCACCTTCGGTGATCAAAACCACCGGCGGCGATTACTTGCTGACCTGGCATCTTGGCGGCCTGCCATTTGTCGGGCGCGAAGAATGGGATATTGAACATCGCCACAATACATTCAACAGGATGTTGCAAACACTACGCGCGCCGGACTTCGTCAACTTGGCATTCTGGGTGCACGATGTTCGCCGCAAACGCCGCATCACCAATCGCAGTCATTTTGACCAGGCATTTAATCAAGAATTGTCTGACGCTTATTTCAGTGCGCTGTCAGCCCAGAAAATAATGCAAAACGAGCTATATCTAACGATGATTTACCGGCCTGTGGTAGCCGGTAAAGGCATGATGGAAAAGTCGGCCAATATAGGCCAGCTCCAATCCGAGCAAGACCAGGCCATCGCGAAAATCCATGAGCTGGCAAGTAATGTTGAAGCGGTTCTGAAAGATTATTCGCCTTACCGCCTCGGTATGTACGAGGCAAGCAATGGCGTCATATTTTCCGAATCACTCGAATTCTTCGGCTACCTGCTAAATCGGATCGATGAAGCAGTGCCGGTGTTGCAAGCTCCTGTGCATAGTTATCTGCCCGTCAGCCGCCACATGTTTTCGGCAAAGACCGGCGATTACATAATCAATACACCGAATGGCATTAACCATTTTGGTGCCATTTTGAATATCAAGGAATATACCGACGCCACCTTTCCCGGCATTTTGAATGGCTTGAAGTATCTTGATTTCGAATACGTGATCACCCATTCCTTCAGCCCCATGGGACGTCAGGATGCATTAAAAGTACTGGATCGCACGAAAGGCATGATGATCTCATCCGGTGACAAAGCCGTTAGTCAGATCGTGGAGCTCGACCATGCAATGGACGAATTGGCATCAGGCAATTTTGTGCTTGGCCAATATCATTTCATTATCGCCCTTTACGCGGATTCACAGGAAAAGCTCTCGCAGAATATTGCAGCCGCCCGCGCAGAGCTTTCCAATGCCGGTTTTGTTTCGGCGAAAGAAGACCTTGCCGTTACTGCATCGTTCTATTCGCAATTTCCGGGTAACTGGAAATATCGCACCCGGCCCGCCAATGTCAGTTCGCTGAATTTTCTTGGCCTATCGCCCTTACACAATTTC
>JAYWIC010000005.1:0-21105 GCA_043789195.1 Arenimonas sp. | reverse complement strand
TCAATATCCCCTAATCGATGACCCCTTCGGTCGCTGGAAACGCTGGTGCTTGCATTTCGATTTGCCAGAACCTAAAAAATTCGTCGCGAAATTCAACGAGGCCGAAGGTGCACACCGTGCATCAGCCGAAGGTGTCGGCATCGTACTGGCAAGGCACATTCTGGCCACGCCGCTGATCGAAGCAGGGCGCTTGAGCTATATCGGAAAGCTGAAAATGCTGGCCGAATATCAGTATTATCTCGTGTATCCGGAACGCTCCGAGAACCACCGTGGCCTGATGCATTTCAAGCAATGGCTGGAAATGCAAATTCTTAAAAAAGCACCCTTGTCGGCGGGAAAAACATGACTTCAGAAGCATCGACACCGACAGAAATCGACCATCTGGCCATGCCGAGTGCGGTGGCGATTCGCGACGCCTTTCTCGATTACAACTTGCAGTTTTCCACTATCACCAAAAAAGCCAAGGGCCGTTTCGAACAGCGCGATTGGGCCGGCTCACGGCAGGATGCCAACGCCCGCATCGAACTTTACGACCACTGCGTTGCCACGATCAGCGACAAGCTTAGCGACCGGATGGCGGATCAATCCAATAACGCCATTCTTTGGCAGGGCATTCGCCAGGCGTATGAGCAGTTAATTTCGCCCCTGCTGGATCGCGAATTATTCAAGACTTTTTTCAATACGCTGACGCGACGGTTTTTCAAAACCCGCGGCGTCAATGCCGTGATCGAATTCATAGCACTGACAATTGAACCGACCGACCGTATTACGCATCCGGTTGCACGGCACAATTACGTGTTATCGGAAAGCCTGGCATCACTGTTTGAACGCGTGTTATCCGATTACCCGTTTTCGGCGTCGTATCAAGATGCCGGAGCTTGCGCGAAACGCATCGCCGATACCCTGCAGACACGTTTCTCCAAATGGCCCGATCCGCCCGTGCTGGCAGTCGAATTGCTGGATACGGTTTTTTATCGCGAACGGCGCGCCTATCTGGTGGGGCGCGTGTTGGGACGGGAAAATTACGCGCCCTGTATTCTGGCATTGGTCAACGAAGAAGACGGCATTCGCGTTGATGCCGTGATTACTTCGCGTCAACATGCTGCCGTGCTGTTTGGCTATACGCACAGTTATTTCCATGCCGACTTACCGACCGTCGGCGATGCCGTGGTGTTTTTACGCACCTTGCTGCCCGGCAAACCGATTGACGAAATCTACACCGTGCTCGGTCGCGCCAAACAGGGCAAGACCGAACGCTATCGGCACTTCTTTCGTTATCTTGTCGACCATCCAGAACAAAACTGCACGCATGCCGACGGTGAACGCGGCATGGTAATGGCGGTATTTACCTTGCCGGGCTATCCCCTGGTGTTCAAGTTGATTCGTGACAAATTCGCCTATCCGAAAAATATTGCCCGCGAGCAGGTGCTGGAAAAATACCATCTGGTTTTCAAGCACGATCGTGTTGGTCGCCTGATTGACGCGCAGGAATATCGCTTCCTGCGGTTTCCGAAAAACCAGTTCACCGACGACATGCGGGAAGAATTATTGAAAGAGTGCAGCGAGTCGGTCAGCGAAGTGGGTTCGGACATCATGATCCACCACTGTTATGTCGAGCGTCGCCTGCGACCTCTGAATTTATACGTGCGCGAGACGTCGGAAGAATTGGCGCTCGCGGCGATTCTCGATTATGGACAGGCCATCAAGGATCTGGCCCGCAGCAATATTTTTCCCGGTGATTTGTTGCTGAAAAACTTCGGCGTGACCCGGCATGGCCGCGCCATTTTTTATGATTACGACGAGCTATGTTTGGTGACCGAATGCCGCTTCCGCAAATTGCCGGAAGCGAAAAACGACGAAGAGGAAATGCATCACGGTGCCTGGTATTACGTGGCCGATAACGATGTGTTTCCAGAGCAGTTCCCGCGCTTCCTTGGCTTGAGCGCGGAACAACGCGACGCATTGCTGGCAACCCACGGCGAGATTTTCGACGCGGCCTGGTGGCAAAAAATCCAGGCCGATATTCGCGCCGGCGTATTCACCGATGTGCCGCCTTATCCCGATCGCTTGCGCCTGACGTAATGCTATCGTCGCCGCCATCACAATTCTTTTGCGTGTTCTGCGCTATCTTCATTACAATTATCTGGGAGAGAGTTCAATGAAAAAACTAGTCTTGGCAATCGCCTGCGCCGGCCTGCTGAATGCCTGCAGTTCCGATGGCGACACGAAGGCCATCGCCAATCAGGATGTCGAACAGTTCAATGCCGCGATCACGCCCGTTTTGCAGGGCGCCTGGCGTTCTCCCGAGAATAAGGCACGCGACCAATATCGCCATCCACAGCAAACCCTGCAATTTTTTGATATCCGCCGCTCGGAAACACTGATTGAAATTACGCCAGGCGCCGGTTGGTATACGGAAATCCTGGCGCCCCTGCTGAAAGACAACGGTCGCTATATCGCCGTGTTAAACGATGCCAGCAAATTACCAAACGAGCGTAGTCAAGCCTTCTACGGCAAGATGAATACCGCCCTGAAAACCAAGGTGGCCGACAATGCCGCCGTGTTTGGTACGCCGGTCTTCGTCGAAATTGATCCAGCCGCCCCCGTCATGGGTGAGGCCGGCTCGGCCGACACGGTACTGACGTTCCGCAACGTGCATAACTGGGTTATCGCCGGACAAGAAGCTGCGATGTTCGAAGCCTTCTTTGAAGTGCTTAAGCCCGGCGGCACTCTCGGCGTCGTCGAGCATCGCGCACAGGCCGATGCCGAGTTTGAAAAAATCAAGAAGAGCGGCTATCTGCCGGAAGAATATGTCATCAACCTCGCATTGAAGGCCGGTTTCGTTCTAGACGCGCGCAGCGAAATCAATGCCAATCCGAACGATACGAAGGATCACCCGGGCGGCGTCTGGAATTTGCCGCCGACCCTGTCGCAAAAGGAAAAAGATCGCGAGAAATTTCTGGCTATCGGTGAAAGCGATCGCATGACTCTACGCTTCAAAAAGCCGATGTAGGGCCGACGGAAGTCGGGATGCTTTTTGTAGGAGGGCCACCGATTCTCATCGGGGCAGATTCTTGGGCCCGAAAGGTCGCTCGCAAGCGACCTCCTACAAAAGCTTCGTCTTGCTTGCTGCCAACAACCCAAACCAAATTAAGCCCAATGTTATTGCTGCAGTACCAATAAGCGAGCCCCACATAGTCCATTGAGCAATGCTGCCCCAATCAGCCCAGACGGATGAAATTGCAGCAGCTATCAGCAAGACGAAAGCACCGCCATTACTGATAATGCCAAGCCATACGACAGCTTGCGGATATTGATTCCGCAAAGCATCCCGTAATCCAAAGCCATAGCCCACCACCAAAGCAACATAGGCCATGCCGAGCAAGCGAAGAAATAGTTGCGGCTCTGGCACCGGGAAACCAAGCCATTGCAGCAAAGTGCCTGGGAAAAATAAAAGCGGTATGCACCACACCAATGCCGTTAGCGCTAGTTTGATAAACAGTATTCTCGATAGTGCTTTCATTGTCACATCCTTGCTTAAACTATTTCGCCGGTTTGCAACTTCCACAGCGATGCATAAATGCCATTGAGTGCCAGCAATTGGTCGTGACGTCCCTGTTCGGCAAGCTGTCCCTTGTCAATTACGAAAATGCGATCAGCATTTCTCACCGTCGACAGCCGATGCGCCACGATAATGGTGGTGCGATTTTTTGAAACGCGCGCCAGTGATCGTTGAATCGCCGCTTCGGTTTCATTGTCGACCGCCGAGGTCGCTTCATCGAGAATCAACACCGATGGATTACGATACAAGGCCCGCGCCAGTGCGATGCGTTGGCGTTGGCCGCCAGACAATTGTGTGCCACGCTCGCCCACCTCGCTATCCAAGCCTCCGGGAATGCCGGCAATGAATTCGCTGGCTTCGGCCGCATCGGCGGCATTTTCGATGGCTTGTCGATCAGCGTCGTGCTCGCCATACGCGATATTGTCGGCAATGCTACCGTCGGTCAGAAACGGGTCTTGCGCGACATAGCCGAGTTGTTTGCGCAAGGCCGAGGCATCGAGTTCCGCAATGTCCTGACCATCGAACAGAATGCGGCCTTTATCCGGCGTGATAAAGCGCAGCAATAATTTCAGCAGAGTGCTTTTCCCACTACCGGTACCCCCAACGAAAGCAATGGTCGCGCCTGCCGGAATATCGATGTTGATATCGCGCAGCGTCGGCATATCGGCATAGGAAAAAAACAGGTTCTCGAATTTCAATGCGCCTGTGACGGCAACGGAAAACGGCTTGCTGCCTTGCTTCGGCGGCTCGGTTTCCAGCAAATCCATCACGCGGTTTACCGAGGCCATCGCCCGTTGATACAGATCGGTCATGTCGGCCAGTCGCGTCATCGGCCATAACAAACGCTGGGTCAGATACACCAACACGGTATAGCTGCCAACACCGAGCGTGCCTTGCAGACACAGATAGCCGCCGTAGAGCAGAGTCACGACAAAACCCGCCATCACCGCCATCCGGATAACGGGCGTAATCGCCGCAGAAAACCGGATGGCATCGGCATTGCGTTGCCGAAACGTGTTCGAGGCAATGCGCACGTGTTCGGATTCAAACGCTTCCGCCGTATAAGCCTGAATTGTCGCCATCCCGGCCAGATTATTGTTCAGACGATTCGATACCGTGGCGGCGGCTTCACGGGCAGCGACATAACGGGGATACAAGCGTTTTTGAAACCAGAAGGCCCCAAATAAAATCATCGGGATCGGCAATAAAGCCAACACTGCCAGATCGGCGGTCAATACAAAAAATACTGCACCGACCAACAAGGATGAAACAAATACCTGGATCAAATCATTGGCGCCGGTATTCAAGAAACGTTCGATTTGATTGACGTCTTCATTCATCAAGGCCATCAAGCGGCCGCTGCGTTCGCGATTGACGAAATCCGGCGGCAAACGCTGCAGATGTGCGTAAGCCGCCTGTCTCAATTCGTGTTGCATATCCTGCGCCAAGCCACGCCAACGCAAGGCATATAAATATTCAAACAGGGATTCAAATACCCAGACCAATACCGTCAACGCTGCCAATGCCCAGAGTTGGTCCATCGGATCGATCACGCCCAGTTTGGCGAGAAAGGAATCCTTCTGGTTCACCACCACATCGACTGAAACGCCAATCAAGATTTCCGGGAGGACATCGAATACTTTGTTACAGACCGAAAACACACTGCCTAAAATGATATTGCGACGGTAGGGTTTGGCGAAATTGAGCAAGCGCTGCAGCGGATGCAGGCTTGAAAGGGTGTTATTCATCATAAATTACCAAAAAAGACTGCAACTATTCTCTCACGCCGTTACACTGGAGCAATGCTGATTGCTTTCAACAAGCCGTACAACGTGTTGTGCCAGTTCACCGACACTGAAACGCCCGCTCGTACAACGCTGGCCGACTTTGGTATTCCTGCCGATGTGTACGCCGCCGGTCGCCTCGATTTTGATTCCGAGGGCATGCTGTTGTTATCGGACGATGGTGCCCGCATCGCGCAGATCAGTTCGCCAAAATTCAAGTGGCCGAAAACCTATTTGGTGCAAGTCGAAGGTGTGCCGACCGACGAACAAATCAAGGCACTGGCCAAGGGTGTCAAATTGAATGACGGCATGACGGTACCGGGGCAGGCACGCGCATTGGAGAAAGCACCCGATTGGTTGTGGCCACGCGACCCGCCGGTACGTCATCGCAAAACCGTGCCGGATAGTTTTATCGAACTGACCATTCGCGAGGGTCGTAATCGTCAAGTGCGTCGCATGACGGCGGCGGTAGGATTACCAACACTTCGTTTGGTACGCATCTCTGTCGGCCCGCATAATCTCAATGGTCTTGCGCCAGGCCAATGGCGGATTGAAGCCGAAAGCTGATTTATTGGTGGCGCGTATTAGGGCTCGCTCCCAAACCAACAGATGGCCACCTATGTCGGATAACAAACACGTGCAAAAAAACTCCAGCGAAAAA
Source organism: Arenimonas sp. (assembly GCA_043789195.1). Classification (GTDB taxonomy): domain Bacteria; phylum Pseudomonadota; class Gammaproteobacteria; order Xanthomonadales; family Xanthomonadaceae; genus Arenimonas. The sequence continues at coordinate 15,098 of JAYWIC010000005.1, read as the reverse complement.
CAAAAATATTTTATACCGGGTTTTATTGCAGCATTGGCGGGTTTGATGCTGCACCCGATATTCTTTATCGGCACTCTGATCTGCCTGACACTCGCCATGCCGACACGCAATCAAAGAAACCTGATGGCCGCACTCTCGGCACTTTTCATACTCGTATCATTCGGATACGGTCTCGGAAAAGACTTGGCACTTCGCGACAATCGTGCGGATGCCGGCAACCAGCAAAAAACGCCCTGATTATTACGGCGCAACTACCGGTTTCTTGCTCGCGAATATTTTCTTGAACAGCTGCACTGCTAGCAACACGATAATACCGGCGAGGACGCCGACGACCGCATCGCCGACCCAAGTCATGAGCGTCGCCATACCGCCGGTTTTTGCGGCGATGTCTTGAACCACATGCTGCACGGCAGGAATGCTGTGCACGAGAATGCTGCCGCCGACCAGGAACATGGCGGCCGTACCGGCAATCGAGAGTGTTTTCATCAGGAAAGGTGCAAACCACAGGATCAGCTTGCCGAGCGATTGTTTAAATCGCGCCCAGGCATTCACGCCTTTCTGTTCGAGCAGATAGACGCCTCCGTCATCGAGTTTGACGATGCCGGCCACCAGGCCATAGACACCGATGGTCATGATGATGGAAATCAGCGTGAGCACCGTGATTTGGCGGCTGAAGGCTTCGTGGGCCACGGTGCCAAGCGTAATCACGATGATTTCTGCCGACAGGATGAAATCGGTTCGAATCGCGCCCTTGATTTTGTCTTTTTCAAAAGCGACCAGATCGGCATCGTTGACCAGCGCTTTCAGCATGTCCTTGTGATGTTTCTTGTCTTCTGCATCGTCGTGCAAAAATTTGTGGGCGATCTTCTCGACACCCTCGAAACACAGGAACGCGCCGCCGACCATCATCAGCGGTGTAATCAGCGGAATATTGATGCCTTTCGAATGTAGCCAGAATTCGAGCGCGCTAATTGCCAATGCAGCCGGCACCAGAATCAATTTATTGACCGCCGAGCCTTTCGCCACTGCCCATACCACCGGCAATTCCCGATCGGCTGCTACGCCTGCCACTTGCTGCGCGTTAAGCGCCAGATCGTCGCCCAATACACCCGCGGTTTTTTGCGTGGCGACTTTTGTCATGACCGATACGTCGTCGAGCAGGGTGGCGATATCGTCGATTAAGGCAAGTAAGCTGGATCCGGCCATGATGAATAATGTTTGTCAGTAAGATTGGTTTGCATTTTACCCGAAGGCAGCGGAGCGACGGCTTTAATTTGTCGGAGCCGGCCTACTCGTATCTGGCTTCGCTCACGCGCCAGCTATTGTCGGCATTGCGGGTGAGGGTGAAATTGCCTTTGAAGTGATCCTGATCGCCGGTGCGGACGTTTTTAAAGCGGCTTTCGTAGCGGAAATTCTCGAGTGCTCCTTTTACCGCACCTTTGAGTTCTTCCAGCGGATTATCGGTTTTCCGCTTTTCAATTTCACGTTCTTGATCGCGTTTCAGGTCCAGCGCCTGCACGATGACATCGCCATCGGCGGTATAGGTGAAATCAAATTCGGCATCAACCCGATATTGCGCCGGATCACTATCGACCACTTTCACCAGATTATTGAAAACGAAATTTTCAGGCTGGATAAATGCCTGCGGATAATCCTTTTCCTGCAGGACGTAATTAGCAATGGCTGTTTTCATGGCGGTTTCGCTTGGTCGCATAAAACTGCAAGCGGCAAGTAACACCAACACCATCGCCACTGCCGCCAGACGAAACTTGAACATCGCGTATTCCTTATTTGTTACGGGCATCCTGAACAATTTTTGCGATATGCGCTTCGCCCTGCTGGATTAATTCATGCGGCGTGAATTGAAACCCGCATAACACCATTGCCTCTCCCACCGCCCAATCAAGTTGGTCTTTGGTGAACTTGCGCGCGCCCGCAATGATGCCGACCAAGGCCTGATCGCTAGGCACGGGGCCTTCCTGAGGCGGCTCGTTGGAGGCTGCCTTGCCAGCCGCAGCCGGTTTTTGCGTCGCCACGGCGGCTTGCAGCCATTGGATACGTGCCAAAGCCGTCGCAAATCGATCGGCCGAATCATCAAGTTGCGGCACCGCCGTCGCCAGTGCGCCGAGCAAATCATCGCGTTCGGCCTGTATCGCATCCTGCTGTTTTTTCAGCGCGGCCTGCGCCGCTTTCAGGCTTTCCACTTCGCTGCCCAGCTGCTGAAGTTCGGTTGTCGGATCGACCATGGTTTTGGTGTCGAGGAAGCGCATGACGTCCTTACCCATCTTTTCGTAAAGGTCCGGATGCGAGAATTTCAGATCGCGTGCAGCGCGCTGCCAGGCAAGACCCACCTGATTAGTCGTCAAGCTTTTGTTGGCGCCGACACCCGGCTCAGGCGGTGCCGTATCCGGATTGGCATTGGCCGTGGCAAGTTTCGCGATGGCGGCATCGAGCTCGTCACACATCTCGGTTTTATGGAAATCCTTGATGTGCTTACGGATCTCGATACGGCAATCAATCAGCAAGGTGCGAAGTTCTTTCATAAGCCAATGTTATGCAGACTCTGTGTCGATGACCAGAGGCATTGTGTCACAGGCATGCCGCCAGACGGCCCCAGCGCTGGTTTTGTCTTGAAATGGCGGCATTTAGGCTGGCCTGGCTGCCATAGAGCTCGACCTCGTTTCGTGCTCTGGTCAGGCCGGTATAGAGCAGTTCGCGCGATAGCACCCGATGGCCGGCATCGGGCAGCACCAGCAATACCCGGTTAAATTCGGAGCCCTGCGCCTTGTGCACGGTGATAGCGAAGGCATCTTCATGGGCCGGAAAATTGGCGGGGTGCCAAGCCTTCAGGCCCGCCACTGTTTCAACCCATATCCGCATAACGCCCTCTGCATCGGGCCAGCAAAGGCCGATATCACCATTGAATAATTGTTCCCGCGAAGTATTTTCGGTCACCAGACACAGACGGCCGGCATAAAAAGCCATCTCGGTTTTTTTCATCAGGCTATCGGCGATAAAACGATTGATCGCGAAACTGCCTGCACTGGTTTCGCGCGCCGCGCACAACACACGAAATTCCTTGCTCAATGCCAGCGCCAGTTCCAGTGAACTGGCTTGCTGGATTTTTTGATAATGCGGCAGCGCTTTTTGCACAATGATTTTCTCAAGCGCCCCCGCACTGCCTGCGTGCCAATGCAGCCCACGATAGGCCGACGTTTGCAGGCCCTGGAGAAAAGCTAGGCTATTGCCCGATAACACGGCCTGCGCGGCAGTTCCAATGTCGGTATCGGCCGCTTGCCGATACACACGATCCAGATGCACGCGATATTGTTGGCTGTCCCCACGCTTCTCGATGGCTTCGCAACAGGCACGCAAGACATTGCCGGTTTCAACCGAAGGCAATTGGTCGGGATCGCCCACCAAAATCAGGCGTGCTTGCACGGGCAGGGCTTCCAGTAATTTGCACATTAGCGGCAAGTCGATCATCGACGCTTCATCGACGATCAACACATCGAGTGGCAGGGGATTTTTCGCATCGTGCAGAAACTGCACCGAGTTCGGTTTGCTACCCAATAAACGATGCAATGTTTTTGCCTCGATCGGTTCGGCAAGCGCCAGTGCTTGTGACGCCATCGCGATGCGTAAGGATTCGCCCAGTCGCGTCGCCGCCTTGCCGGTCGGTGCTGCCAAACCGATTCGCAATGGCGTGGCATTTCCATTGGCCGGATCATTGGCTTGATAATGCAGCAATGGCAGCAGCCGACTAACCGTCGCGGTCTTTCCGGTGCCGGGACCACCGGTCAACAAAAAAAACACCGACTCGCAGGCCCGTTTAGCTGCCAGGGCTTGCGCCGATGTGTTGTCGTCAGAAAATAATGTCGCCCACCCTTGCAGCGCATCGCCAGAAAGCGGCACTGCTGGCATCGCGAGTCTTTGCCGTAATGCCTCGGCCAGACGATTTTCGTAATCCCAATAACGCTGCAGGGCAATCGTCATGCCATCCAGCACGAATACCGTGTTTCCCGATGGCGCTTTGCCCACCCAGTCGGAATCGGACAGGGCGGCTAAAAATTCTTCTGATGCCGGCAAATCGATTGCCGGATTCGTGCTGGCTTCGGTCAGCAGTTCCTTGAACTTATCCAGCGGCAGACAACTATGGCCAAGGCTATGGGCCTTGGAAGCCATTGCCGCAGCGATACAAACCAATTCCGGGGTTTCCGGTGCGAGCCTTTGCAAACTCATCGCCAGGGCATGATCGACATCGCGAATATGCTGGGATTTCAACAGCGAAAACAATCGCGACAAGCTCATGATGCCAATTCCTCGACCGGATGCAGCAGGCTTTCCAGCGCTTCGATCAGGCTGCGATCAAAACGCATGGCAACCATGCCTTGCTCGCTCACGCTATCGGCCTTCAAGCCCCGGCAAAATAAATAACGAATGCCGCCGATATGTTTTTCGTAGTCATAAGCCGATTGCAAACGGAATTTACACCAGCGATGCAACGCCAGGGTATAGATCAATGCCTGGAAATCATATTCGCTGTCGCGCATGGCTTGCCGACAATGCGCGACATCATAGTCAGGCAGACGATTGGATTTGTAGTCGCAAATATAAAAGCCGTTGCCGTGCTGATAGATCAAATCAACCTTGCCTGTCATCAGGCCATTGAGTTGGCGTAAAAACGGAAACTCCCTGCGCTCCGATAAAATATCGTGCTTTTTCAGCAGCGCCAGCAAGGCCTGGCTATCGCAGGCACGCAGGGAAAAGTGGAATTCCATTTCATTCAAACGTGCATGCTCTGGCAAATCACATAGCCGCACACCTTCCGGCAACAAGGCATGCAGTGTGTTGAATACCAGTGGGCTCAGTTGCGCACCGCCAGACATTAATTCGTCCTGCCGATAGCCGTGCCGTAACAAGGCCTGTTGCACGATCGGCCATTGGGATTCGGGGGGAAACGATGGCTCCCGATGTTCACGCCAGGCGTCTACATCGGCATTTTCCAACACGTGATGCAAGGCATTGCCAAACGCCACGCCGCCAAAACGCCGGTCCGGGATGTCATCGGAAGTGGTGGCCAGCGTAGTGGACAATTCGGTTTCATCGGCGGCGGCACTGACGCTGGGGCCGTGATAATGGCTGCCATGGGTAAGCTGGGAAAAACTCAGGACGCGCCAATCTTGTTGTAGTGGTCTTGCCGGTGTTGCGGCCGGAACGCAAGCCGCAGCGGCATCGTCACGGAATCGTGGCAGCGCCTTTTTCTGACCCGTCAGTTCATCGATCTGGATATGCGGATTGCTTTCGCCGATTTTTTTCAGCCGCAAGCGATATTCAGTCTGCGACGGTGTTTTTATTTCATCTTTTACATTTCTAAACAACAGAGACGACAGACCACTGGTGTTGGCCTGACTTACCAGGCCGCAACACAACCAGCAATAATATTGCGCGCGCGTCAGGCCGACATAGAGCAGCCGCACTTGCTCGGCGATGCTTTCTTCCGCAGCACTGGCCTTGATGGTTTCCACCAGCCCCTTGTTACTCTTGCCATACACCATCGCATGCGTCACCCGACGGTGCTGCTCGTGATAATTCACCAAACTCAAGCCCGTTTCGGATTTTGTCGCTTTACCCACGTTGGCAAATGGCATGAACACCAGCGGAAATTCCAGCCCTTTGCTTTTATGCACGGTGAGAATTTTTACCCGCTTCTGGTCGGAATCCAGTCGCAGCATATTTTCTTCTTCGGCACTCTCTTCTTGCATGGCCTGGCCGAGCCAACGCAGACATTGCTCGGGGCCCAGGTTCAAGCTGCTCGCCTGCTGCAGGGTTTCGGCCAACTGCAAATAATTACTCAGGCGGCGCTCGCCATCATCGAGCAGAAGGATTCTCGGGGCGGCCGTCGCAGACATTTGCGTGAGCAGACTCAATACGCCCTGCTTGCACCATAGCTCGCGATAGTGCACGGCAAGATCGGCGCTTTGCGTGGCTACCTGCACGTCCCTATCCAGAAGCAGAATGTGTTCGGCCTGATAGCCCAGCAACACGGTCGACAAGGCGCCGCGCCAACGCATCGGGTCCTGATGCTTGATCAAGGCATCCAGAATCACAAAAATTTCCTGCGCCTCGATCGTGGCGAACAGGCTTTCCTGGCTGCTGATGACACTGGCAATACCACAAGCGGCCAACGCCGTTTGCACTTGCAAGGCTTCGGCATTTTTATTGACTAGCACGGCAATATCGCGCGCTTGCACGCCGCGCATTTCGCCGGTCGCTTTGTCTTTCAGGCGGGCATCGTTTTTTTGGCCTGCCAGCAATACTTCATGGATTTTTTCGACGCAGGCTTGCGTGGCGAGTTCGCGCGTCTTGCCTGCGGACAATGCGGCCGCCGTGTTTTTTCGAGGGTCGATATATTCCGGCAACAAGGCCAGCTGCATGGCGGGCGCGGGCGTTTGATTCCAGAGAAAATCCGATTCGTGCACGTTGCCGCCGGTATGTACCGGGTAGAAATGGATATCCTGTTCGCGAAAGGCATTTGTCCCGCTTTCATCGAACAGGGTTTCAACAGCACTTAGCAGGCTCGGACGCGAACGGAAATTTTCCGGCAAATTCCAATGCAAATTCGATTCACGTTTGGCGGCGAGATAGGCATGCACATCGCCTCCGCGAAAACCATAAATCGCCTGCTTGGGGTCGCCAATCAGGTACAAGGCATTCTCCGGCAAACGTTCCGGTGCTTGTTCGGGATATAGGGTCGAAAATATTTTCCACTGTTGGCTATCGGTATCCTGAAATTCGTCGACCAGTGCGACCGGATAGTCCTTTCGCAAAGCCTCGCCCAATGCCGCGCCGGCGTCACTTTCCAAACCGCGCACGACCTGGCTAATCAAATCGTCATAAGCATATTGCTGAAGTTTTTGCGTCAGGATTTCACGCCGTGCCAAGAGACGATCGCGCACACGATGTACGCAATCGATGTCACGCGCCATATCGGATGCCAATGCTTGTTCGTAGCCTTCATACCAATGCTCAATGGCATCGAATAAGGGCGAGGCTGGCGTCTTGGCTTTATTGGCCTTGGCTACTTTGGCGGCGATATGTGAAGCAGACAGGCGGGAGAAATCGGGATCTTCGAAGGAAGTGGTTTCATCCAGCGAATGCCAGGTCTCGAGTCGGGCAAAGGCCAAATCGATGATGCTCTGGCTCATATGCGTCTTATGCAGAATGCCCGACTGCACGGCATTCTCCATCAACTTTTTGGCGTCTTCCAAATCACTCTCGATCGCCTGCCGCAAACGCAGGCTCGAGGCCGACATGTCGAATGCGTTCGGCAGAGCTTCAGGCATTTCCGGCAACAGATATTCCGCCTGCAATAATGCATCGCATTGTTTGGCGAGCAATTCCGGCGTTGGCCACAGCTTGACCAGGGATCGCATCCCTTCGCGATCGGTGCTGAATTCGCGCCAGATATCGAGGGCGATTTTCTTATTGAGTGCCGTGGTACTCGTCAACAAGGTCGGCGGCTGCAATACCTGGCCGGCGCTCAAGGCAAAATCAGCGAGTACACGTGAGCAGAAACCGTGAATGGTGAAAATGCTGGCACGATCGCAATCTTGCAATGCCGATGCCAGCAATCGCCGCAGATGCTTTTCCGATTTTACCGGTAGCAGATTTTGCAAGAGCACGGCCGTTGCCGAGTCGTCGAATATGCCCGACGTCAGCACATCCTGTGCCGATTTTATCCGGTCACGGATTTTGATTTTCAGCTCCTGCGTGGCCGCCTTGGTAAAGGTGACCGCCAGAATATTGGGCAGCGGAATTTCGCGTTCCAGCAACAGCCGCAAGACCAGCAGGGACAGGGTGAAGGTTTTACCGGTGCCGGCGCTGGCTTCTATCCATTGTCGGCCATGCAGGGGCAGATCCAGGGCAAGCGGCCTAGTCATCGGTGTCATCTCCACTCCCGATGAACTCGGGCGCACAGGCACTGAAAACGTTCAGGCTAATCTCGCGAAACGCAATGCTACTGGCGAAACTTTCGGCGTTGTCGGCATGATCGAGGAAGGGATCATTCCCGCGCATGGCGGTGGTCCACCACAGGTCTTTTTCCGGCATGGCCTCGGCGGCCTTTTCCCAGGCTTTTTCATCGAACGAAGCGGCGTCGGCTTGTTTGTTTTTTACATAAGCCAAACCGGTATCGGGATTAAACGGCAGTGGCCGTTTTTGTCCCGCGATAAATAAGGCCATCAAGCCGGACAAATGCCGGATCGCATCTTCACTGCTGTGCGAGGGACGAATGCGTTGCTGCGGCTGACCTTTTTTCAGTTCGGCGAATTCCACCAGGGGAATGCCAAGATTCAAGGCCGACAACAACAAGGCATCCAGGCCCTGTGTGCAATGATGGCGGCCGACCATTTCGCCCAGCACGATACGCGCTGCACCCTGCGGATAAATCCCGTCCAGACTGCCATGCAGGATATACGGGCCCAGCGTTACTTCGAACGGCAACACTTGCGCATCGCCACCACGCCATTTTTTAAAACGCATGGCCTGCTGTTTCACTTCCCGCAATGTTTTATAGAGCGATTGTTCGGCTGAAAATCCGGCGGGTAGCAAGGCCTGGCTACGCAGCAAGGAGAGTAATTCGCTATCGGTGGGTGTCTTCCCGTCGGCCACCAGGGCATTGAACACCGCATGCCGCAGGGCATGGCGATGCAAGCCCGAAGCCTTTCCGAAAGGCTCGTGTTCATCGAGCAGCTCTTCGCTAGCTTCGAGACGCAGACCCAGACGTTGCTGTAAAAAATATTTTGCCGGATGCCTGAAAAAGCGTTTGAAATCCTGCCACGCCACCTTGTGCGTAACCTCCGCATCGGCCGCTTCGTCGATGACGCCATGCACGAAGCGAATATCCGTTTCACCGCCATCGTGCGGCGGCAACTGCCATGCCGGATCGAACCGTACACTTCGTGCATCCGCATCGGCATCGGCATCGGCATCGGCATCGACGGAGAACACCTGGAGCGGATGCTGCACGATAAAGTTTTTCCGGAAATCCGACTGTTCCGGATACATCCTTGCCAGACAATCGAGTAACTCGCTGATCAGGCTTGAGGGTGCCTGTTCGGTATCGTCACGCGGGTGTTTTCCGCAATAGCTCAGATAGAAAGTGGTGTCGGCGGCGATCAATAATTGCAGGAATAAAAAACGGTCGTCGTCGCGCAGCGAACGATCGCCGTAACGACGGGTAGCCGGTGATTTAATTTCTTCGGAAAGCCGCTGGATGAATCCCGGCGGCTCGGCTCGCGGCATCTCACCTTCGTTCAATCCCAGCAGGCAAATTACCTTGAACGGAATTTGCCGCATTGGCACCATGCGGCAGACGGTAACACCGCCGCTTAGAAAATTCTGGCTCGCGTTATCGTCGCTTAGCGCCTGTCGAAAATAATCACGGATTATGTCCGGCGCGATCAATTCATTCACTTCGGCCAACCCGCATTGTTCCAGCAAATCGGCGCACGCTTCGCGGCAGCGCTGAAGTGCCGATGCTTCATTCGAATTTAGTGTTGCCGAGGTTTCAAACAGGTCCAGCAATTCGCCGGTGCAATTGGCCCAATCACCAGCCGCATGGCCGTGGCGAAAATAGTCGTTGTAGCGAGCCAGCAAGCGCAAGCCGCGAATGAGCTTGTCGAGCGTGTTCAGGGCCTGTCCTTCTATCTCGGGTACCGGCGCCACGCCTTTGATCATCGCTGCATTGCCACTGGCGTAACCCAGAAGCAATCGATCCAAGGCAAACGCCCAGGTCGTGAGATGTTCTGCCGGCACATCGTGTTGCTTGCGATGGGCCGCGTTCAAGCCCCAGCGTGCGCCGGCACTCTCGATCCAGAATGGCCACCAGCGTTGGCAATCTTCATCGACATCGAGAAAATCGGCCAATGCCGGCGTAGTCAAAATAGCCAACACTTCGTTACTGGTCAGTTCTAGTTTCGGCAAATCGAGCAATCGTAAAAACACATCGATCAGGGCCGAACTGTGCTGCAGGTGACGATCGCTTAAACGATAGGGAATAAAACGCGGCGTGTTTTTCGCGGCACCGAATACCGCTTCGATAAAGGGTGCATAGGCGTCGATATCGGGTGCCATGATGGCAATATCGCGCGCCTGTAGATTTTTATCGGCGAGAAACAGCCGATGCAATTGATCATGCAACACTTGCACTTCACGCAAGCGGGTGTGGCAACTGTGGATTTGCAGGCTGGTGTCGTTGATGTCGAACTCACCGGAAAACTGACGTGGCGACTGGCGTTCGAGTAAATCGTTTTTAACGCGTGCGAGCAAACCAGGTTTTTCGCTCGGCACGTAGATATCGACATCGCCTCGCAATTCGACCGTATTGTTGGAAAACAGCGTCGCGATAAAATCGCGTCCCGCCCGGCCCCATTGTTGCAATAGAGGGTTATCTTCCTGTTCGAAAACGTCATCGGATCGGTTTTTCAGGCGTTCACGAAAAGTCGATACATCGCCCCAGTATTTTTTCGACGGCGAGGGCAGAAAGAAATGCAATGGCCCGCACTTTGCCGCCGTGGCAATGATCCGCAAGACATCCGGCGACACATTCAGACAGGCAAATACGAACAGGCGTTGCGGCAATCCTTTCGGCGCCGGCTTGCCGGAAGCCTCATACGCGTCGAGATAATGCGCAATGGCCTGGCCACGATGATTTTTCCCTTTCGTCACTTCGCGCCACAGATGCGCCTGCCAGTCGAGCGGCGATGCGCCACGATCCCAGGCCAGACACCAGTCGCGTCGCCAGGCCTGATATTTTTCGAAAGCCGCGGCGCATTCATTGGCCAGCGACCAGGCCTTAAATTCCGATTGCGATCCGCGCAAATACGGAGCAATCACTTGCATGGCTGGATGCTGCCATTGCGTTTTATCCTGCAAGACCGAAAACAAACGCCAACGCAAACTGTCGGCCGAAAAAATCTGGCTCCTTGCTTCCAGATCATTGGCATGCAAGGCATGTCGGACAAATTCGCCAGGCGTGAGAAAGCGTAAATTTGCCGCAATGCCGTGTTGCTCGGCGAGCACCATTTGCAACCAGCGTTTCATCGCCGGCTGCGGTATCAGGATGGTTTCCGGCACCAGCATGTTGTCAGGATTAAAGTCTTTGCGCAGCGTCTCGGACAGCACGCCGGCCAGCAGTGATAAATCATTGCCGTGATAAAGACGAAAATCGGAATCCGCAGAGTTCATCGACGAATGATGCCTAATTCAAATCGCAAAAGGTGAGATCCACTCGCTTACCGACAAAGTTTGAATCAGACCGCTTTCTGCTGAAAAATAATTCGATGCTGCAAGGTATTGTCGTTAATCTGCACGACATAGTCGCCGTACAGTGCCAGCACGCGGTCTTGCACCGCCGCCAAGGGCGCCCTGAGTTGCACTTCCCGATCTTCCGGGATCGGCTGTATGGCGATATCCAAGCTGACCTCGCAATCGGAACCCGCGTTGTCATTTACCTGCAGATGTATCCTTAGCTGCTTGATGCAGTTCAAGCTGATAGCTTGCCGGGTAATGGTTTGGCAAATCCGGTAAATCGCGGTTTTTTCATCTTCCTGCAGACTGTTGAGGCTGCCAAGAAAATCGGTTTCCAGCGTGATGCCGGCATCATCGAGAATCTCATGCAGCGGCCCGTGGACGAGCGCCTCTTTCAAGCCCTTATTGTCGAGTGCCTTCGGGCGCAGTTGCCGCAAGACCCGTCGCAGGCTGTCTTCCATCTCGCGGGTTTTATCGCGGATGGTGAAAAGGGTTTTCAGGGTGTCCTGTTCTTTTACCGAACGCACGGCGAGGCTCAAATGGGTGCCCAGCGTATGGAGCGACTGGCCCAGCTCGACATCTAGCTCGTCGGCCAATTCGCGCTGGCCCTGTTCTTCGATACGTACCAGGCGCTGGGTGACTTGACGCAGTTCATCGCTGGTATCGAGCAATTCGGCATTCACGAATGCCATCTGTTCGTGTTGCCGCTGCAAACTGAAATGGCTATCGCGCAGCGCAGTCATGGCAGCGCCCAGCATCAGGCTGCCGGCAGCAATCAGGGCAAAGGCCAGTTGCAGAATAATCAGATCCAGCGGCAGCGGATTAAAATGCAGATAAGTTTCAAATAAAAAGCCGGTCAACATCACCGACAATGCCGCGCCCTTCCAGCCACGGGTAAAAGCCACCATAAACATCGGGGCAAACACCATCAGTAAAAGAAAAGGCGCCAGTGCCTGACGGTAGTGCAGCAAGGTCAACACGGCCGCCACGGCCAGGGTCGCAAAAAACAAGGCGCGCCATAAACCCAGCTCGCGCAAGCCTACTTTTGCTTGGTTAAATAATAGTATCAATATCGGCGCCAGGCTTATCTGGCCGATCAAGTCACCATAGACAAACGAAAAAATACTGCCCCAACTGCCGGGGTCAATCCCGAGCTCGTCAAAAAAGTTGCCGCTATAAAAGAAACTCAACACCGGTGACACCGCCAAGGCCGATATCCCGCCGCTGGCAATCAATTGCAGCATGCTGCGCGGCGAGCTCAGTGCAGCGCCAGGCGCCGCACCGCGAATCAAAAACAGTGTGGTGGCATAGATCAGCAACGGGGCAAAGCTCAGTGCAATAAAATCAATGTCGAGCAATGAGGCCTCGCTCGTCCAATCGAGATAGCCGGCCACCAAGCCTTCTGCCAGCAAGAGCCAATACCAGCGCTTGGCCGGCAGTACCCAAAGTGCCGCCAACCGAAGCCCGGCCGGGAGAAACCAAAGCACTTGAGATGGCTGCAATAAAGCCAGCCACGCCCCGGCATAGACAAGAGCCAGCAAAGGCCAAGCCCACGCCGGCAAGCTCTCCAGCCTTTTTGAGGGAGTGACTTCGCTGCGGGACATGGTGTTTGGCATAGGTGTCGACATAGTGGCTCAAGCTTGACCAAAAATCGATTTTTTGAGCACTGCCGCTTTCGTGCCAGTGCCGCGCCCGATATAATGGAGGCCATCAAATCCATCGGGCCCGGCCCTTAAGGTACAAACGTGCGCAACCACGATTTAGTATTTCTGAAACATTTCTCACAGATCATCGCCTTTTTGGTGGCTCTTACGGTCGCACTGATACTGCTGGGCTTGTATATCAACGGCTTGAAACCGGCAGAAGTCAGCGAAGCCAAAGCCGCCCAGATTAGCGCCGCCATTCAGCCGCACGGCGCGGTATTCGCCGGTGCTACCGGTGCCGCCGCCCAGGCGGCGGCCAAAAAAGCCGCCGACGAAGCTGCCAAGGGTCAAGTCGCTTATGGCGGCACGCTCGACGGTGCCGTAATCTTCACTAGCCTGTGTTCCGGTTGCCACACCAGCGGCGCTGGCGGGGCCCCCAAAATGGCCAAGGCCGATTGGTCTGCCCGTATTGCCCAAGGCAAGGAAACCCTGCACAAGCACGCCATTGAAGGCTATAACAATGTCGGCGTGATGCCTGCCCGCGGCGGCAACCCGTCGCTGAGCGACGAGCAAGTCATTGCCACGGTAGATTGGATGGTCGGCAACCTGCAGTAAGGTACTTCCGCCTACAAAAATACCGCCCGAAGGCGGTATTTTTTTGTCCCCGAATCGCCATCACAACCCGCAAGTGGCCTGCAGAGTAGGTTTTTAGCGCTGGCCGCGCTTATGATGTTGCCATGAATAAAGCCCCAACCGCCTTTCCACAAGCCACTGGCAGCCTGTTGCTGCCTGGTCCCGCCGGCCGACTGGAACTGGCGATCGATTTGCCGGACGCATCGATCGCCCGACGCGGTCTGGCGGTCATTTGCCATCCCAACCCACCCGATGGCGGTACCCTTCACAATAAAGTCGTCACCATGTGTGCCCGCGCATTGAACGAACTCGGCATCGCCACGGTACGTTTCAACTTTCGCGGTGTCGGCCAATCCGAGGGCAGCTTCGATAACGGTCGCGGTGAAGTGCTGGATCTGATGGCAGTGGCTGAATGGGCACATCAGGCCAATCCTGATGCCCAGTTGTGGTTGGCCGGTTTTTCGTTCGGCAGCTGGGTAGCCCTGCTGGGTGCAAGGCAATTGCCGGTGAAACACATGATTTCGATCGCGCCTCCCGTGGGCTTGCGGGATTTTTCTGGCGTTCTGCCGCCGCCCTGTCCGTGGCTGCTGATTCAGGGCGAGGAAGACGAAGTGGTAAGCGCACCGGGCGTGTTCACTTGGGCCGAAGCCCAGAAACCCACGCCCCACATTGTTCGCATGCCCGAAACTGGGCATTTTTTTCATCGTCGCCTGATTGATCTGCGAGGCGCCATCAAAAATGGCGTTCGCAAGCATCTCCCGCCGCTCGTCCATGCTTAAGAGTCGGCGATGAATCAAAACGCCGGCCATTTGCCATCGCAACTTTATCGGCTGGGCGTGAGCCGGGGTGATTGGCAGCACGATCCGGCACAGGCTACGGCACTGCAAACGCTGGATCGCATTCACGCAGACCTGCTTGAACAAAGACCCTCGTCCCTGCTGGATAGAATCGGTGCCGCATTTCGCGATGCCGCGCCGGTGCAGGGCTTGTATTTGTGGGGCGGTGTTGGTCGCGGGAAAACCTTCTTGACCGATCTGCTATTTGAATCCCTGCCGGAAGAAGGCAAAACCCGCTGGCATTTCCATCGCTTCATGCAGGATATCCACGCGCGTTTGCGCGTGCTAAGCAATACCGAAGACACTTTGAGCGTCATCGCCAAAGATTTGGCAAAAAATACCCGCCTACTGATTCTCGACGAATTTTTTGTCAGCGATATTGGCGACGCAATGATTCTGGGCCGATTGATGGATCAATTATTTGCCCGCGGTGTTTGCCTGGTCACCACCTCGAATATTCCGCCGGGCGAACTGTATCGTGACGGTTTGCAGCGCAGCAGTTTTCTGCCCGCCATTGCCCTGCTGGAAAAGCATTGCGAGATCATCAAGCTGGAAAGTGCACAGGATTATCGTCTGCGCTACCTAGCGCAGGGTGCCACCTATCTGACGCCTTGCGACGAACAGGCCGAACACTGTCTCGCCGAACATTACCGGCGGCTTTCGCAACACCATG
>JAYWIC010000004.1:0-5363 GCA_043789195.1 Arenimonas sp. | reverse complement strand
TGTACAACATCTGGAACCGTACCGGCGCCGGCACCGACAACATCAACAAGACCACCACGTTTGATCTGTCGACCGAAGCATTGAATGGCACATGGAAGTTGCGTGTGAATGACAATGCAGCAGGCGATACCGGTTACATCAATAGCTGGTCGGTCACGTTCTGATTCATTGTTGTGAAAGTAGCAAAACAAAACCCCGGCTTCGGCCGGGGTTTTTCTTTGCATATAAATACCGATGCTCGTATGCATCCAAAAATAAAAAATTATTTCTAAAGCGAAATGGTCTGACTAAGCGCGGATGCTTTTATCATCTCGCTTGATCTAACACATGTGATGCGTAATGCAGTGATTTACGACCGTGTTTAACATTTTATTGTCAAGAAAAATCAACGTATTCAGTATCGTGAAGGTTTTGCTGCGCTGCAGCGTGACCGTTTAAATGTGTCACATTAGTTTCAGTGTCACGTGATGTTACAAGCTTGGTTGTCACGTCGTGCGGGCACGAAAGCTCTACCACCTCTCTCAATCGAGGCAATTGCTTCGCAGGGGAGAGCGTGTGTTTGGGGGGTGGGGGGTTCGAACGAAGTTGGTTAAATAATCCATGCCGCATCTGCGGTGATTTTCAACTTTTTCGGGGATACAAATACGTGACTACCAATAATTTACAATCGATTCGTCGCAATACGCTTGCACTGGCCACCATGTTGGCCTTTGCCTCGCCAGCTCTTATGGCTGCGGGCCAGAATGCGGAGCCCAAGGTAAATCTGGGTGCGCTTGGAACCGATACGCAGTTTGACCGCTTTATCGTGAAATATCGCGAAGGCACGGCGGAAGCAAAAAATGCAGCTACCTTGCAGCGTGCTCTGGACGATGCCTCCGTGCGCACGAATCAGTTAATTCAATCGGCACGTTTGCAACAAGGCTTGAAGTCCAGTGCTGCAAAACCACTCGCCGTTGGCCATGTTCGTCGCATGTCGCTAGGGGCTGATGTTATTGCGTCTTCGCAAAAACTTGATCGTGCCGGCGCCACGACGTTGATGCGTCAAATTGCCGCGAATCCCAATGTGGAATATGTCGAAATCGACGCGATTTTGTATCCGACCTTAACTCCCAATGACACCAGCTATGCTCAGCAATGGGGCTATACGGATGCCGATGCGGGCATTCGCGCCAACCAGGCCTGGGATGTGGCCACCGGCTCGGGCGTCATTGTTGCCGTGATTGATACCGGTATTACGACACACAGCGATTTGAGCGCGAATATTGTGGCCGGTTATGATTTTATTTCCGATACTACGGTTGCAAATGATGGCGGCGGTCGTGATTCCAATGCCGCTGATCCTGGTGATTGGACCACCGGCCAATGCGGTGCTGCGAGCAACTCAAGTTGGCATGGTACTCACGTTGCGGGAACCGTAGCCGCTGTTACCAATAATGCTAAAGGTGTCGCCGGTACGGCTTTCAATGCCAAAGTAATGCCCGTGCGTGCCTTGGGTACTTGCGGTGGTAGCACTTCCGATATTGCCGATGCCATCACCTGGTCATCGGGTGGAACAGTAACCGGCGTCACCACCTTGAGTGCTGCCAATGCGGCCAAGGTGATTAATATGTCCCTCGGCGGCGGCGGTACTTGTAGCACCACATCGCAAAATGCGATTACCGGTGCGGTTGGTCGCGGTACTACGGTGGTAGTTGCTGCCGGTAACAGCAATGCCGATGTTGCCAACTTCAACCCGGCAAGTTGCAACAACGTTATCGCAGTGGCCTCAGTCACCAGCGCAAGTGCGCGTTCGAGCTTCTCCAATTACGGTGCGAAGATTGACGTGTCGGCACCTGGCTCAACTATTTATTCCACCATGAATAGTGGTACCACCACGCCTGGCGCTGAAAGCTATACCAACTACAGCGGAACCTCGATGGCATCGCCGCACGTAGCAGGCACGGTGGCACTGATGCAAAGTCGTCGTATTGCGTTGGGACTGGCGTTGCTGACGCCGGCAGCCGTTGAAACCACATTGAAAAATACCGCTTACGCGCTGGCAGGTGCATGCACCGGCGGATGTGGTGCGGGCATCATCAATGCGAAAGCCGCCGTTGACGCCGCCGGCGGTACAACGCCTCCGGCCGGTACCACGTATAGCAATACTGCCGATTACACCATCGGTGATAACGTCACTGTCGACAGCCCGATCACTGTTTCCGGTCGTACTGGCAATGCACCAAGTACCTCATCGGTTACCGTTGCGATCGTCCATACCTATCAAGGTGATTTGAAAGTGGATCTCGTTGCACCGGATGGCAGCTTGTACAACATCCACAATCGTACCGGTGCGGGCACCGACAACCTCAACAAGACAGTGACCTTGAATCTGTCGACGGAGTTGTTGAACGGCACCTGGAAGTTGCGCGTGAATGACAATGCGGCCGGCGACACCGGTTACATCAATAGCTGGTCGATCACTTTCTGATCCACCATGGCTGAAAGTAGCAAAACAAAAACCCGGCTTTGGCCGGGTTTTTTTCTAGCGGGTACTAAATTTATTTTTAATAGGCGGCGAAGATAATTCGTTCATTCTGAAGTTTTTCAAGAATAAAGATTCGACAAAATTGCGCATTCATCTCGCAACATTTTTTTTACATTCATTTTTAGTGATGTGAATTACGCGATTTAGACGTGGTAGTTGCTCAAATCGTCAATAAAATTCAACGCTGCAAGCAGCCCAAAGTATCTGCTGCAATGCAGCGTGACCTGTGAACTGCGTCACGTTAGGTTCGCTGTCACGCGATGTTACAGAGTGTCATATCGCGTCGTACGGGCACGAAAGCTCTACCACCTCTCTCGATCGAGGCAATGGCTTCGCAGGGGAGAGCGTGTGTTTGGGGGGTGGGGGGTCCGAACGAAGTTGGGCAAATAATCCATGCCGCGCTAGCGGTGGTTTTCAACTTTTTCGGGGATACAAATACGTGACTATCAACAAACTACATATGCTTCGCCGCAATACTCTGGTCGTAGCCACCGTACTCGCATTGAGTGCTTCTGCCGCCATGGCAGCCGGTACTGCACAGCCAGCACCGCGCGTCTTGCTGGGAGCCCTTCAGTCCGATACGCAATTTGATCGCTTCATCGTCAAATATCGCCAAGGAACTCCAGAATCGAACAGCGTAGCAACATTACAAAAATCATTGAACGATGCTTCCGTCCGTGCTCATCAGCTGATCCAGTCCGCCCGCCTGCAAAGTGGCGTCAGTACCAAATCTGCCAAGCCATTGTCGATTGGACATTTTCGTCGCATGACATTGGGTGCCGATGTGATTTCCTCATCTGAAAAACTGGATCGCGCGAGCGCCAAGATTTTAATGCAGCAAATCGCGGCCAATCCCAATGTTGACTATGTTGAAGTCGACAGACTCAACCGTATTTCTCTCACCCCTAATGACACCAACTACAGCCAGCAATGGGGTTATTTCAATGCGGCCGGCGGCATCAAGGCCAATGAAGCTTGGGATGTGAATACAGGTACCGGTTCGGTGGTTGCCATTCTGGATACCGGTATCACCAGCCACAGCGATTTGAACGCCAATGTCTTGCCTGGTTACGATTTCATTCTCGACACAGCAGTTTCAAACGATGGCGATGGCCGTGATTCCAACCCTGCCGATCCCGGCGACTGGACAACCGCCGGCCAGTGTTACTCCGGCTCGGCTGCTTCGGGTTCGAGTTGGCACGGCACGCACGTTGCCGGTACTGTCGCTGCGGTCACGAATAATGCCAAAGGTGTTGCCGGTACGGCGTTCAACGCAAAAATCGTTCCTGTCCGTGTTTTGGGTACTTGCGGCGGTTACGATTCCGATATCGCGGACGCCATGATCTGGGCTTCGGGCGGCACCGTGAGTGGCGTGCCAGCCAATGCTAATCCGGCCGACGTCATCAATCTGAGTCTCGGTGGTTCCGGTGCTTGCGGTGCCACTTCACAAGCGGCGATCAACACCGCTGTTGCCAATGGCACTGCGCTCGCCATTGCTGCCGGTAATGACAATGCCAATGTTTCGGGTTCATCGCCTGCCAACTGCGCCAACGTCATTGCAGTGGGTTCGATCACCAGTACCGGTGCACGTTCAAGCTTCTCTAACTATGGTGCAGGTGTGGATATCGCAGCTCCTGGTTCCACCATCATGTCAACGATGAATGCCGGTACTCAGGGTCCGGGTGCAGAAACTTACGTGAACTACAGCGGTACTTCGATGGCGACCCCGCATGTAGCAGGTGTGGTGGCGTTGATGCAAAGCCGTCGCGCGGCGTTGAGTCTTGCAGCCTATACCCCGGCAGAAATTGAAACCTCGATCAAAACGACGGCCCGCGCCTTCCCGGCGACGCCATCGCAACCGATCGGCTCGGGCATCATCAATGCAAAAGCAGTGGTTGATGCGGCGGGTGGTGGCACAGCCGATACAACGGCTCCAACTACCGTCAGTGGTCTCGGCGCAACGGTTGCCAGCAGTAGCCAGATCAATCTGAGCTGGGCCGCTGCCACCGATAGCGGTGGTTCCGGTCTTGCGGGTTACAAAATCGAACGTTGCTCTGATGCAGGCTGCACCAGCTTTGCCCAAGTGGCGACGTCGACATCGACCAGCTATGCCAACACCGGTCTGACGGCATCGACCAGCTATAGCTATCGCGTTCGTGCCTATGATGTCGCTGGCAATAACGGCGCGTATTCCAGCACCTCGACGGCAACAACGCAGACGGGTGGTGGCGGCGGAACCGTTCTTTCGAACGGCGTTGCCGTGACCGGTCTTGCAGCTGCCACGGGTGCTTCCTTGAACTACACGATGGTCGTGCCAGCGGGCGCTACCGGTCTGAAGTTCGTGACAGCCGGTGGTACCGGTGATTCCGATATGTACGTCAAGTTCGGCAGTGCGCCTACCGACACCGTGTATGACTGCCGTCCATATGCTTCGGGCAATGCAGAAACCTGCAACATCGCGACCGCACAAGCTGGCACCTACTACGTTCGCTTGAAAGCCTATGCGGCCTTCTCGGGAATGAGCTTGACCGGTAGCTACACGGCAGGTGGCGGTGGTGGCTCGACACAAACCTATACCAACACCGCGGATTACACGATCAGCGACAACGTCACGGTCGATAGCCCGATCACGGTGTCTGGCCGTACCGGTAATGCACCAAGCACGGCATCGGTCACCGTTGCGATCGTCCACACCTACCAAGGTGACTTAAAAGTGGACCTGGTCGCACCGGATGGCAGCTTGTACAACATCTGGAACCGTACCGGCGCCGGCACCGACAACATCAACAAGACCACCACGTTTGATCTGTCGACCGAAGCATTGAATGGCACATGGAAG
>JAYWIC010000003.1:0-1578 GCA_043789195.1 Arenimonas sp. | reverse complement strand
CTTGTGCCAGCACGCGGCCGGCATCCAACTCTGGAATGACAGAATGAACGCTTGCGCCATGCAATGTTTCACCGGCTTCCAGTGCGCGAGCATGCGTGCGTAAACCCGGAAATTTCGGCAGTAGGGAAGGGTGGATATTGATCATGCGGTTAAGGACTTTTTGCACCGAATTGGCGGAGATGAGACGCAAATATCCGGCACACACAATGAGATCAGGCTGAACGGCTTCAATCAGACTGAATAGGTGTTCATCGTAAGCTTCACGTGAGCTGAAATCGCCTGGTTTTACTGCCGCAAAATGGATGCCTTGCTGTTTGGCAAATGCAATCGCGCCGGAGCCGGGCTTGTCTGAAAATACACCGACAATTTTCGACATCAGGTGACCGTTCAGGCAGGCAGCGTGTATCGCCTGCAAGTTGCTGCCGCGACCGGAAGCAAGTACGGCGATTCGGAATGCTTGTGGTGTTGTCGAGGTCATTTATTTTTTGAAAAACGGAATTGTCGATGCGGCGCCCAGTGTTGCGAGCAACATGTCCATGTGTGCGTCCCAGACATCACCCTGTTGCCCGTTGTAAGCTTCGGCTTGATCGGGTGACATGCTTAGCGCGATGAACCATTCGGCCCATTCGTACACCAAGCTACTCACCATAATGATCATCAGGCCAATCGCTAGTGCAGAACGCATGCTGATATTGTTTTTTACGCGAATGAAATTCGCGACCGCCGGCATGAAGCAGATACCGTAAAGAAAATGGATCAGTCGATCAAAGTGATTGCGTTCAAAACCGAAGGCCTGCTGCGGTGACCAGTTGAAAAGCGATATGCACCATTCATCATACGGCACGTTGGAATAAAGCCAGCGGGCAGCGACGCAGTGAATGGCAATCAGGAAACAAATGGCGAAAAAATCCAGATTCTTCATCGAATATTTTTTCGTATGCCACACCAGCCATACTAGGCCAACGACAGTCAACGAACTATGTAGTGCCTGATCCATCGGCCAGCGCGGGTTAATCCAGGTAGCAACAAAAACCGACACTACAAAAAGCAGTGACAGTTTCTGGAATGGATTTAGCGTCACGTTTTATTCCGTGATGTGGGTACGTTCGTCGCCGCTGGCTTTGACCACCGAGCCAATCGTCCAGTGATCGAGGCCATGTGATGCCAATGCAGCACCAATACTTTCGATGTCATCCGCCGCAATCACCAGCACAAAGCCAATGCCGCAGTTGAACGTGCGCCACATTTCATGATTCGGCACTTGCCCTTCTTTCTGCAACCATTGGAATACCGGCGGCAACGGCCAGCTGCTGGCTCTAATTTCAAGACCCAGTCCATCGGGAATAACGCGAATAATATTTTCCGACAAACCACCGCCGGTTATATGCGCCATCGCGTGAATAGCGTGCTCTTTCAGCATCGCCAGAATGGGTTTGACGTAAATGCGGGTGGGAGCCATCAGCGCATCGATCAATTTTTCGCCGCCAATATCGAGATCGGCAGGGCGACCGGCACGATCATAAATTTTCCGGATCAGGGAATAGCCATTGGAGTGAGGACCGCTGCTGGCAATACCAA
>JAYWIC010000002.1:0-1581 GCA_043789195.1 Arenimonas sp. | reverse complement strand
ATCAGCGCTTTATTCTACTAGTGACTTATTGCACATGGTGAACACGGCAACTGCGCCTACGATGCCTGCCAGTCTCCGGAGAAGTCCATGCGCACCTTGTTGGCAAAATATTGGTTCGTATTGGGTTTCTTCGCCGCAACTTCTGATGCCAGCGTGACCATTGACGGAAAAATTTCCGAAGCCGAATGGGCCGGTGCGCAGCACGTCACCGATTTCAAACTCGTACAGCCACTGACCGGCGCGAACACTCCCTATCCAACGGAAGCCTGGATTCTTGCAACGCCGGAAGGATTGGCGATTGGCTTCCGCAACACCCAACCTTCATCGGTACCTAGAACTCGCGAACGCACGCGGCGCGACGGTGATGCTGCAGTGGATCGCGTCAATCTGATGGTCGATTACGACGGCAATGGCGGCGTCGGCTACAACTTCACGCTAAACCTGACAAACGGCATCCAGGATTCCGTGATCAGTAATGAAAACAGGTTCAGCAATGACTGGGATGGCATCTGGGAACATGCCGTCAGTGAGGAAGGCGATACCTGGTCGGCGGAAATGCTGATTCCCTGGTACATCGCACCGATGCAGAAAGCCAACGGAGATAAACGCACGATCGGTATCTATCTTGACCGGGTGATCGGAACGACCGGCGAGCGCATGGCATGGCCCGCAGCGAGCTACACCCGTCCGCGTTTTCTATCCGATTTCAACAAAATCGAAATTCCGCAATATAGCCAGTCACTTTTCGCAATTACGCCCTATGTCGTCGGCGTTGCCGACATCAAGAACAGCGATTCCATGTTCGATACCGGCGCCGACATTTACTGGAAACCCAATTCTAGTTTTCAGTTGACTGCCACCCTGAACCCCGATTTCGGCCAAGTGGAAAGCGATGAACTCGTGGTCAATTTTGATGCCGTTGAAACTTTCTTCAGCGACAAGCGTCCGTTTTTTACCGAAAACCAGAGTCTGTTCAATGTCCGTTTCGGTGCGGGCAACAGCAGCCTGATTTATACGAGGCGGGTTGGCGGACAAGTGGATGATCCAACCATTAGCGCAGCCGGCGATGTGACCGCTGCGATCAAACTAAACGGAAGTTTTGGCGACTTGAACTACGGCGTTTTTGCTGCAACCGAAGCAGACGATGTTGGTCGAGATTTTTATGCACTGCGCTTGACGCGTGATTTCGGCAAACAGGACTTCGGTTTCATGGCGACCCAGGTCAACCGGCCGTACCTGGATCGAGTAGCCAATGTTTATTCGGTTGATCACCACTGGAAGCCCAGCGACAACTGGAATGTCGTCACGCAGTTCGTTGCCTCCGATATCACGGAAAACGGTGTCGACACGCAAGACACTGGCGTGCAGCTTCGGGTAAACCGCGAGTTGAAAGATGGCTGGCGCGACAATCTGTATTTTGTGCACCTCGGTGCAGATTTGCAGTTGAATGATTTCGGTTATCTGGACCGCAATAATTTCAATTATCTGCGCTACGAAATGCGACACCGCATCACCAACTTGCCGGAAAGCTCCAGCTATCGTGCGCAGGACTGGGGCTATGCGGTTTCGATGCGCTATAAC
>JAYWIC010000001.1:0-1605 GCA_043789195.1 Arenimonas sp. | reverse complement strand
ATGAATGCACCTGGGCAATGATAGCTTGCAATCCAACTACTGATGAAAAAAAAGCGGGCTCAAGGCCCGCTTTCCTTTGAAGCTGTAATGCTTACTCTATCGGCCAATACACGACGTATTGTGAAGTCGTATCGTTCTGGGTATCGATGCTGCCGAGATACTCATCGAATGCACGATCGGTTGGCTTCTTGCCATGGGCCAGCGCATAGGCACGCACCATATCACGCACCATCACCAGACTCAGGGCAGAACCGGTGAACTTGGTATTGATCGTTTTGACGGCTGGATAGAATTCGGCTTTCACCGGACCTTCCACTTTGATATTGAGCTTTTCGGTTACACCCACGACAGGCGCCGGTGCGGCGGCAGGTGCCACTTCACCTTCCGCTGCCGGAGCGGTTTCAGCAGCCGCCGGGGCAGCACCGGCTTTACGCACGGGTACCACGATATCGAAAGCGTAGGCTGCCGAGGTGTATTCAGTCGTGACAATACGCATTGGGCCAGCTGACACCAGACCGTTGGCATCCATCACTTTCTTGACCCAACCCATTTGGTTGTTCATCGCCAGAATAACTTCGTTATTGGCACGCTTGGCTTCCGTAGGAACCACCAGCACATTCTGTGCAGGAAATTCGCTGGTAACGAAGGGCTCGGAGTGCATGTTGTAATCGTACTTGGGAATACTGACCAATAAAGTGTTCAGCTTTTGCAAGCCCGATTTCATTTCATCGCCAACATTGCGATTAACATACATGCCGGCATATCGACCGAACAGATTCCAACCGTAATCCACGGTGTACTGCTGGGTCACCCGCAGGTTCTTGGTATTGACGGTGATGTTTTTGCTTTTCGCGACAACCGGTTCGATGGTGATAATCATCGTCTTGTTGCTGCCAATGGAATGGGTGTCGAGCTTATAGGCAACTTTTTTTCCCGGCTCCTGCTCGGCCAGTGTCCACGTGCCGGAACCGACGACTTGTTTGCTGGAATTGTATTTCAGGGTGGAACCAATCGCGGATGAATCGGGGCTGATGTCCACTTTCATGTTGCGGTCGTAGCTGAGCAGCGGATTCCAGTCTTTAAAATGATGAAACCCATTGACGACGTCGTAAACCGTATTGGCAGGACGGTTAGTCTCGATGCTATAGGTCAAGACGCGTTTTGCAGGCAAAAACAAGGCTATTACTAAAAACAGCACTACCACCATGGCGGCTGCAATTAAAAACTCAATAAGTCGGGTCATTCGTGGGCTCTCCAAGCACGCCTGGTCCGGGACTTGAACGCCCGTCAGGAAGGCGGAGGATATCAGGTCACGGGCCCGCTCGTCACGGGTCCAGCGTGAAGCGCGCTTTTTCTGAGGTAGTCCACATTTTTTGAACTACCGGTGGTTGTTTAGACGAGTTTGAGTTCAAAAGCTTTCAAAACCGCGCGCGTGCGGTCGCGCACACCCAGCTTGGAGAGAATATTGGAGACGTGGTTCTTCACTGTGCCCTCGGCAACACCGAGCGAATTGGCGACTTCCTTGTTCGAAAACCCGCCAGCCATCAGCCGCAAAATCTCGGTTTCACGTTCAGTTAGCGGATCGGGCTGTTCGAGGCTGACAAA